>JADQCC010000192.1 GCA_016278295.1 Roseovarius sp. | reverse complement strand
GTCTGATAGCTGACCACCGCATAGGCGGCGGCGTGGGATTTGTTGAAGCCGTAATTGGCGAACTTGTCGAGCAGGTTCCAGACTTCGAGCGCCTTGGCATCGTCGACACCATTGGCCTTCGCCCCGGCGATGAACTTGGGCCGCTCGGCATCCATCGCCTCCTGGATCTTCTTGCCCATCGCGCGGCGCAGGAGGTCGGCACCACCGAGCGAATAGCCCGCCATCTCCTGCGCGATCTGCATCACCTGCTCCTGATAGACGATGATGCCCTGCGTCTCGTCGAGGATGTGATCGACCGAGGGGTGCAGGTAATCGCGCGCGCTCAGCTCGTTCTTGACCTCGCAATATTTCGGGATGTTCTCCATCGGGCCGGGACGATAGAGCGCGACAAGCGCCACGATATCCTCGATACAGGTGGGCTTCATGCGCTTGAGCGCGTCCATCATGCCCGAGCTTTCCACCTGGAACACCGCCACCGTCCGCGCGCGGGAGTAAAGCTCGTAGGTCTTGGCGTCATCAAGCGGGATTTGCCCGATATCGTTTTCGGCCCCCTCAAAGGGCTGATAGATGGTGCTGCCATCGGCGGCGATGTGCAGGTCGCGCCCCTCGGCATGGATCTGCTCGATGGCGTTCTGGATGACGGTCAGGGTTTTCAGACCCAGAAAGTCGAACTTGACCAGTCCCGCCTGCTCTACCCATTTCATGTTGAACTGCGTAGCCGGCATATCCGAGCGCGGGTCCTGGTAGAGCGGCACAAGCTCGTCGAGCGGGCGGTCGCCGATCACCACGCCCGCGGCATGGGTCGAGGCATTGCGCAACAGCCCCTCGACCTGCTGGCCGTAGGTGAGCAGCCGATCCACCACTTCCTCGGCCTGCGCCGCCTCGCGCAGGCGCGGCTCGTCGGCGAGCGCCTTCTCGATCGAGACGGGCTTGACCCCCTCGACCGGGATCATCTTGGAGAGGCGGTCGACCTGCCCGTAGGGCATCTGCAGAACGCGACCGATGTCGCGCACCGCCGCCTTGGACAGAAGCGCGCCGAAGGTGATGATCTGCCCGACCTTGTCGCGCCCATATTTCTGCTGCACATAGGCGATCACCTCCTCGCGGCGATCCATGCAGAAGTCGATGTCGAAATCCGGCATCGAGACGCGCTCGGGGTTCAAGAACCGCTCGAACAGCAGCTTGTAGCGCAGCGGGTCGAGATCGGTGATGGTAAGCGCATAGGCCACCAGGCTCCCCGCCCCCGAGCCGCGGCCCGGACCCACCGGAATATCGCGCTCCTTGGCCCATTTGATGAAATCGGCCACGATCAGGAAATAGCCGGGAAAGCCCATACCCTCGATGATGCCTAGCTCAAAATCCAACCGCTTCTCGTAGTCCTCCACCGGGGCGGCGTGGGAGATGACCGCCAGCCGCGCGGCGAGGCCCGCGCGCGCCTGACGGCGCAGCTCGTCCACCTCGTCATCGGCGAAACGCGGCAGGATCGGATCGCGCTTGTAGCAGCCAAAGGCGCAGCGCCGGGCGATCTCGACGGTATTCTCCAGCGCCTCGGGCAGATCGGCAAAGAGCGCGGCCATTTCGTCCTGGCTCTTGAAGTAATGCTGCGGCGTCAGGCGTCGGCGCGGCGCGTTCTGATCGACATAGGCCCCGTCGGCCACGCACAGGAGCGCATCATGTGCCTCGTACATCTCCGCCTTGGGGAAATAGACATCGTTGGTGGCCACCAATGGCAGGTCCAACGCATAGGCCATCTCGACATGGCTCCGCTCGGTCAGCCGCTCGGCCTCGGGCGCGCCATCCTCGCCGGGGTGGCGCTGCAACTCGACATAGAGGCGGTTAAGGAACGCCGCCTTGAGGCGCTGCAAGAGCTGTTCCGCCGCCGGGCGCTGCCCGCCCTGTAACAGGCGGCCCACCGGACCGTCCGAGCCACCGGTCAGGCAGATCACACCCTCGGCATGGGCTTCGATCTCATCGAGGGTGACATGCGCCACCTGCCCGTCGCCACGCAGGTAGAGACACGAATTGAGCTTCAGCAGGTTGCCGTAGCCGCGCTCGTCCTGCGCCAGAAGAACCACCGGCGCCGGCGGCCTCGATCGCTCGCCCGGCTCCGGCTCCTGATAGGCGAGGTCCACCTGGCAGCCCATGATTGGCTGCACCCCCGCAGCCTGCGCGGTGACGGAAAATTCCAATGCCGCGAACATGTTGTTGGTGTCGGTGACGGCCACGGCGGGCATTCCGGCTGTTTCGCACAGGCCCGGCAGCTTCTTGAGCCGCACTGCCCCTTCGAGCAACGAATACTCGGTGTGCACGCGCAGGTGGATGAATCGGGGGGCATTGCTCATGCCCCGATCCTAGCCCGGCATGTGGACGGCGGAAAGCCGTCTCTGCTCACCGCGGCCAGACCCGGTCGAGCCCCCAGAGAAACAGCCCGAAGAGGAAATGCGGCACAAACGATCCGGGGATCATCTGCGGTCCGATGCCGAGACCGAACAGGCCCCACCCGACGATGGGGAAGAACACCAGCAGCACCCCGCCCCACAGCAGCAGAGACAGCACGGCGATGGCGCCCGCGCCCTGCCACGGCGAGTAGCGCAGGAAAAGCGCGGACCAACCGGTCACATAGACGGTGTGAAACAAGAGCCCCACCGGCATCGGCAATTGCCGCCCAACCAGCGTTTCCGCGAAGGCCAGAGCCGGAGGTTGCGGAAAGGGCGCCATGCCCGAGCGGTTGGCCAGGATCGAAACCACGGCGGTGAGAACGGCCACGCAGAGGCCAATGAAAATCCCCTGACCCCAGCCTCGTCCGGGTTTGTTGAAAGTTTCTTCAGCCATAGTGGGTTCTCCTGTGCTCAAGGGGCCATGCGCCCCTGATCACTGGGTTGCGCATCACGGTACCGCGGGTCAAGGAAAACACCGGGCTGCTAAAGAAACCGTGATCGACGCGGGGGCGGTCGCTGACCTTTCTGCTCTGCCGGCCGATCATGGTGCCTCCCGTCTCCTGCAAGGCATTGCCGCGGGCGGCGCGACTGGGCTAGTCATGGGTGGGCAGGTGATACCGCCACCGGGGAAGGAACGCGTGACGCAGACATTGCTCTCCATTTCTGATGTGACCAAGGCCTATCCGGGCGTGATCGCCAATGACGCGGTGTCCTTCGATATCCGCGAGGGCGAGATCCACGCGCTGCTGGGCGAGAACGGCGCGGGCAAGTCGACCCTCGTCAAGATGATCTACGGCCTGGTCAAGCCCGACAGCGGCAGCATGAGCTTGCGCGGCGCGCCCTTTGCCCCCGCCTCGCCCTCGGCGGCGCGCGCGGCGGGCGTGGCGATGGTGTTCCAGCATTTCTCTCTCTTCGACGCGCTCAGCGTGGCCGAGAACGTGGCGCTCGGCATGGAACACCCGCCGCCCATGCGCGCCCTTTCCGCGCGTATCCGCGAGGTGTCGGAAACCTACGGCCTGCCGCTCGACCCGGGCCGCCTCACCGGTGATCTGTCGGCGGGCGAGCGTCAGCGCGTCGAGATCATCCGCTGCCTGTTGCAGGAGCCGCGCCTGCTGATCATGGACGAGCCCACCTCGGTGCTGACACCGCAGGAGGTGAAAATCCTGTTCGAGACGCTGCGCAGGCTCGCCTCCGAGGGCGTGGCGATCCTCTATATCTCGCACAAGCTCGAGGAAATTCGCGCGCTGTGCGATCATGCCACGATCCTGCGGCAGGGGCGCAACGTGGGCACCTGCACGCCACGCGAAACTCCGGCGCGCGCAATGGCCGAGATGATGGTCGGCTCGACCTTCGCCACGCCTGCGCGCACCGCGCACGCGCCGGGCGACGTGGCGCTCGAAGTCGAGGGACTGTCGCTGCCCGCGCCCTCGGCCTTTGGCACCGCGCTTCAGTCGATCGGCTTCACCGTCAGACGGGGCGAAATCCTCGGAATCGGCGGCGTGGCGGGCAATGGGCAGGACGAGTTGCTCGCCGCACTCTCGGGCGAGATCACGACCAATGCGCCCACAGTGCGGCTGCACGGCGCGCCCGCCGGGCATCTTGGCCCCGCCGAGCGGCGGCGTCACGGCCTGCTCACCGCCCCCGAGGAGCGGCTCGGACACGCCGCCGCCCCCGACATGACGCTGACGGAAAACGCTCTTCTGACCGGTGCCGACCGCGAGGGGCTGCTCGCCCGCGGCTTCGTCCGTTGGGGGGCTGCACGCGCGTTCGCTGACGCGGTCATCGCGCGGTTCGACGTGCGCACCCCCGGCCCCGAGACCGCCGCGCGCGCACTCTCCGGCGGCAACCTTCAGAAATTCGTGATCGGGCGCGAGGTGCTGCAACGGCCTGAGGTATTCGTCGTCAACCAGCCCACCTGGGGCGTCGATGCCGCCGCCGCCGCCGCGATCAGGCAGGCGCTGCTCGATCTCGCCGCCGAGGGCACGGCGATCCTGTGTATCAGCCAGGATCTCGACGAACTCATGGAAATCTCCGATCGATTCGCGGCGCTCAACGAGGGGCGACTGTCGCCCGCCCGCCCCGCCACCGGACTGAGCGTGGAGGAAATCGGCCTGATGATGGGCGGCGCGCATGACATGGAGGTGGCGCATGTCTGAACCGGCGGATTTGGGTATTTTCCCCAAGAAGAAACCCGTGGGCGCGCCATGCTGATGCTGGAAAAGCGGCCACAACCCTCGCGGATCTGGACATGGGCGACGCCGCCCCTCGCCGTGCTCGTCACCATGATCGCGGGCGGCGCGCTTTTTGCCGCGCTGGGCAAGGACCCGGTCGAGGCGATCGCCACGATCTTCTGGAAGCCGCTCTTCGGCGAGTTCGCCTTCTACTACCGGCCACAGCTTCTGATCAAGGCGGCGCCGCTCATCCTCATCGCCACCGGGCTCAGCCTCGGATTCCGCGCCGGTGTGTGGAACATCGGGGCCGAGGGCCAGTATATCCTCGGCGCGCTCACCGGGGCGGGGGTGGGGCTCGCACTCTACCCGCTCGACAGCGCGGTGGTGTTTCCGCTGATGGTAATCGCGGGCGCGCTCGGAGGCTGGGCCTGGGCGATGGTCCCGGCGCTGCTGAAAGTGCGTTTCGGCACCAACGAGATCCTCGTGTCGCTGATGCTGGTCTACGTGGCCGAGCAGCTTCTGGCAGCGATGGCGCTCGGGCCGATGCGCAATCCCGACGGGCACGGCTTTCCCGGCTCGCGCAACCTGCGCGACTATCCCAGTGCCCACAACGCCGAGATCATCGAGGGCACCGGCATGCACTGGGGGGTGGCCGCCGCGGTGATCGCGGTGACCGCGGCCTATGTTCTGCTCAGCCGCCACATCCTCGGCTTCCAGATCCGGCTGGCCGGACAGGCGCCGCGCGCGGCGCGCTTTTCGGGCGTGCGGCCCGGACGGCTGGTGGTCGTCTGCCTCGGTACGTCCGGCGCGCTTGCCGGGCTGGCCGGCTTGTTCGAGGTCGCGGGACCCGCCGGGCAGGTCAGCATAGATTTCAACGTGGGTTACGGGTTTACCGCGATCATCGTGGCGTTTCTCGGGCGGCTGCACCCGGTGGGCATCGCGCTTGCGGGGCTTCTGATGGCGCTCACCTATATCGGCGGCGAGATGGCGCAGTCGACGCTCGGCCTGCCCGCCGCCGCGATCCAGCTTTTCCAGGGGATGCTGTTGTTCTTCCTGCTGGCAGTCGATCTTCTGACAAATTACCGCATCCGGTTCCGCAAGAAGGAGGCAGCCTAATGGGGGCAATCGACCCGGCCCTGCTTCTGGCCGCGCTGGTGGTTGCGGCCACACCGATCCTGCTGGCCGCGCTGGGCGAGCTGGTAGTGGAGCGCGCGGGCGTTCTCAACCTCGGTGTCGAGGGCATGATGATCACCGGGGCGATCTGCGGCTTTGCCGTGGCCGTGAATACCGGCTCGCCTGCGATTGGCTTTGCCGCGGCGGCGGGGGGCGGTGCCGTTCTGGCGCTGCTCTTCGCCCTGCTAACGCAACTGGCACTGGCCAACCAGGTGGCGTCGGGGCTGGCGCTCACGCTGTTCGGGCTGGGGCTCTCGTCGCTCTTGGGGCAGGGCTATGTCGGCATCAAGCCGCCGTCCACCCCGCGGCTCGACCTCGGCCCGCTGAGCGACATTCCGTTCCTCGGTCGGGTGGCGTTTTCCCACGATCTGATGGTCTACCTGGCGCTGGCGCTGGTCGCGGCGGTCTGGGCGATGCTGAAATACACGCGCGCGGGCCTGATCCTGCGCGCCGTGGGCGAGAACCATGATGCGGCCCATGCGCTCGGCTACCGGGTGGTGCGCGTGCGGGTGCTGGCGATCCTGTTCGGCGGGGCCTGCGCGGGGCTGGGCGGGGCCTATATCAGCCTCATTCGCGTGCCCCAATGGACCGAGGGCATGACCGCAGGCGCCGGCTGGATCGCGCTGGCGCTGGTCGTCTTCGCCTCGTGGAAGGCGGGCCGGGTTCTGCTGGGTGCCTGGCTTTTCGGCGGGGTCACGGTGTTGCAGCTCAATCTTCAGGCAGCGGGGTTCGCTATCCCGGTCGAATATCTTTCCATGTCGCCCTACTTGATCACCATCCTCGTGCTGATCATCATGTCGGCGGACAAGTCGCGCGCACCCGGCTCTCTGGGTCGCATCTTTCACGCCTCGCAATAAAACCATAACAGGGAGACACGCATGAAACTCACGCAGCTTTTGACCTCCGCCGCGCTCGCGCTCGGCCTTGCGACCACGGCCGTGGCACAGGACAAGACCAAGGTCGGCTTCATCTATGTCGGCCCCATCGGCGATGGCGGCTGGACCTACGAGCATGACAAGGGCCGCCTCGCCATCGAAGAGCAATTCGGCGACGCCGTGGAGACAGTCTACCAGGAGAGCGTGCCAGAGGGGGCCGATGCCGAACGCGCGATCACGCAGATGGCGCTTCAAGGCGCGGACCTGATCTTCACCACGTCCTTCGGCTTCATGGAGGCGACGCTGGCCGTAGCCAAGAAATTCCCTGACGTGAAGTTCGAGCACGCCACCGGCTACAAGACGCTGCCCAATGTCTCGACCTATTCCGCCCGCTTCTACGAGGGGCGCGCGGTGCAGGGCCTCATCGCGGGCCGGATGACGCAATCGAACATCATCGGCTATATCGCCTCGTACCCGATCCCCGAGGTGATCCGGGGCATCAACTCGGCCTATCTCCACGCCCGCAAGGTCAACCCCGATGTCGAGTTCAAGATCATCTGGGCCTATACCTGGTTCGACCCGGCCAAGGAGGCAGATGCGGCGCAGGCCCTGATCGAGCAGGGCGCCGACGTGATCCTGCAACACACCGATTCCACCGCGCCGCAGGCGGCGGCGGAAAAGGCCGGGAATGTCATCACCTTCGGGCAGGCCTCGGACATGGCCGAATACAAACCGCTGCCGCGCGTCTCCTCGATCATCGACAACTGGGCGCCCTACTACATCGACCGCACGCAGGCCGTGATCGACGGGACGTGGGAGAGCCAGCAGGTCTGGCACGGCATTGGCAAAGGCATGGTCAAGATCGGCGAAATCACCGACGCGGTCCCCGCCGACGTCAAGGCCGAGGCGCTCGCTCTCAAAGAGGCCATCGCGTCGGGCGAGTATCACCCGTTCACCGGCCCGATCAATCGTCAGGACGGCAGCGCATGGCTGGCCGAGGGCGAGATCGCCGATGACGGCACGCTTCTGGGGATGGATTTCTATGTCGAGGGGATCAGCGGTCAGATCCCCAACTAAGCTCGCCACAGAAGCAGGCCCATTGCCCCGCCGGAACCGGCGGGGCAATTCATTTAATCAGTTGAGACGCTTTTCCAGCACCAGGAATGTCATCATCCCCATCGGCGGCAGGTCGCGGCGGGTAACGACATGCAGGCGCGGGTCGCACAGCACCGTGTCGATCTCGAAATCCGAGTGCCAGCCAAGCACCCGTTCCAGCGGCGCGGCGGCGCGGGCAAGCCCCGCCCAGACCCCGCGCTCGTGCCGGAAATGGTTGTTGATCACCACCTGCCCGCCCGGGCGCAGCACGCGGGCGATCTCGGCCATCACGCGCTCAGGCTCGGGCACCACCGACAGCACGTGCATCGCCGCCACCGTGTCAAAGCTCGCATCCGCAAATTCGAGGCTGCGCGCATCCATCTGCCGCAGCTCTGCGACATGGGCCAAGCGCAGCTTGGCTACACGCGCGCGCGCCTTGCGCAGCATGTCCTCGCTGTAATCCACGCCGGTGACGCGCAGCGCGCTGTTATAGGTCTCCAGCGACAGGCCGGTGCCGACGCCCACCTCCAGCACCTCGCCACCGCGCGTGTTGATATAGGAAACCGCCGCGCGCCGCCCGGCATGCGTGATCTTGCCGAAAGTCGCGTCATAGACGGGGGCCCACCGGGCGTAGCTGTTTTTTACCGCGTCGAGATCCATCGCCTATCCTTTTTCGTTACTCAACCGGACCGGTCCTTGGGATACCAGAACACCGCCGCCCACACCACGACCGCCACATAGGCGAGGCAAATCACGATCAGCGCACCCCAAGTGAAGAGCGTAAGCGCGGCCGCCACGCAGGCAAAGGCCAGCAGGAAGAATTTCACGTTCTCGCGCGAAATCTTGGTGCGCTTGAACGACCATACCGGCACCGGCGAGATCATCAGCAGGCCGACGGCGGCCATGTAAAGCGCCACCAGCGGCGCGGGCGGCTGTGCCATCCCCGGCAGGGCAAACGCAAAGAACATCGGCAGCATCGCCAGCAACGCCCCGGCAGGCGAGGGCAGTCCCTGGAAATACGCGCCCGACCCGCCCTTGGCTCCCTCCTCGCGGGAACTGACATTGAACCGTGCCAGCCGCATCACGCAGCACACGGCGAAAAACAGCACCGCGATCCAGCCCGCGTGGCGCATGTCCTGCAAGCCCCAGAGATAGATCACCAGCGGCGCGGCCACGCCGAAATTGACGAAATCGGCGAGCGAGTCGAGCTCCGCGCCCATTGCCGAGGTGCTGCGCAAGAGCCGCGCCAGCCGCCCGTCGAGCCCGTCGAGAACCCCGGCGATGAGCAAGAGCTGCACCGCACGCACATAATCGCCCTGCACGCCCATGCGAATCGCGGTGATCCCGGCGCAGATCGCCGCCACCGTGAGCATGTTTGGCAAAAGCTGCGCCAGCGTCAGCTCCTTTCTCGGGGGGCGGCTCATGTGCCGGTCTCCGCGATCACCGTCTCGCCGGCGACCATCGTCTGGCCCACGCGCACCAGCGGCACCACCCCCTCGGGCAGGTAGACATCGAGCCGCGAACCGAACCGGATAAGCCCGAACCGCGCGCCACGCGCGAGATCGTGCCCCTCGCCGGTGAAACACACGATCCGCCGCGCCACCAGCCCGGCGATCTGCACCACCGGCAATACGCGGCCGTCCGCCATCTCGATCACGACGCCGTTGCGCTCGTTATCGGCGCTCGCCTTGTCGAGCGAGGCATTGAGGAACTTGCCGGGGCGATAGGCCACCTTTGTAACCCGTCCCGCCACAGGTGCGCGGTTCACGTGGCAGTTGAACACCGACATGAACACGCTCACCCGCGTGAGCGGCGTGTCCGGCAGGCCCAGCTCGGCGGGGGGCACGGCGGGTTCGATCAGCGACACGATGCCATCCGCCGGGCTGACGATCAGACCGGGGCGCGTGGGCGTCACGCGCTCGGGGTCGCGAAAGAAATAGTAGCACCAGACCGTCAGCCCCGCGCCGATCCAGCCCAGTGGCTCCCACAGCAAAAAGAGCACCAGCGCGACCGCGGCAAAGATCGCGACGAAGCGGCGCCCCTCGGGGTGCATCGGCTTTATGAACGTCTCGTGCATCTTCATGGGCGCATCATCCTCGGGCGCTATGTTCTTCTCAATCGCCTAAGCCCCATGACCTTCAGATGCAAGGCGGCACCTTTTCTTCGGCCCCACCGCATGGCACTCTCCGCCGCATGAGCATCCAGATCACCTCCCCCGACGGCACCGCGGCCAGCCGCTTTGCCTTTGGCACCATGCAATTCGGCGGCACGGCGGACGAGGCCGCCTCGCGCGCCATGTTCGACGCCTGCGTCAACGCCGGCATCACCCATTTCGACACCGCCTATCTCTATACCGATGGCGCGGCAGAGACGCTGCTCGGCAAACTCGCCGCGCCGCATCGCGACCGGCTCGTGATCGCAACCAAGGCTGGCTACTCCGGCGGGGCCGGGGCCGCCAATATCCGCGCGCAGTTCGACATCTCGCGGCAGCGGCTCGGGATGGATCACGTCGATATCCTCTACCTGCACCGCTTCGATCCCGACACAGCCCTTGAGGAAACGCTGGAATGTTTCGCCGACCTGAAGTCGCGCGGGCAGATCAGCCATGTGGGCCTGTCCAATTTCGCCGCGTGGCAGGTGATGAAAGCCGCCTGCATCGCGGCTCGGTTTGATCTTCAAATCTCGATCCTGCAACCGATGTACAGCCTCGTGAAGCGGCAGGCAGAGGTGGAAATCCTCCCGATGGCGGCCTCCGAGGGTATGGTCGTGGCAGGCTATTCTCCGCTCGCGGGTGGATTGCTCACAGGTAAGTACGCACGCGGCGAAACGGGGCGGCTCACCGGCAACGAACGCTACGCGATCCGCTATGGACAGGACTGGATGCAGGATGCCGCCACGGCGCTGGTGGACATCGCCGCAGAGCTTGGCACCGATCCCGCAACGCTGGCCGTTGCCTGGGCTGCGGGCCATCCCGCCGGGCCGGTCCCGCTCATCTCGGGCCGCTCGGCGGAGCAGATCGCGCCCTCGCTCGCCGCCATTGATTTCGAAATGGATGACGCGCTCTATCAACGGCTTGCCGCGCTCACCCCGGCCCCGCCCCCGGCGACCGATCGCACGGAAGAGGGCGCATGAGCACGCGCCGCACCCTGCCGCCGATGGCCTCGGTCGCGCATGAAGCCGAGGGGGCCAAGCTGCACGCCCCCTCGGCCGCGCGCAATACCGGACCCATCACCGAGGCGCTGCACGAGATCGCGCCCGAAACGGGCCGCGCGCTGGAAATCGCCTCGGGCACCGGGCAGCATGTGGTGGCCTTTGCCCGCGCCATGCCCGGCCTGCACTGGCAGCCCACCGAGATCGACCCCGCCCGCCGCGCCAGCATCGACGCCTACGTGGCCGAGGCCGCCCTGCCCAATCTTTCCCCCGCCCGTCCGCTCGACGCGACCGCGCCGGGATGGGGGGCGGAGAATGACGGGCAGGATCTGATCGTGCTGGTAAACCTCTTGCACCTCATCAACATGCCCGAGGCGCGCACGGTAATCCGCGAGGCGGCGCAGGCGCTCGCGCCCGGCGGGCACCTTGTCCTCTATGGGCCATTTCTACGCGACGGGCAGGCCACCTCCGAGGGCGATGCCCGATTCGACGCGAGCCTGCGCGCTCAGGGCGCCGGGATTGGTTACAAGGACGTGACAGAGGTCGCGGAATGGGTCGAGACCGCCGGGCTGACCCCACCCGGGACGCGCGCCCTGCCCGCCAACAACCTTCTTCTCGCTGCCCGCCGCCCCACCTGATCTGGATCAATGCCCCGCGGCCTTGCCGATGCTTTCTGCGGTCGCGTGTTTTGACGAGCTGTCCGAAAATCCGTGCCCCCGGCAGGCGAAACCTGCTGACCGGCATGGCCGGGGCGTATAGGATCGGCGCGAGTCCTCCGCCCCGAGATGCCCGCCGATGCTTCGTACCCTGTCCCTTTGTGTCTGGCTCGCCGCCCTGCCCGCCCTGGCCGAAGGGCCGTTCGGCGACTACGATCCTGTGGATTTCGGGCCCGGAGGGCCTGCGCGCTATGCGGTGCATGGCATCGACGTGGCGCGCTTCCAGGAAGAGATCGACTGGCGGCGCGTTGCGGCCTCGGGCGTGGCCTTTGCCTGGATCAAGGCGACCGAGGGCGGTGATGTCAAGGACCCCAACTTTGACCGCAACTGGCAGTTGGCGGCGCGCCACGGCATCCCGCGCGGGGCCTTTCATTTCTACTATTTCTGCACCCCGCCCGAGGTGCAGGCGCGCTGGTTCATTCGCAACGTGCCGCGTCGGAGTCGCGCCCTGCCGCCCGTGCTCGATATGGAGTGGAACCCGTTCTCGCCCACCTGCACGATGCGCCCACCGGGGGCCGAAGTTCGCAGGCAGGCGCGGATTTTTCTTGATATAATAGAGCGTTACTACGGCCAACGCCCGATCATCTACACCACGCCGGAATTCTACGCCGTCACAGGGATCGGACAGGTGCGGGCCGAATTCTGGCTGCGCTCGGTGGCGAAAACGCCCGACAAGGTGTATCCGGGGCAACCTTGGGTGTTCTGGCAATACACCGGCACGGGGGTGGTGCCGGGGGTTGCGGGCGGCGTCGACATCAACGCCTTTCGCGGATCACGGGGGGCGTGGCGCAGGTGGTTGCGGCGGCACGAAAAGTGAGGGGCGCCCGAAGGCGCCCCCGTCATCATTTACCCATCCTTGCGGATGGTTTCGTTCTTCGGGTCGTAGGGGCTGTCGCAGGTAACGGTCGCGTCCCACAGCTTGTCGAACATGCGAACCTGTAGATTCGTGCCCTCAACCGCAAGGTTCGGACGGACATAACCCATGCCGATGGATTTGCCAAAAGCCACCGAATAGCCGCCCGACGTCAGACGGCCCACCCGCTCGCCCTCGGGGGTGTAGAGCGCCTCGCGGCCCCACGGATCGGCGTCCTCGGGCCCGTCGATCAGCAGCGTGCAGCATTTCACGCGAACGCCGGTCTCCACGAGCTTGTCCTTGCCTCGAAATTCCTTGTCGAGATCGACGAAGCGCGGCAGATCGGCCTCGAGCGGGGTCGCGTCGCGGCCCAGCTCGTTGCCGAAGGCGCGATAGCTCTTTTCCTGCCGCAGCCAGTTCTGCGCGCGGGCGCCCACCAGCTTCATCCCGTGCTTCTCGCCCGCGCTCTCCAGCAGGTCGAAGAGGTAATTCTGCATCTCGATGGGGTGGTGCAGCTCCCAGCCCAGCTCGCCGGTATAGGCCACGCGGATGGCATTGACCGGGCACATGCCCAGTTCGATCCGGCGCGCCGACAGCCACGGGAACCGCTTGTTGGTAAGCGCGGTGGCCGGGTCGGCGTCCTTGATGACCTCGTTCAGCACGTCGCGCGATTTCGGCCCGGCGATGGCAAAGACGCCCCATTGGGTGGTCACGTCCTGGATCTCGACATAGCCGAACTCGGCCATCTTGTCCTCGGCGGCCTTGCGCATGTAGTCGGCGTCGTATTCCGTCCAGCCACCGGAGGAGACGAGGTAGTACTCGTGTTCCTTCATGCGCACGATGGTGTATTCGGTGCGCGTGGTGCCGGCATCGGTCAGCGCATAGGTCAGGTTGATCCGGCCTACCTTGGGCAGCTTGTTGCAGGTGAACCAGTCGAGGAACGCGGTGGCGCCGGGGCCCTTGACCACGTGCTTGGTGAATGCGGTGGCGTCGATGAGGCCCACGCCCTCGCGAATCGCCCTTGCCTCTTCTACCGCGTATTCCCACCAGCCGCCCCGGCGGAAGCTGCGGGCGTTGTGGTCGAAATTCTCGGGCGCGTCGAGAGGCCCGAAATAGTTGGGCCGCTCCCAGCCGTTGACCCAGCCGAATTGCGCGCCGCGCGCCTTTTGCCGGTCATAGGCGGGCGCGGTGCGCAGCGGGCGGGCGGCGGGGCGTTCTTCATCCGGGTGGTGGAGGATGTAGACGTGGTCATACGCCTCCTCGTTCTTGCGCGCGGCAAATTCGGTGGTCATCCAGTTCGACGAGAACCGCTTGGGGTCGAGCGACGCCATGTCGATCTCGGCCTCGCCATCGACCATCATCTGCGCGAGGTAATAGCCGGTTCCGCCCGCCGCCGTGATGCCGAACGAGAACCCCTCGGCCAGCCACATGTTGCGCAGGCCCGGAGCCGGGCCGACAAGCGGGTTGCCGTCGGGCGTGTAGCAGATCGGGCCGTTGAAATCGTCCTTCAATCCGCTTTCCTCGCAGGACGGGATGCGGTGGATCATCGCCATGTATTGCTCTTCGATCCGCTCCAGGTCGAGCGGGAAGAGATCGGCGCGGAAGCTGTCGGGCACGCCATATTCGAAGCAGGCGGGCGCGTTCTTCTCGTAGACGCCGAGAATCCAGCCGCCGCGCTCTTCGCGCACGTAGGATTGCGCGTCGGCGTCGCGGATCACCGGGTGTTCCTTGCCGCCATTCGCGCGGTAATCCACCAGCGCCGGGTCCTTGTCCATCACGATGAACTGGTGCTCCACCGGCAGGGCGGCGATCTTGATCCCGAGTTTCGCGGCGGTGGTCTGCGCGTGGTTGCCGGACGCGGTGACGACATGCTCGGCGGTGATGGTGATCTGCTCGTCCGAGGGCACGAGGTTGCCGCCCTTCTCGACCATCCTGGTGCAGGTCACTTCCCAATGGGTGCCGTTCCAGTGGAACGCATCGGCCTGCCATTTGCGCTCGATCATCACGCCGCGCTGGCGCGCGCCCTTGGCCATCGCCTGCGTCACATCCGCGGGGTTAATATAGCCGTCGGTATTGTGATAGATCGCGCCCTTGAGATCCTCGGTATTGATCAGCGGCCAGCGCGCCTTGATCCCGTCCGGCGTCAGCCATTCGTAAGGAACCCCGCAGGTCTCGGCGGTGGCGGCGTAGAGCATGTATTCGTCCATGCGCGCGTCGGTCTGCGCCATGCGCAGGTTGCCGACCACCGCGAAGCCGGCGTTGAGCCCGGTCTCTTCCTCGAGCGTCTTGTAGAAATCCACCGAATACTTGTGAATATGGGTGGTTGCGTAGGACATATTGAAGAGCGGCAGCAGGCCCGCCGCGTGCCAGGTGCTGCCGCTGGTCAGCTCGTCGCGCTCCAGCAGCATGACGTCCTGCCATCCTGCCTTGGCCAGATGATAGGCGATTGAGGTGCCGATCGCTCCGCCGCCGACAACGAGGGCTTTGACTTCGGTTTTCATGGCGTGCGACTCCCTTGGGATAACGTGCTTGGGCAGATGTTTATCAATCCTGTGAAATCACGCGCAGCCCATCCGACACAACGCCGCACGAAAGCGACGCTGCCCACGGATCACGGTGCGATAACAGAGAGGTGGATTTCCCCCGCGCGGCTTGATAGCTAGCGCGCCAACACGGACATCACGGAACCGACAGCCATGAGCGCCACCGCCCGCAAGACCGCCCCCCTGCCCGAAGACATCCGGGCGATGAAGGGCCGCGCGCCCATCGTCTCGCTGACCGCCTACACCACGCCGATGGCGCGGATGATGGATGCGGCCTGCGATTTCGTGCTGGTGGGCGACAGCCTCGGGATGGTGGTGCACGGCATGACCTCGACCCTCGGGGTGACGATGGAGATGATGATCCTGCACGGGCAGGCGGTGGCGCGGGGGCTGAGCCGCGCGATGCTGGTGATCGACATGCCCTTTGGCAGCTATGAGGAAAGCCCCGCGCAGGCGTTTCGCAACGCCGCGCGCATCATGCGCGAAACGGGGGCGGCGGCGGTCAAGCTCGAAGGTGGGCAGCACATGGCCGAGACCATCGCATTCCTGGTGGCGCGCGGTGTGCCGGTGATGGCGCATATCGGTCTGACGCCGCAATCGGTGAACACGCTGGGCGGCTACAAGGTGCAGGGCCGCGGCGAGGCGGCCGAGCGTCTGATGGCGGATGCGCGGGCCGTGGCCGGGGCGGGCGCGTTCTCGGTGGTACTGGAAAAGCTGCCCTCGGTGCTGGCCGACCGGATCACCGCCGGGATCGACATCCCGACGATCGGTATCGGCGCGGGGGCGGGCTGTGACGGGCAGATCCTCGTGGTCGATGACATGCTGGGCCTGTTTACCGAGTTCAAGCCGAAATTCGTCAAGCGCTATGCCGCGTTGGGGGACGCGGGCACCGCCGCCATCGCCGCCTATGCCGAGGACGTGCGGGCGCGCGCCTTTCCCGCGCCGGAGCACGGATTCGCCGAGGAGATGCCGAATTGAGCGCGCCGATCCTGCGCCGCCTCGACGACCTGCGCACCGCCACCCGCCCCTGGACGCTTGCCGGCGAGCGCATCGGCGTGGTGCCGACGATGGGCGCGCTGCATGACGGGCACCTGTCGCTTGTGGCGGCGGCCAAGGCGGTCTGCGACCGGGTGATCGTGACGATTTTCGTCAATCCGAAGCAGTTCAACAACGCCGCCGATCTGGATAAATACCCCCGCACCGAGGAAGAGGACGCGCGAAAGCTGGCCCGATTCGGGGTGGATGCGCTGTGGGTGCCGGAGGCTGACCAGATGTATCCGGCGCGTTTCGCCACGACCGTTTCGGTCGGCGGGCTGACCGACGTGATGGAGGGGGCGTTCCGACCCGGCCATTTCGACGGGGTGGCCACGGTGGTGACCAAGCTCTTTACCCAGACCAGCGCCACTGACGCGTTCTTTGGCGAAAAGGATTTTCAGCAGCTTCTGGTGGTGCGCCGCATGGCTGCCGATCTGGACCTGCCGGTGACGGTGCATGGCTGCCCGACGATCCGCGATATCGACGGGCTGGCGCTCAGCTCGCGCAACCTGCTCTTGTCTGACCGGGCGCGCACCACGGCGCCGCGCCTGCACGAGGAGATGGAGGCGCTGGCCGAGGGGCTGCGCGCCGGAGAAACCTTTGCGGATTTGCACGCACGGGCAGCGGCGCGGCTGGAAAAGGCCGGGTTCACCCGCGTGGATTACCTCGACCTGCGCGCGCAGGACGACCTTGCAGCCCTCGACGCGCCCGACCGTCCCGCGCGGCTGTTTGCCGCCGCGTGGCTCGCCGGGGTGCGGCTGATCGACAATATCGCCGTCGCCTGAACCGGTGAGTGACGTAACGTCATGCGCCTCCGGGGGGCAAAGGTAAGGATTCCCTTACGGGACAAGCGCGCGATTCTTCGCCATGCCACGGATGCCGGGATCGCGCAGATTCGCGCTGGTCAAGAGTGTCCTGGTTGACGGTGCCCGGCGAGCCACCGCTCACGTCTGTTGTGTCCCAGGGCCCCGGTGGAAACACCGGGGCCGCTTTTCTCTCAGCCGAACCGCGCCGACCACGTTGGCAGCGGATCGCCGGGCACCGGGCGGGCGGCGTGGATCGCGCGGGCGATGGCGCGGGCCATCGTGCAGGCGGCGGCGTGGCCCAGCAGCACCTGCGCGGCAAGGTCCGGCGCGGGGCGCGCGCCGGTGGCGGCGGCGAAGACCAGATCGCCATCCATCAGCGTATGCGACGGCAGCAGAGCGCGCGCCAGCCCGTCATGCGCGGCAGTGGCAAGCCGGGTGCATTGCGCCTGTGTGAGGGCGGCATCGGTGGCGACGATGCCGATGGTGGTGTTGCCATGCTGCGCGAGCTTGGTCGGCGCGGACAGCGGGTCGGGGAAGGACGCGGCCGGGCCGAGCCCGCCGAATTCCCCGTCGATCTCGAAGGGCGCGGCCCAGAAATGCGGCCCCTCCCCCACGGTGGCCGAGCCGAGCGCGTTCACGGCCACCAGCGCGCCCACGGTGCTGCCGTCGGGCAGTATCGTGGAGGCGGAGCCGAGCCCGCCCTTGAACGTGACCGTGGTGGCCCCGGTCCCGGCGCCCGCGCTGCCGAGGGCAAAATCCGCCGACACGGCGGCGAGCGCTGTGCGGCCAAGCGCCTTGTAGGGATTGTCGGACCAGTCCTTGTCGCCGCCATTCGCGAGATCGAACAGGATCGCGGCGGGCACGATGGGCACGCGGCACTCGCCCACGGCAAAGCCGCGCCCCATGTCGCGCAGCCCCTCCGCCACGCCCGACGCGGCATCGAGGCCAAAGGCCGAGCCGCCCGACAGCACCAGCGCGTCCACCTGTTGCACCGCGCGGTCGGGGGCGAGCAGGTCGGTCTCGCGCGTGCCCGGCGCGCCGCCCATGACATGCACCCCGGCAACAAAAGGCGCGTCGGCGGCGAGCACCGTCACGCCGGAGCGCAGCCGCGCATCCCCGGCATTGCCCACGCGCAGCCCGGCCACATCGGTAATAAGGTTGCGCGCACCTGTCCGCGTAATCATGCCGCAAACCTCCGTTCCGGCCACAAATCACCTTGCCAGAGCGCACGCGATCGGCAAGAAAAGACACTGGCCCGGGCGATGGCGTCGCCCCGATCGGGGCCTTTCCCAACAGTCCTGAACGCCGGGACCTTCTTTTGCAAGGAGGGTCACTATGACTGCACGTCCTGATTTCTATCGTTTCCACAACGGCGAAAAGGCGCCGCTGCCCTTTGCCGTCCCGGAATACGAGGCGCGGGCCGCGGGCCTGCGCGCGATCATGGAGGAGGCGGGGGGGCATTGCCAACTTATTTGCACCCGCTCGAACGCGGCCTGATCGGGGTGCGTCA
>JADQCC010000082.1:11999-19600 GCA_016278295.1 Roseovarius sp. | reverse complement strand
ACCGCCATGATGACGCCGCCCAGCGTGCCCAGCGTGGCGATGTTGATCGTGTCCCAGAGCGGCACCATCAGCTCGGGAAGGTAACTGAGGCGCGGCGGCACCATCCGGCTGCCGATATCGGCCGCCTGCCGCGGCGCGTCGGCGACGAAGGCCCAGATGGTGTTCTCCGTCATCACCTGCCAGCACCAGACAAAGAGCGCCACCAGCGCCAGCCAGCCGAGCCACATCGCCAGCCGCTTGCGCGGCGTGCGATGCGCCCAGACCTCGGAATGATGCGTGATCTCGCTCATTGCAGGAACTTTCGCAGGTAGCTGGAGCCGTATTCCGCCACCATCACGATGCCGATGATGATCAGCAGGATCGCGCCCGCGCTGTCATATTCGTAGCGGTCGATGGCGGTGTTGAGCGTCGCCCCGATGCCGCCCGCGCCGACGATGCCGATCACCGCGCTTTCGCGGAAATTTATGTCGAGCCGGTAGAGCGACAACCCGATGAGCCGGGGCATCACCTGCGGCTGGATCGCGTAGTTGACCAGTTGCCACCACGAGGCCCCGGTGGCGCGGATCGCCTCGGCCTGCGCCTCGTCGATCTCCTCGATATCGTCGGCGAGCAGCTTGGCGATAAAGCCGATGGTGGCGAAGCTGAGCGTGAGAAAGCCCGCGAAGGGCCCGAAGCCGAACATCGCCACCAGAAAGATGGCGATGATGATCTCCTGAAGCGCGCGGCTGACGGCGATGATGCCGCGGCAGACATAGTAGATCGCGCGCGGTGCGAGGTTGCGCGCCGCGCCGACGCCGATGGGCACCGAGATGATGACGCCGATCACGGTCGAGGTGAGCGTCATGGTCAGGCTTTCGATCAGCCCCTGACGGATATCGGTCCAGCGGCTGGCGAAATCCGGCGTGAGAAATCCCATGACGAAGCGTTGCCCGCGCTCCAGCCCGGCGGCGACGCGCGCCCAGTCCACTTCGAGCGTGCCGATGGCCAGCACGAGGTAGAGCACGACGCCGATTTGCAGCGCAAGACGCCAGCGGCGGTCGGTCACGATCTGCGGCGGGCGCCGCCAGGTGGTGGGGTAGGCGTCGGCCATCAGGCGAGCGCCTCCATCCGGGCCTTCGCCTCGGCCTCGGCCTCGGCCTGCTCGGCATCGCCGGCGCGCATGGCGTGCCAGTCTTCGGCGCCATAGATCTCCGTCAGCGCCGCCTCGGTCAGCGTCTCGGGGGCGTCGTCAAAGACCACGCGGCCCGCACGCAGCCCCACGATGCGCTGCATGAATTGCTGCGCCAGTGGCACGTCGTGGATGTTGACGATGGCGGGCAGGTCACGTTCGGCGCAGATTTCCGTCAAGAGGCGCATGATCTGGCGGCTGGTCTTGGGGTCGAGGCTGGCGGTGGGCTCGTCCACGAGCAGGAGTTCGGGTTCCTGCGCCAGTGCGCGCGCGATGCCCACCCGTTGCCGCTGCCCGCCCGACAGCGCGTCGGCGCGCTTGTCGGCATGATCCATCAGCCCGACCCGGTCGAGCAGGCGGTAAGCGTTGCGGATGTCCGCAGGCGGGTAGCGGCGCAGGAAGCTGCGCCAGAACGGCACATAGCCGAGGCGACCCGAGAGCACGTTCTCCATCACCGTGAGCCGTTCGACCAGCGCGTATTCCTGAAAGATCATGCCGATCCGCCGCCGCTGGCGGCGCAGTTCGCGCTTGCCCAGCTTTGCCAGATCGACATCGCCCAGCAGCACCGCGCCGGCGGTCGGCTCCACCAGCCTGTTGATGCAACGGATGAGGGTGGACTTGCCCGCGCCTGACGGCCCGATCAGCCCCATGATCTGGCCCTTGGGCACCGAAAGCGTCACGTCGCTGAGCGCCGTGTCGCCGGTCTTGTAGGTCTTGCCGAGACCCTTGAGATGCAGCATGTCCGGTGACTTTCCGAAAAGGAGCACGGGCAGCAGGATGCCGCCCGCGCCGATCCTGACAGGGAAGATGGCTCAGTTGCAGTTGTATTCGACGTCGTTGGCCGCGTCGATGGTGCGGATCACCGACCAGTGCTCCTTGAACGTGATCGGAATGAACTGCGCCTCCCCGGATTTCTGGAACTCTTCCTCCAGCTTGGAGCCTTCCCACTCGAAGGTCGCAAACGCCTCCTTGATCTTCTCCTGCAGGTCGGGGCGCAGGTTGTAGACCATGCCATAGCCGGTGGTGGGGAAGGTCTGCGACTTGTAGATTACCTCGAGCTGATCCTCGGTGACCACCTCGCGGTCGATCATCCGCGCCTTGACCGAGTTGGCGATCGAGGCGGCCATGTAATCCTTGTTGGCGACGCCGAGGATCGAGTTGTCATGCTTGCCTGAGAAGACCGCCTCGAAATCGCGGCCCGCCTCCATGCCGAATTCGGCCTTGAGGATGGCCGATGGCGCCTTGAAGCCCGAGTTCGAGGTCTCGGAGGTAAAGGCCAGCTCCTTGCCCTTGATGTCCTCGACGCTCTCGATCCCGGAGCCGGGATAGGTGAGGATCTCCATCTCGTAGCCGAAGGAGCCGTCAGCGGCGGCCATCATGGTGAACGGGCGAAAGCCCGCGCAGGCCACGGCCAGGGGATTCGACCCGGTGTTGAAGCCCGCGACATGCAGGCGCCCGGCGCGCATCGCCTCGATCTGCGCGGCGTTGGATTGCACCGGGAAGAACTGTACCTTCTTGCCTGTCACGTCGGCCATGTGATCGAGAAAACCCTGCCAGACCTCGGCATAGACGGCCGGATCCTCGACCGGGGTATAGGCAAAGATGATCGTGTCCGGGTCGAGCCATTTCGATTCGTCCTCGGGGATGTCGGCGACGAGGTCGCCGTCATTGTCGGTATAGCGGTCGCCCAGCTTGAACTCGGCATGTGCCGGCGCGGCCAGCGCCAGCGCCGCGACGGTTGAAAGTAAAGCGGTCAGTTTCATCGTGGTCCCCCCTGTTGGTGGTATATGCCCGGCTTGTTTAGGGACGGGTGTAACAGTGCGTTGACCCTAAGCGGTCCGCTCTCGGGCTGTCTACCCTTTCGTGACGGTTCGTATCAGGTTCGCGACTGTGCGGATCAGGCGGGCTTTGCCGTCGGGTCGCGGCGTTTGTCGGCATGAAGCGCGCGGCCCCGGCGGATGCCCTCGCGCACGCCCAACTCGTCCAGCCAGCGGGCAAAATGCGGCTTGTCGTCCAGCACCTGCTGCTGGCCCTCCCACAGCGAGCACCACCCCCAGAGCGCCATGTCGGCGATGGAGTAGAAATCGCCCGCGACGTAGCGGTTTTCGGCCAACCTGCGGTCGAGCACGCCGTAGAGCCGCGCCACCTCGCCGCGATAGCGGTCCTTGGCGTAGGGGATATCCTCCTTGGCGAACTTCAGGAAATGATGCGCCTGTCCCGCCATCGGCCCGACACCGCCCATCTGCCACATGAGCCATTCCTCCACGGCGATACGGTCACGTTCCGTCTCGCCGTAAAAGCGCCCGGTCCTGCGCGCGAGGTACAGCAGGATCGCCCCCGATTCGAAGATGTTGATCGGTGCGCCCCCCGGCCCATCGGGATCGGTGATCGCCGGGATGCGGTTGTTGGGCGAGATGGCGAGGAACTCGGGCTTGTGCTGATCGCCCGCGCCGATATCGACGAGGTGGCAGCGATAGGGCAGGCCCATCTCCTCCAGCGCGATGGACGCCTTCCAACCGTTGGGCGTGGGCCAGTAATACAGATCAATCGGGTCGGTCATGGCATTCCTCCGGGGCTGTGGCCCGGTCAGAATGACGGCTTGCGCCCGATTGGCAAGGGCAGGCGCAGATCGGGCACGATCCGCGACCAGCGCGGTGTGGCGCGCGTGGGCAGCGCGGCGCGAAGCTGCGCGAGGGTGAGGCGCTCGGGGTCGCGCAGGAGGCGCGCGTAAAAGGGCAGGGCGCCCGCGCGGGTATAGGGCGACCAGTGGCAGATACGCGCGGCGGGCGGCGCGATATCAAACCCCGCGCGCCCGAGAGCCGCGAGCGTGTCGCCATCGTCGAGTTGCAGCGTCAGCACGTTGGCACCCGGGCGCAGCGCCAGCCCGAGGCTGCGATCGCCGCGCGCGGGCGCCGGGATCAGCCATTCGAGCAGCGCATCATAGAGATCGTTCTCGCGCGTGGTGACGTTGACGATCTCGGCGGCGCGGCCTGCGGGCGTGTCGAGCGCGGCCCCCGCGTGGTGGCCGAACTCGGCTCCCGCCAGCAGGATGATCCGCCCCAGCGCACCGGGCGCGAGATGCGCCAGAGCCGCGAGCACGACCCGCGCGCCAAAGGAGTGGGCGATGGCGTGGACGGGACGGTGCGGGGCCCGCCGCCGAACAGCCGAGACAAGGTCCGCCAGCGCTTGCCCTGCCCGCGCGGCCTCGCCATAGGCACGCCACGGCGAGCCGCGCGCGTTCCAGCCGAAGCCGATTGCCAGCCCCTCTGCCGGGCTCTGCCCGTCAAAGCCGAGACCCCGCGGCCAACTCACCACCTTGAAGCAGTCGCGCGCGGGGTCGAGCGCAAAGATGTGACGGTGCGGGCATTCGGTGACGTGGCCGGGGGCGTATTTGAACCCGTGCACCATGACGATCACCGGTCCGCGGTCGTCGAGACAGAGCGTGGGAGGCAGCCTGTCACCGGCATTGACGTGAATGATCGGCATGGCGTGCACATCCCACTACATCTTGTGGCTGCGGTGTAGGTTGGGGATATTTCGTAGCGGTGACGTTTTGGTTAAGCCTGCGTGACAGTGTTGACGCGCGCGCCGACTGCGGATAATCGGTGCGGCGTGGCGATTTGTTACCGGATTGCGGGCCACGTTAAACATCCCGCTAAAGAGGTCAGGAGAAAGGCCCCTTTCGCTTGACCGCGAACGGGGCTTTTTTCATGGGCGACACGCCCGGAGGTGATACATGAAGACACGCACGAAACTGGTGCATGGTGGCACGCGGCGCAGCCAGTATGGCGAGGTGAGCGAGGCGCTCTTTCTCACGCAGGGATTCGTATACGAGACCGCCGAGGCGGCGCAGGCGCGGTTCATCGAGGCGGGCGAGGACGAGTTCATCTATGCCCGCTACGGCAACCCGACCGTTGCCATGTTCGAGCAACGCATCGCCGCCCTCGAAGGCGCAGAGGACGCCTTTGCCACCGCGAGCGGCATGGCGGCGGTGTCGGGTGCACTCACCGCGTTGTTGCGCGCGGGCGATCATGTGGTCGCGGCGCGGGCGCTGTTCGGCTCGTGCCTCTACGTGCTGGAAGAGGTGCTGACGCGGTTCGGGGTGGAGGTCACCTTCGTCGATGGCACGGACCTCGACCAATGGCGCGCGGCGGTGCGCCCCGGCACCAGGGCGGTGTTCTTCGAGACCGTGGCCAACCCGACGCTCGAGGTGGTCGATATCGCGGCGGTGGCCGGGATCGCCCATGACGTGGGCGCGACGGTGGTGGTGGACAATGTCTTTGCCACGCCGGTCTATTCCGACGCCATCGCGCAGGGCGCCGACGTGGTGGTCTATTCGGCGACCAAGCATATCGACGGGCAGGGCCGGTGCCTCGGCGGCGTCGTGCTGGGGCGGCGCGAATTCATCCGCAAGGTGCTGGAGCCGTATCTCAAGCATACCGGGGGGGCGCTGTCGCCGTTCAACGCCTGGGTGATGCTCAAGGGGCTGGAAACCATTGACCTGCGCGTGCGCGCGCAGGCCGAGAGCGCACAGGTCATCGCCGAGGCGCTTGCAGGCGACGCGCGGGTGCGGGTGATCTATCCGGGCTTGCCGGAGCACCCGCAGCACGCGCTGGCCATGCGGCAGATGGAGCAGGGCGGCACCGTGCTGGCGCTCGATATCGCGGGCGGGCAGGAGGCGGCGTTCCGCTTTCTCAACGCGCTGGAGATCGTGCTCATTTCCAACAATCTCGGCGACGCCAAATCCATCGTCACACACCCGGCGACCACAACCCATCAGCGCCTGGCCGAGGAGCGGCGCGCCGCCTTGGGCATAACGCCGGGGCTGGTGCGGTTCAGCGTGGGGCTGGAGGACCCGGAGGATCTGCTGGCCGATCTGCGCGCTGCGCTCGACGCGGTTTGATCCGTTCTGCCGGTTTTCGCGTATGAAGTTACGCGATTGGAAATCCGGCGAGAAACCTTATATGGTCAATTCCGGCACAGTGGACAGGGAATCCTATCTATGAACGTGCATCCGTCTGACATGTCGCCGACCCCGGACCGGGACGAGGCGAAGACCGCTCTCGCGAGGCTGCGCCAATGGGCGCTGGCGGCCACCCCCGAAGAGGTGGCCGACCTCGACCCGGCGATCGCCCGGCTTCTGCCGCGTGACGAGGTGACGAATTACCCGACGCTGTCGCGCGACTACCCCGAGAGTTTCGCCGCCGATGCCGCCTACCGGGCGACGTTGCCCGATCTTCAGAACGGGCCGTCCTCGCTCATCCGGGGAACGCGGCAGCAATTGCAGCATGTGGGGATTTCCAATTTCCGCCTGCCGATCCGCTACCACACCCGCGACAACGGCGATCTCACGCTTGAAACCTCGGTCACCGGCACGGTGAGCCTTGAGGCGGGCAAGAAGGGGATCAACATGTCGCGCATCATGCGCAGCTTCTACCGTCACGCGGAAAAGACCTTCAGCTTCGAGGTGATGACGGCGGCGCTTGCCGACTACCTCGCCGATCTCGATACCGTGGATGCGCGGTTGCAGATGCGGCTCTCCTACCCGATGAAGGTGGAGGCGCTGCGCTCGGGGCTGGTGGGCTATCAGTATTACGACATCGCGCTCGAACTGGTCGAGCAGGACGGCATGTGCCGCAAGCTGATGCATCTCGACTACGTCTATTCCTCGACCTGCCCCTGCTCGCTGGAGCTGAGCGAACACGCGCGGCGCACGCGCGGGCAGCTCGCCACACCGCATTCACAGCGCTCGGTGGCGCGCATCTCGGTCGAGGTGCTCGCAGGCGACTGCCTGTGGTTCGAGGATATGATCGAGCTTGCCCGCCGCGCCGTACCCACCGAGACGCAGGTGATGGTCAAGCGCGAGGACGAGCAGGCATTCGCCGAGCTGAACGCGGCCAACCCGGTTTTCGTCGAAGACGCCGCGCGGCTGTTCTGCGAGCAGTTGCTGGCCGAACCCCGGGTCGGCGATTTCCGCGTGGTGGCAAGCCATCAGGAAAGCCTGCACAGCCATGATGCGGTCAGCGTGCTGACCGAGGGCGATACCTTCGCCGCGACAAGCCTCGATCCGCGCCTGTTCCAGACCCTCGTGCACGGCGGCTGAGCAGACCTGTCGGTTTTCCGCGAAATCATGGGCGGTGCAGCGAGATTTCGTCGCATCCGCACGATGTGATTTGACCTTGCATCGTTGATGCTGCATTGCAGAAACAGACGCACGTTACGCGCCTGTCACCTGTGCGCTGTATTTGGCGGCACGACCTGACAAGAAGGAACGATCACAATGCTTGCACCCGATCTCCCGCTCAAGCTCTCCGCGGCCGGCATCCGCCTGACCGGATACATGATCGAGAGCCAATTGCGCGTCGCCCGGATCATGGCCGAGGCGGGGCTCAACGCCACGCCCTTCGCCAAGCGGCCGATGGCAAAGGCGGCT
>JADQCC010000082.1:0-11899 GCA_016278295.1 Roseovarius sp. | reverse complement strand
CGCGCGCCCTCGAACCCGCCCGCCATGCCGCAACGGGACAAGAAAACAAATTCGGAATAAGGACTTGCAGGTCGGGATGCATCCCACGCAACCCGGACATTCCGATTTGGCGGTCGTGACGCGGAGAGCGATGACCTAAGTTGACGACAGGGAGGAAACGCATCACAAACGTGAGGTTTCCAGATGTCGAACATTGCAACCAATATCTCCGCCTCGCCGCTGCGGGGCGCATGGGATCGCTTCATGGCCAGGCTCGAGCAGGGCTGTGAACGGATGATGCGCACGCGGTCGCGGCGCGCGCAGATCGAGGCGCTCGAGGCCAAATCCGACCAGGAGCTTGCCCGCCTCGGCATCCAGCGCGATCAGATCGCCTATCACGTGTTCAAGGATATGTTCTACACCTGATCCGCGCCGCGTGCGCATGGGGGCCCGCCGGAGAGCATCCGCCGGGCTCCCTTGCGTGCGTGCTGCATTGCAGCAACACCTCGGGCCGACCTGGCAGCACACCCGCGCATCGCGCGCCATGATGCGCCATGATGCGTTATGATGAGCCCGGGGAGGGGATCCGTTCGACCTGCGAAAGGGAACCCGATGACCGAAACCGACCTGACCGTTCGATTTCTTCCCGCCACCTGGCGGCGCGATCTCGATCTCTTCATGGCCGAGCGCGCACCGGGGATGAATGCCTACATGCTCAGCCGGGCGCGGCTGGCCAGCGTGGCGCGCATGCACGCGCTGAGCGACGCGGAACTGGCCGTCATGGGCCTCGCGCGGCGCGACATCCCCGCCTTCGTCATGGAGGACATCCTGCCGGACTGAGCCCGGCACGCATCGCGCTTGACACCGTCGCAAGGCGCGGCCAACGCTGCGCGCCATGTT
This sequence comes from Roseovarius sp., assembly GCA_016278295.1. Lineage (GTDB taxonomy): Bacteria > Pseudomonadota > Alphaproteobacteria > Rhodobacterales > Rhodobacteraceae > Roseovarius. The sequence goes on along the minus strand of JADQCC010000082.1, from coordinate 11,020 downwards.
TGACGTGCGACCCGTAGGATATCTCGTTGGGCTCATGGTGACGGCCATGGGCGCGACCATGCTGCTGCCGTTGCTCGTCGATCTCGCCGAGGGGCGGGAGCACTGGACCGTTTTTGCCGAGAGCCTGATCGTCACCTGCCTCGTGGGCGGGCTCGTGGCGTTGTCATGCCGCAACGCGATGGGCCACGGGCTGAGCATCCAGCAGGCGTTCCTGCTGACCACCACGGTCTGGGTCGTGCTGCCGTTTTTTGGGGCGCTGCCCTTCATGCTGGGCGAGACCGGGCTCGGTTTCGTCGATGCGTTCTTCGAATCGATGTCGGGGATGACGACCACCGGCACCACCGTGATCGCCGGGCTCGACGATCTGCCCAAGGGGCTGCTTTTGTGGCGCGGCATCCTGCAATGGCTGGGGGGCCTCGGAATCGTCATCGTGGCGCTGGTGTTCCTGCCCGAGATGCGGGTCGGGGGGATGCAGTTCTTTCGCTCCGAGGGGTTCGACACCTTCGGCAAGGCGCTGCCGCGCACTATCGACATCTCCAAGGGGGTGCTCAACGTCTATCTGCTGCTGACGCTGGCCTGTATCTTTACCTACTTCATGCTGGGGATGGGCGCGTTCGATGCCACCGTGCACGCGCTCACCACCGTTTCGACGGGCGGGTTCTCGACCTCGGATGCATCTTTCGGGGCTTTCTCGGCAGCACCGCAATATGCCAGCATGTTGTTCATGATCCTCTCGAGCCTGCCCTTCGTGCGCATGATGCAGGGAGTGCACGGCGACCTCGGACCGCTGTGGCGCGACACACAGGTGCGTACCTACCTGCGCTGGATCGGCTATGCCGCGCTGCTTGTGGTCGGCTACGAGATCGCCGTGACCGGCCATATCGACGAGGAGGGCCTGCGCGCACGGCTCTTCAACACGGTGTCGCTGTTTTCCGGCACCGGCTATGGCGATGGCGACGTTACTGCCTGGGGCAGCTTTCCCTTCGTGATCCTGATCGCGATCGGCGCGATCGGCGGCTGCACCGGGTCCACGGGATGTTCGATCAAGATATTCCGCTACCAGATCATGCTGCGCGCGCTGGGACAGCAGGCGCGGCGTATCTTTCATCCCAACTCGGTCATGGTGTTGCGCCACGAGGGGCGGCGGGTCGAGGACGAGGTGCTGCAATCGGTGATGCTGCTCTTTACCGTCTACATCCTGTCGCTCGGGGTGTTTTCCGTCGCGCTGGAACTGACCGGGCTGACGCTGATCGAATCGATCACGGGCGCGTGGACCGCGATCTTCAACATCGGTCCCGCGTTCGGCCCGAGCGTGGGCGCGACCGGCTCGGTGCAGGGCTTCCCCGACACGGCCAAGGGGCTGATGATCGTCGCCATGCTCATGGGGCGGCTTGAGATACTCACGGTGCTGGTGCTGCTTTTGCCCCGGTTCTGGCGGCCCTGAGGGCGGGCCGCTTCATCCCGGTCAGTAGACGTCCCGCCCGCCGCGCGCGGCGATATAGGTCGGGCATTCGGGGCGCGCGGTGTTGATGATGAGATACCACACCACCTCGCCCGGGCGGCCCGCACGGGAATATTCGCAGCCCGAAGGGTGCGTCCACCACTGGCCGGGATGGCCCTCGGGCGGCATGATCCGGCTGCTGCCACCCATGATCGCGGTGGCGTAGCCGCCCATATCCTGTGCGTATTGGCCCTGCTGCGCGGTGGCAGCGGGCACCGCGAGGCCGAAAAGGGCGAGCGCGGCAAAGAAATGTCTTGCGGTCATGATGCTGTCTCCGGTTGTGCGTGACAGCACCATCACGCCCCGCCGCCCCGGCCTCCGCCGGTTCGGTCCGTGGCGAAATCGTGGCGTTTGCGGAAAATTATTCCCAACATCCGACAAGCACGGTCATCGCCTCGGCCCGGTCGGTCAGCGCCTCGCCCGAGATATCGGGTTGTGCCGTGGCGGCGCGCGGCGTGATGCCGCCGCCATCCAGAACCGCGCGCAGCGCGCCGTTCGTGGCGGCAAAGCTCACCCCATCGGGCAGGCTGCGCCCGCCGGTCTCGTAGGGCACCAGCATCCCCAGCACGGCGCCGCTGCCGTCGAGCACCGGACCGCCCGCATCGCCCGCCCGCGCGCTGAGCGCCAGCCGCTTGAGATTGGGTTCCCCATCGAGCCCCTCGAGCGCCGCCAACTGGCCAAAGGTGACGGTGGGCGCCCCCAGCAGCCCCTCGTAGGAATAGCCCGCCACCGCCACCCGCGACAGTACCGCCGGAAGACCGTCGCGGAACTGCGCGACCTGCGCGGGCGCGAGCTGGTCGCGCGGGCGCAGAACCACCACCCCAAGCGTTTCGTCCAGATAGGCAATATCGGCTTCCGTCGTCTCGTTGATGGTGATCCGCCCGCACCCCTGCACCGCCTCGGCGGTGGTCAGCACCGCGCCGCTCGCGTCCACGAAGAACCCGCTGCGCGCGCGGTCGGGCCGGCGAACGTCGAGCCCGGCGACGAGATCCACGCGCTGGCCCGTCGCGGGGGCGGCGATGGCGTCAAGCGTGCCGGGCAGGGGGGTGAAGCTGTCCTCCATCTCCTCGAGCAGCCGGGTGCGCCGCGCCTCGTCACCGGCGGGCCAGACAAGGGTGAAGCCCTTGATCTCGTGGTCCTTCAGCCAGACACGGGTATACGATACGATGTCCGCCCCCGCGCCGGTGAGGGTGAATCCGTCTGCCTGGAGCCCGCGGGCCCCGGTTTTGGGCACGATTTCGAGACTCTGCATGATATCATAGAGCGCGGTCATGGTCGTGCGGTCGCCCGGCTGACTGATCAGCAATACCTGCGCCGGAAAGCTGCCGCTGGGCCGGTAATGGGCAAAGGGCGCCTCGTGGCGGTCGAATTCCACCATCCCGAGAGGCAGGTCGATCTCGATGCCCGCGCGGGTATCGCGCACGGTTTCCAGCCCGAGATCCTCAAGCACCGCGTTATACTGCCCCATCAGCGCGGCGCGCTGCCGCGTGGTCAGCACGCCGGTCGGCTCGAACCCGTTCTGTTGCTGCCAGCGGGCCATCGCCCCGCGCGTGCCGCGCCCGAACGCCGCATCAATCGCGCCGTCATAGGCCCCGGCCCATTGCAGCGCGACCTGCAATTCGGCGCGGTCGTCGCGGGTCAACCGGGCCTCGCCGGCGCGGGCCTCGCGCAGGGTTTCCCCCGGTTCGGGCTGCGGCGCGGGATCGGGGGCGGTCACGACCGGGGCCTCCTCGGGTGCGGACGGCGCGGGCGCGCTCGCGTCGCCTGCGGGCCAGAACCGGCGGCCGTAGTCGGACGATTGCGCGATATAGCTGTCGCGCGCGATCACCCCCTCGCGGCGATACACCTGGAGCACGCGCTCGGCCTCTTCCTCCCGGTAAGGGCCAAGCGCGATCGCATACCAGCCCCGCCCCAGGGCAAATCCGTTCACGTCAGGCAGGTCGCGCGCATAGACGCGTGCCCGCGCGCGCGCCTCGGCGAGGGTCGGCTGCGCCTCGATCTGCACCCAGACCTGCGCGACACCGCCGCCCGCAACCTGCGCCGCTGCCGTGAGAGGAAAGATGAAAATCATGAAACAAAGGGCCGTGACCAAACGCATTCTTGTGTATCCCGTATCTGGTTCGCGCCCCCGCTTGGCGCCTGTGATCGGTTCTACCAAACTGCGCGGGCATTGCATCTTCTTTCTGCCATTCGTGCCGGGCCGGGCCGATGCGATCCCGAAGCCCGATTGACCATGCCCCGCGCCCGGCCTAGGTAGGGCGGGCAATTTCGGGGGCCTTTCGCATGACCGACAGCACGGTGAAACCGCGCAGCTTTCAGGAGATCGTTCTCCGGCTTCAGACCTATTGGGCGGGCCAGGGCTGCGCGATCCTGCAACCCTATGACATGGAGGTGGGCGCGGGCACCTTTCACCCCGCCACCACCCTGCGCTCGCTCGGCTCGCAGCCCTGGGCCGCGGCCTATGTCCAGCCCTCGCGCCGGCCCACCGACGGGCGCTACGGCGAGAACCCGAACCGTCTTCAGCACTATTACCAGTACCAGGTGCTGATCAAACCCTCGCCGCCCGATTTGCAGGACCTCTACCTCGGCTCGCTCGCCGCCATCGGCATCGACGCCGGTATGCACGACATCCGCTTCGTCGAGGATGACTGGGAAAGCCCCACGCTGGGCGCATGGGGCCTCGGCTGGGAGGTCTGGTGCGACGGGATGGAGGTCAGCCAGTTCACCTATTTTCAGCAGGTCGGCGGGCATGACTGCCACCCGGTCAGCGGGGAATTGACCTACGGGCTGGAACGGCTGGCGATGTATGTGCTGGGCGTGGACCACGTGATGGACATGCCCTTCAACGACCCCGGCGCGCCGATCCCGCTCAGCTATGGCGACGTGTTCCGCCAGACCGAAGAGGAATACTCGCGCTTCAATTTCGACGTCGCCGACACCACCGTGCTGCTCCGGCATTTCGAGGAGGCCGAGACCGAATGCGCCGCCATCCTCGGCCAGGAAGAGATCGACCCCAAGACCGCCAAGCGCATCGTCATGGCGCATCCCGCCTATGACCAGTGCATCAAGGCCAGCCACATCTTCAACCTGCTCGACGCGCGCGGCGTTATCTCCGTGACCGAACGGCAGGCCTATATCGGTCGCGTGCGCGCGCTGGCGCGGATGTGCGCCGACGCCTTCGTGCGCACCGCAGCCGGGCGGGGGCAGGCGGCCTGATGGGCAAGGTTCTCAGCATTGGAATTCTCGTCACCGCCCTGATCGCCGGGGTGGCGTTGTATTATCTGCAGGTCTACTATTTCTACGAAGAGGTTCGCCCCGTCTCGGAGGGCGGCACGGTGGAGATGCGGGTCACCCTCGCCGATGGCGGCACGCGCGCCCTGCCGGTGCGCGATTTCGAGGGCATCGACGCCGACAGCTCGCCGATTCGCTTCCGCGCCTGTTTCGAAACCGATTTGCCGCAGGATGTGGCGCTCGCCCCCTACGAGCCCGCCGAGCCGCTCAACGCGCCCGGCTGGTTCGACTGTTTCGATGCCGGGGCCATCGGTGCCGCGCTGCAAGAGGGCCGCGCCCGCGCGTATCTCGGCGAGAAGAACATCACCTATGGCATCGACCGGGTGCTGGCCGTCACCGGCGCGGGCCGCGCCTTTGCCTGGCACCAGATCAACCGCTGCGGCGAGGTGGTCTTTGACGGCCGGCCCGCCCCCGACGACTGCCCCGAACCGCCGCAAGGATACTGAGCCCCATGCCTGATCTGCTGATCGAACTGTTCTCCGAGGAAATCCCCGCGCGGATGCAGGGAAAGGCCGCCGAGGATTTCAAGCGGCTAATGACCGACGCGCTGGTGGACGCGGGGCTCACCTATGCGGGGGCGGCGGCGTTCTCCACCCCCCGGCGGCTGACGCTCTCGGTGCACGGGCTGCTTGCCACAAGCCCCACCACCCGCGAAGAGCGCAAGGGCCCGCGGGTGGACGCCCCGGACAAGGCCATCGAGGGCTTTCTGCGCGGCGCGGGTGTCGCACGCGACGACCTGGAGATTCGCGACGAAAAGAAGGGCCAGGTCTATTTCGCCACCATCACCCGGCCCGGTCGCCCGGCCGCCGACATCGTGGCCGAAGAGCTGGAGAAGGTCATCCGCAACTTCCCCTGGCCCAAGTCGATGCGCTGGGGCGCGGGCTCCTTGCGCTGGGTGCGGCCGCTGCATTCCATCCTGTGCATCCTCACGGATGACGGGGGCGCGGCGCAAGTGGTGGAGATGGAGCTCGACGGCATCCGCGCGGGCGCTGCCACGCGCGGGCACAGATTCATGGCGCCAGAGCCGTTTTCTGTCACATCCTTCGAGGATTACGAGGCAAAGCTAAAGCGCGCAAACGTGGTGCTCGACGCAGCCGAACGGCAGGCGACGATCTGGCAGGAGGCCACCAACCAGGCCTTTGCCTCGGGGCTTGAGGTGGTCGAGGATCGCGGGCTTCTGGTCGAGGTGGCGGGGCTGGTGGAATGGCCCGTGGTGCTGATGGGCCGGATCGACGACGACTTTCTCGATCTGCCGCCGGAGGTGCTGCAAACCTCGATGAAGGAGCACCAGAAGTTCTTTTCCGTTAAGAACCCCAAGACGGGCCGCATCGAACGCTTCGTCACCGTCGCCAACGTCGAGACCGCCGATCACGGCGCGACCATTCTGGCGGGCAATCAAAAGGTGCTGGCGGCGCGGCTGTCGGACGCCAAGTTCTTCTGGGAGAACGACCTGCGCATCGTGCGCGAGCGGGGCCTCGAAGGCATGGCCGAGGGGTTGCGCGATGTGACCTTCCACAACAAGCTTGGGAGCCAAGCCGCCCGCGTGGCGCGCATCGCGGCGCTGGCGCGCGAGATCGCGCCGCTGGCGGGGGCGGATGCCGGGTTGGCGGAACAGGCGGCACAGGTCGCCAAGGCCGACCTGCAATCGGAAATGGTGGGTGAATTCCCCGAATTGCAGGGGCTTATGGGGCGCTATTACGCCGAGGCCGCGGGGCTCGGCTCGGAGGTCGCGGCAGCCTGCGAGGACCATTACAAGCCCCTCGGGCCGGGCGACGCTGTGCCCTCCGCCCCGGTCTCGGTGGCGGTCGCCTTGGCCGACAAGATCGACACGCTGACCGGATTCTGGGCGATTGACGAGAAACCCACCGGCTCCAAGGACCCTTACGCCCTGCGCCGCGCGGCCCTCGGTGTGATCCGTATCGTGATGGAAGGCGACCTTCGCCTGCCGCTCGACCGTTTCATCGACGCGCAGCTTCTGAGACACAAGATCACGCTCAATCGGAGCGAGGCCAGCGATAACGAGATCGACACGCTGGAGGAGATCCTCGAAGAGATCGCCCATCACGGTGTGTTCGGCGCGGCCTTCAGGGCGGTTCTCGACCGGTTGCAAGACGGGGACCGGGCGCCGGAAACCGGTGATGGCAGCCTGATCCACATGGTGGGCGAGGCTATGCCGGACCTCAGCGACAACCTCCTCGCCTTCCTCCATGACCGCCTCAAGGTCCATCTCCGCGACGAAGGTATCCGCCACGACGTGATCGACGCCTGCCTCAGCTTGGATATTGCCGCGCCCGCGGGCGCGACGCCGGGCAATGACGATCTCATCCTGCTTGTCCACCGCGCCCGCGCGCTCGGGGATTTCCTCAAAACCGACGATGGCGAGAATCTGTTGCAGGGCTTCAAGCGCGCCAACAACATCCTGACCCAGGCCGAGGACAAGGACGGGGTGGAATATTCCTTCGGCGCGGATGCGAAATTCGCCGAGACGGCGGAGGAGCGCACGCTCTTCGCCGCTCTTGACACGGCCGAGCCGCAAATCGCCGCCGCGCTGGAGACAGAGGATTTCGCCGGTGCCATGTCCGCGATGGCCGCCCTGCGCGCACCCATCGACGCGTTTTTCGACGCCGTGCAAGTGAATGTCGAGAACGCGGTGATCCGCCGCAACCGGCTCAACCTGCTGAGCCGTATCCGCCACATCTGCCTTCAGGCCGCCGACCTGACCCGCGTCGAGGGGTAGCGCGCGACACCCCCCTCAGCCGACAAAGGTCACATGCCGGTCGAACGGCATCTCGCGCAGCCTCTGCCCGGTGGCGGCAAAGATCGCGTTGGCGAGTGCCGGCGCCGCGGGCGGCACCGGCGGCTCGCCGATCCCGCGAATCTTTCCGGCGGTCTCCAGCCCCCGCACCACGATCTCCGGGCATTCATTCAGGCGCATGGACCGGAACGTGTCGAAATTCGCCTGCTCCGCCGCACCATCCGCATAGGTCAGCGCCCCGTGCATCGCGTGACCGAGGCCCCAGACCACACCGCCCTGCATCTGCGCCTCGAAATTCACCGGATCGACGATCCGTCCCACATCGGCGGCCACCCAGACGCGGGTGACGCGCAGCCCGTCGCCGGTTTCGTGTACCTCGACCACCTGCGCACAGGGCACCCCGAACGACAGGCAGAACCCGACGCCGCGCCCCTGACCGGCCGCCATTGTGCCGCCCCAGCCCGACATCTCGCCCACCGCCTCCAGCACCGCGCGCGAGGGCGCGTGGCGGCACAGGCGCAGCCGCTCTTCCAGCGGGTCGGCCCCGGCGGCGTGGATTAGCTCGTCGAGCAGGCAGTCGTGAAAGAACCCGTTGGTGGATGCCCCCACCGACCGCCAGCTTGAGATCGGTGCCAGTTCCGGCGCGCGGTATCCCGTTACCCGGTAATCGGGGATGGCAAAGGGCTGATCCCACGCCCCCGCCACGATTTGCAGATCGGGGCCCGGCGTGGGGATTGCCTGCCGTCCCATCTGCGAGGCGATGATCGAGGGCATGGCGATGCCCAGATCACAAGCCACGACGCGACCCCCCGATACGCGCCCGCGCCCCCGCGCCATCGCGATCTGACGGGGGAATTCGTGGCCCATGTCCTCCTCGCGCGAATAGGTGAGCTTCACCGGCCGCCCCGGCACCGCCAGGGCCAGACGGGTGGCATGGCGCACCACCATATCCTCCAGCCGGTGGCCAAAGCTGCCCCCCGCGACGCGCACATGCAGGTGCACATCGCCCGCATCCTGCCCGGTGATCGCGGCGGCATTACCCTGCACAAAGCGGGGCACCTGCGTGCCGGTCCAGATATCGGTGCGCTCCGGGGTATAGCGCACCGTGGCGTTCAATGGCTCCAGCGGCGCGTGGGCGAGGTAGGGCGCGCGATACTCCGCCTCGACATCCGCGACCCCGTTCAGCGCCGCCTCCACATCGCCTTCGTCGCGCAACCGGCTGTCCTGCCGCTCGGGGGTAAAGCTCTCGGCGAGCGCCTGCCAATGGCCGTCCATCCCGGCGGGGTAGGGGGCGGGCGCCCAGTCGCAGGCGATCGCCTGCGCCGCCTGCATCGCGCGCCAGGTGTTGTCGGCGATCACGCCGACGCCACCGGGCACCTCGACGATCTTCTCCACGCCGCGCATCGCCTCGGCCTCCGACGCGTCAAAGCTGCGCAATGCCGCCCCCTGCGCCGGGTTGAGCCGGATCGCGGCATGCAGCATACCGGGCTGATCCTCGTCGATGCCGTAATCCTGCGTGCCGGTGGATTTCGCCACGATATCCACGCGCTGCACCGGCGTGCCCACCAGCCGCCAATCCGAGGGCGCGCGCAGCACCACGTCCCTGACCGGCTCGGTCCGCGCCGCCTCGGCGGCGAGGCTCTAATAGCTCAGCCGCGCACCGTCGGGCAGGATCACCGCGCCGGCCTCGGTCCGCAGGGCGGCGCGCTCCACCCCGTGCAGCCGCGCCGCTGCCGCCTTCAGCGTCTCGCGCGCCACGGCCCCCGCGCGGCGCAGCTTCTCATACCCGTCGGGTACGGTGGTCGAGCCGCCGGTGATCTGCATGCCGAGGAGCTTCATCGGCGCGTCCATCACGTCGCGCGCGGTCTCGGCCAGCCAGCCCTGATCCGTGGACCGGAACGGCACCGCCTCGTCCGACAGCGCGGTGTTCCAGTAGGCGCGGTCGGGCGGGCCGAACTCGGTCGCCACCTGCGCGGGGTCCACGTCCAGCTCCTCGGCGATGAGCATCGCCTGCACCGACACCGCGCCCTGGCCCACATCGGCGCGCGGGGTGATGAGGGTGATCGCGTCCCCGGTGATTCGCACATAGGGTGTCAGCGCCGCCGCGCCCTCGGGCAGATCGGCCATGAGCGGGTTGTCATAGGGTGTCCGCATGCGCCAGACGCCAAAGGCGACGCCGCCCGCGACGGCCACCGACCCGATCAGGAATGTCCGTCGCGCGATGGTTTTCGCCCGCCCCACCTCAGGTGCCCTCGCGCATGGCGCGGGCCGCCGCCTTCACCGCCGCGCGGATGCGCGGATAGGTGCCGCAACGACACAGGTTGCCCGACATGGCGTCGTCGATCTCGGCATCGCCCGGTTCCGGTACCTCGGCCAGCAGGCTTGCCGCCTGCATGATCTGCCCCGACTGGCAATATCCGCATTGCGCCACCTGATGCGCGATCCACGCCGCCTGTACCGGGTGCGGCGCCTCGGGCGCGCCCAGCCCCTCGATGGTGGTCACATCGCCCCAGACATCGCCCACCGGCACCTGACAGGAGCGCACGGCCAGCCCGTCGATATGCACCGTGCAGGCCCCGCATTGCGCGATCCCGCAGCCGTATTTCGGCCCCCGGATGCCCAGCACGTCGCGCAGCGCCCACAAAAGCGGCATCTCCGGTTCCAGATCGCCGAGCGTGTGCTCGGTGCCGTTGACGGTCAGGCGCATGATGCAGGGATCCTTTCCGGTGCTCTCACGCGAAAGGATAAACCGTTCGGTTCAGGTGTAAAGCGCGACGTGGCGACAGGCGCGCGCCCGCCGTCACGCTCCCGTCAGGTACCCACCTCAGCCGGTGTTTGCCGGCGCTGGTTTCCCGACACTGAAGACGCCGCTACCCCGCCTTCTTCAGATCGGCGATCAGCGCGCCGATATCGCCGTTGCGGCGGTCGAGCATCGCCCCGATCTCGGTGCGCTCGCTCAGCCGCAGACTGATGCCCTCGATCACCATGTCGAAGAAGCGATCCTGCCCCGAGCGGTCCGACACCAGAAAGCTCACCTCGAAGGGCGATTCGCCGCGCAGGTAGACCGTCGAACGCACCTCGTGCCACGATTTCACTTTGCGCACTCCCTTGACCTCGATTCGCCCGCCCGCGAATTCGTTGAATCGCTTGCCGTATTTGCGCGCGACATAGCCGCGGAACGCGTCGATATAGGCGCTCATCTGCGCCCCCGAGAGGCGGTTGGCATCGGCCCCAAGCGTCGAGCGGGCGATGATCGGCACGTCACCGTACCGCGCGAAGATGCGCTCGAACTCCGCGATCATCCGGGCAAGCGACTGCCCCGAGGTGATTACACGGTTGATATCCTCCACCACCTGGTCGATGAGCGCGCGGGCGCGCGCCTCGGTCAGCGCGCGGGCGGTGCCGGGCAGCGCGGCCAGCCCCATCGCGGCCAGCCCGGCGGACATCACGAAACGTCGTGTCGGCTTACTCGT
>JADQCC010000143.1 GCA_016278295.1 Roseovarius sp. | reverse complement strand
CCGATGCCGCCGTAACCGAGGCAAGCCGCGCGCTGAGCCGGGCCGAGGCCGACCGCAGCCTTGCCGCCTCGCGGCTCGAATCGCTGGGGTTGGCCGCCGCGCGTCACGAGGAAGAGGCGCAAGCCGCGCGCGCCGCGCTCTCTGAGGCGGAAACGGCCCTTGCGGAGCTTGGGGACCTGTCCTCGGCGCGGGCCGAACTGGAGGATATCAAGACCACGGTCGAGGCCGCACGGATCACCATGATGACGCGGCGCACGGCGGCCGACGACCTGCGCCGCGAGGGCGAGCGGCGCACCGCCCGTGGACAGGAGATCGCCCGCGAGGTAAGCGGCTGGCGGCACCGGCTCGAGACCGCAGAGACGCGCGGGGCCGAGCTTGCCGAGCGCAAGGCGACCTCGGAGGTGGAGCTGGCAGAGGCGCGGACCGCGCCCGAGGCGCTGGCCGCGAAACGCGCCGAGTTGAACGCGGAAATCACCCGTGCCGAGGCGCGCCGCGCCGCTGCGGCGGATGTGCTTTCCACTGCCGAAGCGCGCGCGCGGCAGGCCGCCGCAGACGAGCGCGACGCCGAACGCCATGCGTCAGAGGCGCGCGAGGCCCGCGCCCGCGCCGAGGCGCGGCGCGACGGGGCGCGCGAGGGCTGTGAACTGGCCGCGGAGCGGATCATGGAGGCGCTTGGCCTGACACCCGAGGCATTGTGCGAGACGCTCGATGTGGACCCGGCGGCGATGCCCGCCTCGGAGGCGATCGAGGCCGACGTGGCGCGGCTCAAGCGGCAGCGCGAGGCGCTCGGCGCGGTCAACCTGCGCGCCGAGGAGGACGCGCGCGAGGTCGAGGCCGAACACGCCTCGCTGACCGGGGAAAAGGCCGATCTGGAAGAGGCGATCAAGACCCTGCGCGGGGGCATCGCCAGCCTGAACCGCGAGGGGCGCGAACGGCTTTTGACCGCGTTCGAGCAGGTGAACTCCAACTTCACCCTGCTGTTCCGGCATCTGTTTGGCGGTGGCGAGGCAAACCTCGTGCTGGTCGAGAGCGATGATCCTCTGGAGGCGGGACTGGAGATCATGTGCCAGCCACCGGGCAAGAAGCTCTCGACGCTGAGCCTGCTGTCGGGGGGCGAGCAGACGCTGACGGCACTGGCGTTGATCTTCGCGGTGTTCCTCGCCAATCCGGCGCCGATCTGCGTGCTCGATGAGGTGGACGCGCCACTGGACGACGCCAACGTCACCCGGTTCTGTGACCTGCTCGACGAGATGTGCCGCCGCACCGAGACGCGGTTTCTCATCATCACGCATCACGCGGTGACGATGAGCCGGATGGACCGCCTGTTTGGCGTCACGATGGCCGAGCAGGGGGTGAGCCAGCTCGTGTCGGTCGATCTCAACAAGGCTGAGGCGATGGTTGCGTGAGAAGTTCACCCAATGCAGCGCCTATTTTAACCTTTCCTTCACTCCGTCCGCGAAGTGTAATGGTGTTGCAATCCATTGCAGCGGAAGGAGGTGATCAGACTGAATGAAAGCAGTTTTCGAAAATGGATGGTCTTTCTGGCAGCGGGAACGTTGTTGATTACGGCCATCCGGCTTTTGACGGGACTGTGAGTTCCTGAAAAAGAAGACCCTGCGGAGTTACAGCTCCGCAGGGTCACGTTTTCGGTACTCAGACTGAAAACAGCTTTCGAATGACCAGCATATTGCCGATTCCTTAGCGAAAAGTAAAGCTCTGGCCGGGCAAACGAAAACGCCGCCCCGAGGGGCGGCGCTGCTGGTTCGCGATACGCGTGACTTATCAGAAGCCGAGGCCCGCGTATTTGTTCTTGAACTTCGACACGCGACCACCGGCATCGGTGAGGCGGGTGCCGCCGCCGGTCCAGGCCGGATGCACGGAGGGGTCGATGTCGAGCGCCAGCGTCTCGCCCTCGGACCCGTAGGTGGAGCGCATCTGCACGACGGTGCCGTCGGTCAGCTTGACGTCGATGACGTGGTAATCGGGATGGATGTCTTTTTTCATCGTGCCAGTCCTTACGCCGACTTGCCCTTGAGGGGCTTGTAGTGGGTGTCTTCCGCGATCCGGGCGGATTTGCCCCGGCGCGAGCGCAGATAGTAGAGCTTGGCGCGGCGCACACGGCCGCGGCGCACAACCTCGATGTTCTCGATATTGGTCGAGTAGAGCGGGAACACGCGCTCCACCCCCTCGCCAAAGGAAATCTTGCGCACGGTGAACGAGCCGGCGACGCCCTTGCCGTTCTTGCGGCTGATGCACACGCCTTCGAAATTCTGCACGCGGCTCCGGGTGCCTTCGGTCACCTTGTAGCCGACGCGGATCGTGTCGCCGGCCTTGAAATCGGGAATGGTCTTCCCGAGCGAGGCGATCTGTTCCGCCTCCAACTGAGCGATAATATCCATCGCTGCATCTCCTGGTTTGCTTGCGGTTGGTCCGCAAAGATGTGTCGCGTCCTTGAGAGCTCTTGGTCTTCTTCCGGGTCCGCGGATGCGCCCGCCAGAGATCAGGCCGTCATTTCGTTTGTCGGCGTTCGCCGTGGTTGCCGTGATCGGCCGAAGAAAGCCGCGCGAAAGGAAGCCACAGGAAACACGCCCGCAACCGTCGAGGCGATTCCAGACCAGAGGCGTATAGGCGGGATCGTCGCGCCGATCAACCCTTCGGTTCAGAATTCCACGCGGGTCGCGCCCGGTGCCGCAAGTCAGTCGCCTTGATCCTCGCGCGCGGAAAGATGCGCTTGCCAGAGGTCGGGTCGGCGTTCGGCGGTGAGGCGCTCGGATATCTCGCGCCGCCAGCGGGCCACGCGGCCGTGATCGCCCGAGGTGAGCACCTCGGGGATGGTGTGCCCACGCCATTCGGCTGGGCGGGTGTAGTGGGGATGTTCCAGAAGCCCCTCGGAAAAGCTTTCTTCCTCGGTCGATGCCTCGTTGCCGAGAACGCCGGGCAAAAGCCGCACGCAGGCGTCGATCACCGCCTGCGCGGCGATCTCTCCGCCGGTCATGACGAAATCGCCGAGGCTGATTTCCTCGATGCCGTAATGGTCGATAACCCGTTGATCCAGCCCCTCGAATCGCCCGCAGATGAGCGTGACGCCGGGGCCTGCTGCGAGCCTGCGCGCGCGCGCCTGCGTCAGCGGGGCGCCGCGGGGGCTAAGATAGACCAGGGGCTGGTCGGGTGGCGTGCCGGTCTGTGCCGTGTCGATGGCGCGGCCCATCACGTCGGCGCGCAGCACCATGCCCGCGCCGCCGCCCGCGGGGGTGTCATCGACGTTGCGATGCCGTCCTTCGCCGAAGTCGCGCAGGTCGATGGTGTCGAGCGACCAAAGCCCCTCGCGCAGCGCGCGGCCGGTCAGGCTCTCGCCGAGGATGCCGGGAAAAGCCTGCGGTAGCAGGGTGATGACGCGCGCGGTCCATACCCCGGCGAGCGTCGGGGCGGGCGTGATCAGGTCGCGGGGCCGCGCCGAGGGGCGGATGCTCTTGCGACCGTGGGATCGGGGGGTGTCGGTCATGGCGATCAGAATATCCCCTCGGGAGGGTCGGCAACGATCCGGCCCGTGGCAAGATCGACGGTCGGCACCGCGTCGCGGGTGAAGGGCAGAAGCACGGTGCGGCTCTCGCCCGGCACTTCGATCTCAAGCAGGTCCGAGGCCCCGTGGTTGAGCACCGCGCGCACGCGGCCCAGCGGGGCGCCGCCGCTGTCATGGACAGAAAGTCCAATGAGATCAGCGTGATAGAATTCGTCCTCGGGCAGGTCCGGCAGCCGCTCACGCGGTACGTAGAGGCGCGTGCCGCGCAAGTGCTCGGCCTCATCCCGCGTCCTGACGCCCGACAGCCGCGCGATGAGCGCGCCCGAGGTTTGTCCGGTGAGGGTGACGTCGAAGCCCCTGGCACCGTCCTCCGTGGCGAGCGTGCCATAGGCGGCGATGTCCTCGGCTTGGGCGGTGAAGCTCTTGAGCCGCACCTCGCCATGGACACCGAACCCCCCGGCGATGGCGCCGACGCAGACCTTGTCGCTCATGGATGGACCCTTTCGCTGCGGGGCATCATCGTGTCTCCACCGGGACATCCTGACGGCGGTCTTCCCATCCGGCAAGTTCGAGCTCGGGGGTGTCGCTGTCGGTCTCGGGCCAGCCGATGCAGAGATAGGCGACGAGCCGCCAATCGTGTGGAATATCAAGGTCTTGGGCAAGGCGATCGGGATCGAGGATCGACACCCAGCCAAGGCCGAGACCGCGGGCGCGGGCGGCAAGCCAGAATTGCGTGATCGCGCCCACCACCGAATAGCGGCGCGCCTCGGGCATGGTCTGCGCCCCGAGCCCGGCACCCTTGTCCGTGCCCTCGTCGCAGAAAACGGCGAGCTGCACAGGCGCCTCCTGCATGCCGGAAAGTTTCAAGCTACTGTAAAGGCGTGCCTTTTCTCCGGCATAGCCGTCGAGCGCGGAGGCGTTGGCGATCGTGAAATTCGCCAGCGCGGCAGCGCGCGCGGTGTCGGATTGCACGCGGATCACGCGCCACGGCTCGCTCAGCCCCACCGAGGGGGCAAGGGCGAAAGTGGCGAGGCAATCGCGCAGGATTGCCTCGTCCACCGGGGTGGTGCGAAAGCGGCGCACGTCGCGCCGCCAACGCATCAGCCGCAGCAGGTCGGCCTGGAAGTCTATGGAAAACTCTGACATTCCAGTGCCTTACATATCCTACTCTTCCGCCGGCGCCTCAGCGGCGGCGGTGGCTTTCTCGGCCTTCTCGGCGGCGCGGTCCTGGGCCTTCTTGCCGGGCTGGGCCTTTTTCATGTTAGCGCGCTGCGTCTTTTCGCGCACGCCGGCGGCTTCCAACATGCGGGCGATGCGGTCCGTGGGCTGCGCGCCCTTGTCGAGCCAGTGCTGGATGCGCTCGATATCCATCTTGACGCGGTCCTCGCTGTCCTTGGGCAGGAGCGGGTTGTAGGTGCCCAGCTTCTCGATGAAGCGGCCGTCACGCGGCATGCGGCTGTCGGCCGCGACGATGCGGTAGAAGGGGCGTTTCTTGGAGCCGCCACGGGCAAGGCGGATTTTCATGGCCATTTTGATTTCTCCTTTAATGGCAGTGGTTTAGCGGGGTTAAATCCCGCCTTACGATTGCTGCTTTCGGTGATGACGGATCACCTCGGCGATGATGAAGTTGAGGAATTCGCGGGCGAATTCCGGGTCGAGATCGGCGGCATTCGCCAGTTCTTCGAGCCGTTCGATCTGTGCGGCTTCGCGCGCGGGATCGGACGGGGGAAGGTCGTGCGCCGCCTTGAGCCGGCCCACGGCCTGGGTGTGTTTGAACCGCTCGGCGAGCGTGAAGACAAGGATCGCGTCGAGGCGGTCGATGCTCTCGCGGTGCTCGGCCAGCAGATCGGCGGCGCGGGTTGTGGCGTCAGGCATCGGGGCCTCCATGCAAGGCGAACCACACGGTTCGCGCGCCGAACCGCACGGTTCGGGCCGCGCGGCGAACGGTGGGGCAAGGATCAGTCAACGGGCATCCCCCTCGGTTTGAACAGCGGGTCGCAGTAATGGCTGATCTCCAGCTCGATCCCATCGCGGATCTGCCCCGAAGCGGCGGCATCGGGGGTGGGGTGGCGATAGACCGCGTCGGAGCCGTCGATGGTGGCGGCGTCGTGGTCCTTGGTGCAGCCGAGCCGTTCGGCGAGGCGGATCGAGTCGAGGTTCTTGGGGTCGATATAGCTGACCGCGCCGTCCCAGCCCTGGCGCTCGTAGAAATGGCGGCGCACGGCGTGGGTGGCTTCGAGCGCGTAGCCGCGCCCTGCCTTGTCGGGCCAGATGATCCAGGCGATTTCGCGCTCGGGCCATTTGGCGGGGAACCAGCCGCCGGCCATGCCGAGGGTCTCGTCGGTCGCCTTGTCGTGGACCATCCACATGCCGAAGCCGCGGATCGCCCAGTGGCCGATCTCGGCGGCGTAGAGCATCCACGCCTCGTAGCCGTTGAGCGGCCCGCCCATGAAGCGCGAGCGGTAGGAGGCGAAGGTCGCCTTGAAATTCGGGTAATCGCCCACCTCCGGCCCGCGCAGCCGCAGGCGGCGGGTCTCGATCACCGGGATGTCGGGATAGTTGCTCATGCGTAGGCCTCGACCGAGCCGTCATCGTCGCGGCCGAGGGCCGTCTCGGGGCCGGGGTGGCGGTAGAGGAAATCGCGGCCCATGTGGATGTTGTCGTATTCGCGCTCGAACCAGCAACCCAGACGTTCGGCCAGCGCGATGGAGCGGGTGTTGCCGGGCACGATGTTGGAGGTGAGCGTGGTCAGGCCGAGATCCTCGTAGGCATAACGGCGCGCGCGTTCGGCGGCCTCGTAGGCGATGCCGCGCCCCTCGAAGCCGTCGAACACCACCCAGCCCAGTTCCGGCTCGGGCCAGCCTTCGGGGTTCCAGATGCCGGTGATGCCGGCGGGCTGGCCGCTGGCCTTGTCTTCTATCGTGAAATAGCCGTAGCCGTGGATGTGCCAGTGCCCGACGTTGAGCGCGAACCAGCGCCACGCATCGCCGCGGTCGGGGGACGCGCCGAAGCCCGCCGCCCGCTCCTGGTCGAGCAGGAAGGCGATCATCGGCTCGGCGTCGCGCGGTTCCGGCCCGCGCAGGATCAGGCGGGGCGTGTCGAGCAGGGGGGCGTTGGTGAGGCTCATGGGCGGGCCCCCGTTGAATCTGGATATTTTTGGCAAGATGAAGTCATGGAGCTATTTCTTCTTGCCGAAGCCCGAGAGGCCGGGGGGCAGGCCCATGCCGCCGCCCATGCCGCCCATGCCGCCGGGCAGTTTGCCGCCCATCGCGCGGGCGGCCTCTTCCATTGCCTTGGGGTCGTTCATGTCGGGCATGCCGCCGCCCTTGCCCATCATGCCGCCGAGCGCCTGCTTGAGCATGCCCTTGCCGCCCTTCTTGCCGAGTTTCTTCATCATGTCGGCCATCTGGCGGTGCATCTTGAGCAGCTTGTTGAGGTCCGACACCTCTTGGCCGGCGCCCTTGGCGATGCGTTTCTTGCGGCTGGCCTGCAACAGGGCGGGGTTGGCGCGTTCCTTTTTGGTCATCGACTGGATGAGGGCGATCTGGCGGGTGATCATCTTGTCGTCGAAGCCCGATTCCTGCACCTGTTTGGCCATCTTGCCCATGCCGGGCATCATGCCCATCAGCCCTTCCATGCCGCCCATCTTCTGCATCTGTTCGAGCTGGCCGCGCAGGTCGTTCATGTTGAACTGACCCTTCTGCATCCGGCGCATCATGCGCTCGGCCTGTTCGGCCTCCAGCGTTTCCTGCGCCTTTTCCACGAGGCTGACGATGTCGCCCATGCCGAGGATGCGACCGGCGATGCGCTCGGCCTCGAACGTCTCGATGGCGTCCATCTTCTCGCCCAGGCCGACGAAGCGGATGGGCTTGCCGGTGACGGCGCGCATGGAGAGGGCGGCACCGCCGCGCCCGTCGCCGTCCATCCGGGTGAGGACGACGCCCGAAACGCCGATCTTGTCATCAAACTCCGTGGCGACGTTGACGGCATCCTGGCCGGTGAGGCCATCGACCACGAGGAGCGTCTCGCGCGGGTTTGCCACGTCGCGCACCGCCACCGCCTGCGCGATGAGTTCGGCGTCGATGTGCAAGCGGCCCGCGGTATCGAGCATGTAGACGTCGTAGCCACCCAAGGAGGCCTGGGTCTTGGCGCGTTTGGCGATGGCCACCGGGTCTTCGCCCTTGACGATGGGCAGGGTGTCGACGCCGATCTGTTTGCCCAGAATGGCGAGCTGTTCCATCGCGGCGGGGCGGTTGGTGTCGAGCGACGCCATCAGCACGCGCTTGCCGTCGCGTTCGGTCAGGCGCTTGGCGAGCTTGGCGGTGGTGGTGGTCTTGCCCGAGCCCTGAAGGCCGACCATCAGGATCGGCGCGGGCGGGTTGTCGATCTTGAGGCTGCCGGGATCGCCGTCGCCGCGCAGCGTGTCGATGAGCGCGTCGTGGACGATCTTGACGACCTGCTGGCCGGGGGTGACGGATCTGGTGACCGCCTGGCCGGTGGCCTCTTTCTCGACCCGCTTGATGAAGTCGCGTGCCACCGGCAGCGAGACGTCGGCCTCGAGCAGGGCGACGCGCACCTCGCGCAGGGCGGTCTTGACGTCGTCTTCGGAGAGCGACCCCTGCCGGGTCAGCCGGTCGAGCACGCCGGAGAGGCGCTCGGACAGGTTTTCGAACATCGCTCGCGCTCCTTCGCGCCGGTTGCATGTCTGTCACCCGATATGGGGGCGACGGCTCAAACGATAAACGCCCCCGTGGGCGCAACGCGCTGACGGGGGGCGATCCCGGGGCGGACCCCAAGGGACCGGAAGCGGCAAGCCTCCGGGGATCGGGGGCGTTTACGCCGGGCGCGCGGGCGAGTCAAGGTGTCGCGCGGCGTCTACGCCGGGCGGTCGGGTCTGCGCCCCGTGTCACCCCGTCTTTTCCACGTTCACCTGGTGGGGATAGGGGATCGAGATGCCGCCCGCGTCGAACGCTTCCTTGACCGCCCTGGTCATGTCGAACTTCAGATCCCAGTAATCGGCGGCGTCGCACCACAGCCGCACGCCGATATCGACGCTGCTGTTGCCGAGGTTCACCACCCGTGCCCAGGGCTCTGGATCGTCATGCACGCGCCCGTCGGCGCGCGCGAGATCGAGGATGATCCCGATCGCGCGATCCGCGTCGTCGCCGTAGTCGATGCCGAAGCCGAGATCGCAGCGCCGCGTGGCGTGGTGCGAATAATTGGTGATGATCGCCCCCCAGGCCTGTCCGTTGGGCACGATGATCTGCACGTTGTCGGGTGTCGAAAGCTCTGTGATGAAGAGGTTGAGATCGACCACCGTGCCGGAGGTGCCGCCGATATCGACGTATTGCCCCATCTTGTAGGGGCGGAACAGGATCAGCATGAACCCCGCCGCCAGATCGCTCAGTGTGCCCTGGAGCGCGAGGCCGATGGCGAGGGTCGCCGCGCCCAGGACCGCGACGAGGCTGGTGGCCTCTATGCCGAAGATGCCCAGCACCGCGATCAGCACCATGAGCAGGATCACCCATTTCACGATGGAGGCGGCGAAATTGCCGATGGTCTTGTCGATGCGGGGGCTGGCGGTGACGCGGCGGCGCACCGTCGCGCTGACCGCCCCGGCGACGATCCAGCCCACCACAAGGACCGCCAGCGCCTTGGCCGCGGCGATGACGAGCGGGGCATAACTGCCCAGGGATGAAAGGATGTCCTGCATTTGGATCTCCGTCTGTAGGAATGAAGGCTCCACAGCCTTGCAACAGGTCCACCGGTTTCGCAATGGCGCGGTTTCCCCCGGATGTGAGATCCGGCATCCGCCGCGCCCGCCGCGCGGCGGGCCCGCGAACCTGATCGCAGCGGAGAGAGACGGGCACCGCGCCGGGCCGGGGTCAGACAGGCCCTACCCGCTCGCAGCGTCACCCGTCCGCGCGGCACATCGCCTTGAGCGCGGTGGCGTGGCCGGGGTCGGCGGCGAGGCTGTCGGCGGCCAGCGCCCGCGCGCGCGCCATCAGGTCGTCGCGCGGCACCGCCCGGTCGAACAGGCCCCAGGCCAGCGCCTCGTCAGTCCCGATCTTCGCGCCCGCCAGCAGGATCATCTTTGCCCGCGCCGGGCCTATCAGGGCGGCGAGCCGCGCCGGATCGCTGGGTTGCGGGCGAAAGCCGAGCCGCATCACCGGGTAGAACGCGCCCGCGCCCTTGGCCGCGATGCGCAGGTCGCAGGCCAGCACCATGCCCAGGGCGCCGCCCGCGACGGTGCCGTTCAGCGCCGCGACGGTGAGGACCGGCAGCGCGGCGATCGCGCCCGAGAGCCGCTCCCACAGCGGGCTTGTCGCGAGACCCGCGCGCGCGGCGTCGAGGTCGGCGCCGGCGGAAAACACCTTGCCCGCGCCGGTCAGGATCAGGGCGCGGGCGTTGCCGTGGGCGGCCTCTGCAATATCGGCCAGCTCGGCCAGCATCGCCTCGGTCAGCGCGTTGGCCTTGTCGGGGCGGTCGAGGGTGACGGTCCAGAGCCCGTCCTCGCGCGCCAGCCCGATCATGCGAGTCCCGCCCGGCGCCGGATATCCGGGTCGCGCAGCGAAATCTCCTGTCCGGCGATGTCGCCCGCCTCGGGCCCGCACATCCAGAGGAGCGCGCGCGCCGGCCAGTCGGCCGGGATATGCTCGGACCAGTCGAGCGCGGCCACCGCGTTGACGCCGCTCGCCTTGATCTCGCGCTGCATGTCGGTGGCGACCGTGCCGGGCGACAGGCCCATCACCCGCACGCCCGTGCCGCGCGCCTCGAGATCGGCGCTGCGGGTGAGCATCGCCGCCCCCGCCTTGGAGGCGCAATAGGCGCTCCAGCCTTCGAGCGCGTTGTGCGCGGCGCCCGAACTGACGGTGATGATCGTGCCCTCGCCCCGCGCCATCATCCCCGGAAGCGCCGCGCGCATGCCGTTGAACACGCCCTTGAGGTTGATGTCGATGGCGTGGCCCCAGGTGTCGGGGTCGGCCTCGGCCAGCATGGCGATCGGTGCGATCACGCCCGCGTTGTTGATCAGCACATCCAGCCGCCCGAAGGCGGTATGGCAGGCCTCGACCGCGGCCTCCATCTCCCAGTAGCGGCTGACGTCGCAGGGGATGGCGATGGCGCTCGGCCCGATCTCGCCCGCCAGTTTGGCGATGGCGTCGCCGTTGCGCGCCACCAGGGCCACATTCGCGCCCACCCCGGCAAAGGCACGCGCGGCCGCCGCACCGATGCCCTTGCTCGCGCCGGTGATGAGAACGCATTTTCCGGTCATGCTCATGTCAGCCCCCTTGTGGTATTCGGTCGATTTCTACCCGGCGCGGCCGCCGAATTCCAGACGGATCGTCACTTGACCCCGGGTGTGGCAGGGCCGACATTGTTGCGAACCGTTCCGACGAAAAGGATCTGACGATGTCTTGCCTCCGCGCCGTCCCGTTGCTCGTTCTCGGCCTCTCCGCCGGACCCGCCTTTGCCGATCTGACGGCCGCGGATGTCTGGCAGAGCTGGCAGGGGCAGCTGTCGCAGCTTGGCTACGAGATCACGGGTACGCCGCAGCCGGGCAGCGACGGGATCGTGATCGCCGATCTCGGCCTGACGCAGGAATTGCCGGATGACGGCGGGCGCATCGAGATGCGGATGGGCCGGATCGAGATGACCGAAGCCGGCGACGGCACGGTCGAGCTGATCTATCCGCCCACCATGCCGGTGGCCGTTGCCGTCACGCCCACGGATGGCGAGCCGCTGACCGCCGTGTTGATGTTCAGCCATGATGGCCTGTCGATCACCGCCTCCGGCACACCGGAGGAAATCGACTATGCCTATGCCGCGCAGGCGATGCGCATCGAGATTGATGACGTGACGGTCGGCGGCAAGGCCATCGAGACCCTCACCGGCGGGCTGACCCTTGAGGACATGGAGGGAAACAGCACAACCCGGTTCAACGAGGAGGTGCGCCGCGTGGAGCAGCGCCTTTCCTCCGGTACCGTCGGCTATCGGGTCAAGTTTGTCGATGGGAAGACGGGCAAGGCCCTCGATCTTGCGGGCGAAGCCGACAGCATGACCCACGAGTCGCGCCTGCACATGCCCGCGGCGGGCGATACGTCGGACATGGCGGCGGCGCTTGAAAACGGGTTTCGCCTGGAAACCGACGTTGCCTTTGGCCCGGGCTCGGCGCAGTTCGAGGTCTCCGAGGCTGACAAGACCATGACCGGCACCTCGCGCAGCGACGCGGTGCGGATCAGCGGGGCGTTCGCGGCGGATGGGCTGGTCTACGAGAGCGACGCGACGGGGCTGGAGGTCACCACCGCGCTCGATATGTTTCCGACACCGCTGACCTATGCCATCGACCGCGCCTTTGCGCGGTTCCGGCTGCCGGTGGCGCAGGGCGAGGAATTGCAGGATTTCGGCCTGTCGATCAACCTCGCCGGTCTCCGGCTGCCCGAGGATCTGTGGTCTCTGATCGACCCGAAGGCCGTCCTGCCGCGCGATCCGGCGACTCTCGCCGTCGATCTGACGGGCAAGGCGCGGCTGACGACGAATATCTTTGACGAGGCGGAGATCGCCGCCCTCGAAGAGCGCGGCGAGAGCCCCGGCGATCTCGACAGCCTGTCGCTCGAAAAGCTGGCGCTGGAGGTGGCGGGGGCGCGCCTCACAGGTGAGGGCGCGATCACGCTGGACAATGCCGAGGGGCTAAACATGCCGCCGGCGGAGGGCACCGTCGATCTGCGGCTCGAAGGCGGCGAGGGACTGTTGCAGAAGCTGGTGGATATCGGCCTGATCCCCGAGGATCAGGCCATGACCGCGCGGATGATGGCGTCGATGTTCGCCAATGCGGTCGAGGGCGAGGACACGCTGACCTCGCGCATCGAGATCGAGAAGGACGGCACCGTGACGGTGAACGGCCAGCGGATGCGCTGAGCCCTTGCACCGGGGGGCGCGGCGATCTACCTCCCGCGGGACCGTGAGGAGGGACGATGCCGGATACGCTCGATGATCTGACCCATGCGCTGCTCGAGGCCGCGCGCAAGGCCGGGGCCGGGGCCGCCGACGCCATCGCCATGCGCGGCCAATCGGTGATCGTGGACATGCGCGGCGGCACCCTGGAACAGGCCGAGCGCGCCGAGGGCACCGATATCGGTCTGCGCGTGCTGGTGGGCCGGCGACAGGCCAATGTCTCGGCGTCGGATACCCGGCCCGAGACCATTGCCGCGCTGGCCGAACGGGCCGTGGCGATGGCGCGGGAGGCGCCCGAGGATCCGTTTGCCGGGCTCGCCGACGCAGCACAGTTATCCGTGCGGCGCGATGCTGCCGGGCTTGATCTGTGCGATTCCGGCCCCGTCCCCGCCCCGGACGCGCTCATGCGGATGGCCGAGGAGGCCGAGGCGGCGGCGCTGGGCGTGGCCGGGGTCGCCCAAGTGCAATCGGCCTCGGCCGCGTGGTCGCGCCGCGAGATGCACATCGCGGCGAGCAACGGATTCTCCGGCGGCTATGCGCGCAGCGATACGAGCCTGTCCTGCGTGGCCATCGCCGGGACCGGCACCGGGATGGAGCGCGACCACGATGCCGACTCGCGCGTGTTTGCCGCCGACCTGCGCGATCCATCGGAGATCGGGCGGCGCGCCGGGACGCGCGCGGCAGAGCGGATCGGCGCGCGCAGGCCGCCGACGGGGGCCTATCCGGTGATCTTTGACGAGCGGGTGGCGGCCACGCTCATCGGTCACTTGCTATCGGCGGCCAGCGGCGCGGCGGTGGCGCGGGGCTCGTCCTGGCTGCGCGACCGGCTGGGCGCGCCGGTGCTGCCCGATACGCTCGACCTGCGCGAGGATCCGCACCGCGCCCGTGTTTCGGGCTCGCGGCTTTTCGATGCAGAGGGGCTGCCGACGGCACCGCGTGCGATCGTCGAGGGGGGCGTACTGTGCGGCTACACGCTCGACCTGGCCGCGGCGCGCAAGCTGGGGATGACGCCCACGGGCAACGCGGCGCGGGGGGTATCCGGTGCACCGTCGCCCGCGACGTGGAACGTCGCGCTTACCCAAGGGGAGCAGAGCCGCGCCGACCTGCTGCGCGAGATGGGCACCGGGCTTCTGGTCACCTCGCTTATCGGCGCGACCATCAACCCCAATACCGGCGACTACTCGCGCGGGGCGGCCGGGTTCTGGGTCGAGGGGGGCGAGATTTCGCACCCGGTCAACGAATGCACCATCGCCGGGAGCCTTCCCGACATGCTGCGCCGGATCACGCCCGCCAACGATGCGCGCACGCATCTGAGCCGCGTGGTGCCATCGCTTCTGGTCGAGGGGCTGACGCTTGCCGGCGCATGACCTCGGGCTGTTGATCGAGGCGGCGCGCGCGGCGGGGACGCTGGCGCGCGATCTCGTGACCGGCCCGCTCGACGTCATCGACAAGCCCGGCGGTGCCGGGCCGGTGACGGCGGTGGATCTCGCCGTGGATGCGTGCCTCGCCGCGCGGCTGCGTGGCGCGCGGCCCCGTTACGGCTGGCTGTCGGAAGAGACCGAGGACGATCCCGCGCGGCTGGCCGCTGACCGGGTGTTCATCGTCGATCCGATCGACGGCACGCGCAGCCTGATCGAGGGCAGTGGCCTGTGGGCGCACGCGCTGGCGGTGGCCGAGCGCGGCGTGATCACCGCCGCCGTGATCTATCTGCCGATGCGCGACAAGCTCTACGCCGCCGCCGCGGGGCAGGGGGCCACGCTCAACGGGGTGCCGATTCGCGCGGGCACGCGCCACGCCCTGCCGGGGGCCACACTGCTCGCGGCAAGGCCCGCGCTCGACCCTGCGCATTGGCGGGGCGGGCGGGTGCCGCTCCTGCGCCGGGGCTTTCGGCCCTCGCTCGCCTACCGGCTCGCGCTGGTAGCCGAGGGGCGCTATGACGCGATGCTGACGCTGCGCCCGACCTGGGAATGGGACGCGGCGGCGGGCGACCTGATCCTGCGCGAGGCCGGGGCGGCGACCTCGGACCGGCGCGGCGGGGCGCTCGTGTTCAACAACCCGGTGCCGCAGGTCGAGGGGCTGGCCGCCGCCAACCATACGCTTCACTCCGGGCTCATCGCCGCGCTTGCGGACTGAACGCGCTTGTCATTTCACCTTGGGCCAAATACTCCGGGGGTTGCCAGTGTCGCGCCATTGGTCCGAGTGACAATGGCGACGGGGCTGGCCCCCGCGTTTCTGCAACCTTTCGGTCCCGCAATGCCCCGTTCCGACAATCTTACCGGCGCGCTCCTGATGATGGGGTCGATGGCGGCGTTCACCTTCAACGACGCGATGATAAAGTCGCTGTCGGGGCAGATATCGCTGTTTCAGGTGATGTTCCTGCGCGGGGTGCTGACCACGGCGATGGTGGCGGTGATCGCGTGGCGCATGGGGGCGTTGCGCCAGCGCCTGCCGCGCGTCGACCGGTGGCCGGTGTTCTGGCGGATGGTGGGCGAGGTGGGCTCGGCCTATTTCTTTGTCACCGCGCTCTTTCACATGCCGATCGCCAATATCAGCGCGATCATGCAGGCGCTGCCGCTGACCATCACGCTCGCGGCCGCGTTGTTTTTCGGCGAGCCGGTGGGCTGGAAACGAATGTCGGCCATCATCGCGGGGTTCGTCGGCGTGATGCTGATCGTGCGTCCGGGGACCGAGGGGTTCACCATCTATTCGGTCTACGGCCTCGCGGCGGTGGCGATGGTCACGCTGCGCGATCTGGCCACGCGCAGGCTGTCGCGCGACGTGCCCTCGATGCAGGTGACGCTCATCACCTCGGCCTGCATCATGGTCTTCTTCGGTCTGGCGACCGTGCCGCAGGGCTGGGCGCCGGTGGACGGGCGCGCCGCCCTGCTGATCGGCGGGGCGGCGGTGATGATCATCGGCGGGTACCTGTTTTCCATCATGGTGATGCGGGTGGGCGAGATATCGTTCGTCGCGCCGTTTCGCTACACGAGCCTGATCTGGGCGCTGATCCTCGGATGGGTGGTATTCGGCGACTGGCCGCAAACGATCACGCTCGTCGGCGCCGGGATCGTGGTGGCCTCGGGGGTCTTCACCCTTTACCGCGAGACGCGGATCAGCCGACGTGCGCGTGCCGCGCGGCAAAAAGAGCTTTCACTCGGTCCTCGTCCACGTTGAACCGCTCGCGGAAGAGCGCGCGCCGCGCGTCGTCGAGCGGGCTGAGCGCGGGCGGGTGCTGAGCCTCGCCGGTGTCGTTGTCGCCGTGCAGCGCGCGCAGGTACATCTCTGGCCCCGGATTGATGAGCGTCGGCATCTCGTGGTGCAGCTTGTGATGGCCGTAATTCATCACCGTTTTCGCATCACCGGGGCGGAACAGCACGGCGAGGCCGCAGGCCCAGAAATGCGTCTGCACCGCGTCGGCCTCGATACCCTGCTCCGACAGGCGCACGGCATAGCCGCGATTGTACTCGAACGCCACGTTGCGCCATGCCCGCCGCATCCGCCGCGTGTTGCGCTCGAACCAGCGCAGGCTCTGGACGAATCCCACCGACACCGCGTCGTCATCGTCGAGCCGGAACTGGATCGACGCAGGTTCGTCCTCGCCCAATGCCTGCTTGATGGCGATGCGCATCGCGTCGCGGTGGCGCATCGGTTCCATCTCCACGATCCGCATCTGCGGGACATCGGCGGCAAGATCGTGCAGGCGCGACCGCCACGGCTCTGGCAGGCTCTCTCCGGTGACCACGAGAAAGGTGAAATCATCGTTGGATTGCGCGGCGATGGAGGGCAGGGTCAGGCTCTCGAAATGCGCGAAACGCAGCGCCATCCGGTCGGGTGCGTAGAGATACGCCTCGCGCTCGGCCACCGATCCGTGCATCCGCTTGAACCCGCCGAGAGCAGGGTAGGAAAAGCGGCATAGTCCGATGACGCGCATGGCGCGGGCCTCGCGGGTGGTCTCGAGTGGCCCAAGTCTTGGCATCCCGGGCCGCTGTTGACAAGCACGGCGACTCTGCCTATACGCCGCTCAATCCACAGGCGCGGGGCGCATCGCCCTGCCGTCTGTTTCATAACTTGAGTGGTCATGATCCGGGCAACAAGGCCCCGATCCTCTGGAAGCCCGCCGCGTCGCACCGGATGAAAAGGTGCGGATGCGGTGTATGCGTGTTGCGGACGCGCGATGCGTTTTCGATGAACCGCAGGGGCGTGCCCTTGCAGACACATGTGTTGAGAGACGGGGAAAGAACCGGAATGCCAACGATCCAGCAGCTGATCCGCAAGCCGCGGCAGCCGAAAGTCAGAACCACGAAATCGCAGCATCTTCAGGGCTGCCCGCAGAAGCGCGGCGTGTGCACGCGCGTCTATACGACGACGCCGAAGAAGCCGAACTCGGCCATGCGCAAGGTTGCCAAGGTGCGCCTGACCAATGGCTTCGAGGTCATCAGCTACATTCCCGGCGAAAAGCACAACCTGCAAGAGCACTCGGTTGTTCTGATCCGCGGCGGCCGCGTCAAGGACCTTCCCGGCGTGCGCTACCACATCCTGCGCGGTGTGCTCGATACGCAGGGCGTCAAGGACCGCAAGCAGCGCCGTTCGAAATACGGGGCGAAGCGCCCGAAATAAGGATTTCGGGCGTCTCGGCATCGCGCCGGGGCATCGCCCGCAGAGGAACAAGAGGAAGATAAGATGTCCCGTCGTCACGCCGCCGAAAAGCGCGATATCCTGCCCGACGCCAAGTATGGCGACCGGGTTCTGACCAAGTTCATGAACAACCTGATGGTGGATGGCAAGAAATCCGCCGCGGAAAAGATCGTCTACAACGCGCTCGAGCGTGTCGAGACCAAGATCAAGCGCGCGCCGGTCGAGGTGTTTCACGAGGCGCTCGACAACATCAAGCCCTCGGTCGAGGTTCGCTCGCGCCGCGTCGGCGGGGCCACCTACCAGGTGCCCGTCGAGGTCCGCACCGAGCGCCGCGAGGCGCTGGCGATCCGCTGGCTGATCAACGCGTCGCGTGCCCGCAACGAGAAGACGATGGAAGAGCGCCTGGCGGGCGAATTGCTCGACGCCGTCCAGAGCCGCGGCTCGGCCGTCAAGAAACGCGAAGACACCCACAAGATGGCCGACGCCAACAAGGCGTTCAGCCACTACCGCTGGTAACCCGAGAGGCATTCTCCGATGGCACGCGACTATACGCTGGAATACTACCGCAACTTCGGGATCATGGCCCATATCGATGCGGGCAAGACCACCTGCACCGAACGGATCCTGTTCTACACCGGCAAGTCTCACAAGCTCGGCGAGGTGCATGATGGCGCCGCGACGATGGACTGGATGGAGCAGGAGCAGGAGCGCGGCATCACGATCACGAGCGCCGCGACCACCACGTTCTGGGAAAAGACCTATACCGGCACCGAGCCGGAGAGCTCCAAGCACCGCCTGAACATCATCGACACCCCGGGCCACGTCGATTTCACCATCGAGGTGGAGCGCTCGCTCGCCGTGCTCGACGGTGCGATCTGCCTGCTTGACGGCAATGCCGGTGTCGAGCCGCAGACCGAGACCGTCTGGCGCCAGGCCGACCGCTACAAGGTGCCGCGGATCGTGTTCGTCAACAAGATGGACAAGATCGGCGCCGATTACATCAACTGCGTCAACATGATCAAGGCGCGCACCGGCGCGACGCCGCTGCCCGTGAACCTGCCCATCGGGGCCGAGGACAAGCTCGAGGGTATCATCGACCTCATCACCATGGAGGAATGGACCTGGCGCGGCGAGGATCTCGGCGCGAGCTGGACCCGTCAGCCGGTGCGCGATGAGCTCAAGGACATGGCCGAAGAGTGGCGCGCCACGATGATCGAGACCGCGGTCGAGCAGGACGACGACGTGATGGAGGCCTATCTCGAGGGCGAGGAGCCCGATATCGAGACGCTCCGCCGCCTGATCCGCAAGGGCACTCTGGCGCTCGATTTCGTGCCCGTGCTCGGTGGCTCGGCGTTCAAGAACAAGGGCGTGCAGCCGCTGCTGAACGCGGTGGTGGATTTTCTGCCGTCGCCGCTCGACGTGCCGGACTACATGGGCTTTTCGCCCGATGACGAGACCGAGACCCGCAACATCGCCCGCAAGGCCGACGATGCCGAGCCGTTCTCGGCGCTCGCCTTCAAGATCATGAACGACCCGTTCGTGGGCAGCCTGACCTTCACGCGCATCTACTCTGGCACGATGAAGAAGGGCGATGCGATCCTCAATTCGACCAAGGGCAAGAAAGAGCGCGTCGGCCGGATGATGATGATGCACTCCAACGATCGCTCCGAGATCGACGAGGCATTCGCCGGCGACATCATCGCGCTCGCCGGGCTCAAGGAGACCACCACCGGCGACACGCTGTGCGATCCCGCCAAGCCGCTGGTGCTGGAAACCATGACCTTCCCCGACCCGGTGATCGAGATCGCGGTCGAGCCCAAGACCAAGGGCGACCAGGAGAAGATGTCCGCGGGCCTCGCGCGGCTCGCCGCGGAGGACCCGTCCTTCCGCGTCGAGACCGATATCGAATCGGGCCAGACGATCATGAAGGGCATGGGCGAATTGCACCTCGACATCCTGGTTGACCGGCTCAAGCGCGAGTTCAAGGTCGAGGCCAATATCGGCGCGCCGCAGGTGGCCTATCGCGAGACGATCAGCCACAAGATCGAGCACACCTACACCCACAAGAAACAGTCGGGTGGTTCGGGTCAGTTCGCCGAGGTCAAGCTCGAGATCGCACCGACCGAGCCGGGCGAGGGTTTTACCTTCGAGAGCCGGATCGTTGGCGGCGCGGTGCCCAAGGAATACATCCCCGGTGTCGAAAAGGGTATCCGGTCGGTGATGGACAGCGGTCCGCTCGCCGGTTTCCCGGTGATCGACTTCAAGGTCGCGCTGATCGACGGCAAGTTCCACGATGTGGACAGCTCGGTCATGGCGTTCGAGATCGCCGGTCGCATGGGGATGCGCGAGGGCCTGCGCAAGGCGGGGGCCAAGCTGCTCGAGCCGATCATGAAGGTCGAGGTGGTCACGCCGGAGGAATACACCGGCTCGATCATCGGCGATCTCACGTCGCGGCGCGGGCAGGTCTCGGGTCAGGACACCCGCGGCAACGCCATCGCGATCAACGCCAACGTGCCGCTCGCCAA
>JADQCC010000091.1 GCA_016278295.1 Roseovarius sp. | reverse complement strand
GGTGGTGATCTACCTGCCGATGATCCCCGAGGCGGCCTATGCGATGCTGGCCTGTGCCCGCATCGGGGCCATTCATTCCATCGTTTTCGCGGGCTTTTCGCCCGATGCGCTGGGCGCGCGGATCAATGGCTGCGACGCCAAGCTGGTGATCACCGCCGATCACGCGCCGCGCGGTGGCCGCAAGACCAAGCTCAAGGACAACGTCAATCAGGCGCTTTTGCACGACACCGACGATGTGAAATGCCTCGTGGTGCAGCGCACCGGCGATCAAGTGGCGTGGCGGCACGATCTCGATTTCTGGTGGCATGAAGAGGCCGACAAGGTCAGCACCGATTGCCCGCCCGAGGAAATGGGGGCCGAAGACCCGCTCTTTATCCTCTATACATCCGGCTCCACCGGGATGCCCAAGGGCGTGGTGCATACCACCGGGGGCTATCTGACCTATGCGTCGATGACGCATGAATACGTGTTCGATTACCACGAGGGCGATATCTACTGGTGCACCGCCGATGTCGGCTGGGTGACGGGCCACAGCTACATCGTTTACGGCCCGCTGGCCAATGGCGCGACCACGCTGATGTTCGAGGGCGTGCCGACCTATCCCGACGCGGGCCGTTTCTGGCAGGTCTGCGAGCGCCACAAGGTCACGCAATTCTACACCGCGCCCACCGCCATCCGCGCCCTGATGGGCAAGGGCACCGCGCCCGTTGAGGGCAGCGACCTCAGCAGCCTGCGCCTGCTGGGTTCGGTCGGCGAGCCGATCAACCCCGAGGCCTGGAACTGGTATAACGAGAATGTGGGCCAAGGCCGCTGCCCCATCGTCGATACATGGTGGCAGACCGAAACCGGCGGCATCCTCATCACCCCGCTGCCCGGTGTCGTGACCGATCCCAAACCCGGCTCGGCGACCAAGCCGTTCTTTGGCGTGGCCCCCGTCGTGCTCGACGATCAGGGCAATGAGCTGGAGGGCGCGACCGAGGGCGTGCTCGCCCTCAAGGACAGCTGGCCCGGACAGATGCGCACCGTCTGGGGCGATCACAAGCGGTTCGTCTCGACCTATTTCGAGATGTTCAAGGGCTACTATTTCTCCGGCGACGGCTGCCGCCGGGACGCGGATGGCGATTACTGGATCACCGGCCGTGTCGATGACGTGATCAACGTCTCGGGCCACCGCATGGGCACGGCGGAGGTCGAATCTGCGCTGGTTGCGCATTCGACCGTCAGCGAGGCCGCCGTGGTCGGATATCCGCACGATATCAAGGGGCAGGGCATCTATTGCTATGTCACCCTGATGGACGGGGTCGCGCCCACGGACGAGCTGCGCACGCAGCTTGCCAACTGGGTGCGGCAGGAAATCGGGCCGATCGCCAAGCCGGACGTGATCCAATGGGCGCCGGGTCTGCCGAAAACCCGTTCGGGCAAGATCATGCGCCGCATCCTGCGCAAGATCGCCGAGAACGATACGGGCAGTCTCGGCGACACCTCGACGCTGGCCGATCCGTCGGTGGTCGATGATCTCATCGCCAACCGTGCCGGTGCGTGACGGAGGGGGCTGGGGCAATGGAGCGCCCCCCCGCGGCGAGAGGTGCCACGGCTATTGCGACGCGAGGGGTGTGCTCGTCCGTGTCGATGACATGGCCGGGATCGACGCCGTGGCACAAGATCTGAACACGATCGTCAGACAGGCGACCGCGTAAGGGAACGCCCGCGCCGGGATGGTCCCGGCCCGGGCAGGAGGAAACCTTTGACAAAGGGAGGACACGCTTTGTCCGACAAGGAAGCTGCAAAGGCATATTGGAAAACCAATGTGCGCATCATTCTCTGGAGCCTGGTGATCTGGGCCCTGGTCTCGTTCGGGTTCGGCATTCTGTTGCGCCCCATGCTGTCGGGGATCGCCGTGGGCGGCACCGACCTTGGGTTCTGGTTCGCGCAGCAAGGCTCGATCCTGGTCTTTCTGGCGCTGATCTTCTTCTACGCCTGGCGGATGAACAAGCTCGATGCCGAACACGGCGTCGGTGAAGAATAAGGGAACCGGGGACAATGGATCAGTTTACACTCAACCTGCTGTTCGTGGGCGCATCCTTTGCGCTCTATATCGGCATCGCGATCTGGGCGCGCGCCGGATCGACCTCTGAATTCTATGCGGCGGGCCGGGGGGTTCACCCCGTGACCAACGGCATGGCGACCGCTGCCGACTGGATGTCGGCTGCAAGCTTTATCTCGATGGCGGGCCTGATCGCCTTTACCGGCTATGACAACTCGACCTTCCTGATGGGCTGGACGGGCGGTTACGTGCTGCTGGCGTTGCTGCTGGCGCCCTACCTGCGCAAGTTCGGCAAGTTCACGGTGTCCGAGTTCATCGGCGACCGGTTCTATTCGCCGACCGCGCGCATGGTGGCGGTGATCTGTCTGATCGTCGCGTCGCTCACCTATGTGATCGGCCAGATGACCGGCGTTGGCGTGGCCTTTGGCCGGTTTCTGGAGATCGACAACACCGCCGGTCTGCTGATCGGGGCCTGTGTGGTCTTTGCCTACGCCGTGTTCGGCGGCATGAAGGGCGTGACCTATACGCAGGTGGCGCAATATGTCGTGCTGATCATGGCCTATACGATTCCGGCGATCTTTATCTCGCTGCAACTGACGGGCAATCCGATCCCGGCGCTGGGTCTCTTTGGCGATCATGCCGCGAGCGGCGAGCCGCTGTTGGCCAAGCTGGATCAGATCGTGCGCGAACTGGGCTTCAACGAGTATACCGCCCATCACGGCGACACGTTCAACATGGTGCTCTTTACCCTGTCGCTGATGATCGGCACCGCCGGTCTGCCGCATGTGATCATGCGTTTCTTTACCGTGCCCCGCGTGGCCGATGCCCGCTGGTCGGCGGGCTGGGCGCTGGTCTTTATCGCGCTGCTTTACCTCACGGCCCCCGCCGTGGGCGCGATGGCGCGGCTCAACATCTCTGAGCTGATGTGGCCCAATGGCACCGATGCGCAGGCGGTTTCCGTCGAGCAGATCGAGACCGATGCCAAGTATGACTGGATGGCCACATGGCAGAAGACCGGCCTGCTGGGCTGGGAGGACAAGAACGGTGACGGGCGTATCCAGTACTACAACGACAAGAACGCCGAGATGCAGGAAAAGGCTGCCGCGAACGGGTGGGAAGGCAACGAACTGACCAACTTCAACCGCGACATTCTCGTTCTGGCCAACCCCGAGATCGCCAACCTGCCGGGCTGGGTGATCGGTCTGGTCGCGGCCGGTGGTCTTGCCGCCGCGCTGTCGACCGCGGCCGGTCTTCTGCTGGCCATTTCTTCGGCGGTGAGCCACGACCTGATCAAGGGTCAGCTCAACCCGCGGATTTCGGAAAAGGGCGAGCTTCTGTCGGCGCGTATCGCGATGGCGGCGGCGATCGTGGTGGCCACCTACCTGGGCCTCAACCCGCCGGGCTTTGCCGCGCAGACCGTGGCGCTGGCCTTTGGCCTTGCGGCGGCGTCGATCTTTCCGGCGCTGATGATGGGCATCTTTACCAAGGTAAACAACAAGGGCGCCGTGGCCGGCATGATCGCGGGTCTTGCGGTGACGCTGATCTACATCTTCCTGCACAAGGGTTGGCTGTTCATCCCCGACACCAACAGCTTTACCGATGCCGATCCGCTGCTTGGCACGATCAAGTCGACCTCGTTCGGGGCGGTGGGTGCGATGATCAACTTCGCGGTGGCCTTTACCGTGTCGAGGATGACGGCGCCGATCCCGCAAGCGATCGAGGACCTGGTCGAAAGCGTGCGCGTGCCCAGAGGCGCGGCGGCGGCTGTCGATCACTGAGCGAACATGGCAGGGGCGGCGATGGCCGCCCCTGTCGATTTCCGCCCGCCGGTATTTACGGCTGTCACGGGCGCTTTTAGACTGTTTTCAGATACTTCCCCAGAAAGGCCCGGCGATGCGTCAGACCGACCCTGCCCTGATCGACACGCTGTGTGCGCAGGCGCCGTTCGACGCGCTGACGGACGAGATGCGCGCGCGGCTCGCGCCTGATCTGGACGCGGTGGAGCTGGCAAAAGGCGAGACGCTCTTTGCCAAGGGCGCGGCGCTCGGGGGGCTTTACGTGGTCGTGTCGGGGGCCTTTGACATCCAGACCGGGGCCAATGACCTCGTATCGCATCGCGGCCCCGGCGACATCATGGGTGAGCGAGGTTTGCTTCGCGATGGCACCGCGCAGCTGACGGCCCGGACGTCCGAGGCCGCGCGCCTGATCCTGATCCCCACGGCGCATTTCCTGGACCTTATGGAGAATTGTGACGGGATCGCCCGCTGGTTTGCGCGTGCACGGCCCACCGACCCGGCCGACAGCGGACCCTACGCCACCGGGCTTACCGCGCTTCAGGTCTCTGACCTGATGGCGACGCATCCCGTCACCTGCGCGCCGGGCACCACCATTACCGAGGTGGCGCGGCTGATGCGCGATCACGTGATTTCCTCGGTCGTGGTGATGGAGAATGACCGGCTGGCCGGGATCATCACCGCGCATGACCTGACCAACAAGGTCCTGGCCGAGGGGCTGGACGGCAAGATCACGGTGAGCCGCGTCATGACACCCGACCCGGTGACCATCGCGCCGGGGCGGTTGGGCCTCGACGCGCTGATGCTGTTGTCGGAGTTGAAGGTCAATCACCTGCCGGTGGCGCAGGCGGGCCGCGTGGTGGGGATGATCGGCAAGACCGACCTTTTCCGCCAACAGGCCGCCACCGCGAGCCACATGGTCGCCGACATCGCCCATGCCGAGGGCGCGCAGGACATGGCCCACGTGATGGAGCGGGTGCCGGGCCTTCTGGCGCAGCTGGTGCAGGCGGGGGTCAAGCCCGCCTCGATCACCCGCCGGATCACCGATATCACCGATGCGATCACCCGCCGCCTGTTGCGGCTGGCCGAGGCGCGGCTGGGGCCGCCACCTGTTCCCTACCTCTGGGCCGCCTGCGGCTCTCAGGGGCGGCGTGAGCAGACCGGCATAAGCGATCAGGACAATTGCCTGATCCTCGACGACGCCTTTGACCCCGCGCGCCACGACGCCTATTTCGCCGACCTGGCCAAGGTCGTCAGCGACGGGCTGGATGCCTGCGGGTTCTTTTACTGCCCGGGCGGCATGATGGCGACCAATCCGCGATGGCGGCAGCCGCGCCGCGTCTGGCGCGCGTATTTCGCGGACTGGATCGCGCAGCCCGACAGCGAGGCGCAGATGCTCGCCTCGGTCATGTTCGACCTGCGCGCCATCGCGGGCGAGGCGGCGCTGTTCGAGAACCTGCAAGCCGAGGTGCTGGGGCAGGCGGGAAAGAACTCGATCTTTGTCGCGCACATGATTTCCAATGCGCTCAAGCATACCGTGCCGCTGGGTCTCTTTCGGGGGTTTGCTCTTATCCGGTCGGGCGGGCACAAGAACACCATCGACCTCAAGCATTCCGGCGTCGTGCCGGTGGTCGACCTGGGACGCATCTACGCGCTGCTGGGGTCGCTGGAAGACGCGGGCACCCGCGACCGGATCGAGGGCGCGCGCGCGCGCGGCGTGATCTCGGAAAGCGGCGCGCATGACCTGCTCGATGCCTATGACCTGATTGCCGAGACGCGGCTGCGCCATCAGGCGGCGCAGATCGCGGCGGGCAAGAGCCCGGACAATTTCATGACCCCGTCCGATCTGTCGGATCTGGAACGCAATCACCTGCGCGACGCCTTCATGGTGGTCAAGACGATGCAATCTGCCCTCGGGCAGTCGCGCGGGGCGAGAGGATGACCCATGTTCTTTGAACTCATTGCTACCTTTGCCGCCGGGATCGCCGCCGCCGGGCTCGTGCTCATCGCGGGCCACCTCACCGGTGGGCGCCTGCCGCGCTGGGCCATGCCGGTGGCGGCGGGGGCCATGAT
Source organism: Roseovarius sp. (assembly GCA_016278295.1). Taxonomy (GTDB): domain Bacteria; phylum Pseudomonadota; class Alphaproteobacteria; order Rhodobacterales; family Rhodobacteraceae; genus Roseovarius. The sequence continues at coordinate 13,895 of JADQCC010000091.1, read as the reverse complement.
GCTGGGCTACACGGTCTGGTCGGAATACACATGGGCCTCGCGTACCGTCGAGAGCCTGCCCGAGGGGGTGGATGTTCTGGTCACGGTCGAGGAAAGCAAGCTCTGGAAGCCGTGGACATATGTCATCCCGCAGACCACGCGGATCATGGCGCTGGACCGCGCGAGCGTGCAGACCAACCAAGAGGCGCCGGACATCCTGCTGGTCGATCTCTACTTCTTTGCCCGCTGGACGCCCCCGGCCAAGCGTCCGCAACTGGTGGATTGTGCCGGTCAGGCGCGCGCCGACGTGAGCGCGGCCGCGCTCGCCGACCCGTCCGAGGCCGCGTGGCGGCGCGCGGGTGCGGGCGATCCGCTGATGGAGGCGCTGTGCCAGTCATGAGTGCGCCAGCCATGATTGCGCCAGGCATGACCGGGAGAGGAGGCCCGCAATGTCGCAAAAATCCGTTCTGCTCGTCGAGGATGAGGACAATATCGCGCTGGCGCTCGGCTACCTGATCGGGCGCGCGGGCTACCGGCTGCGCAGGGTGGCGACGGGTCATGCCGCGCTCGACGCGCTGGCCGAGGAGTGCCCCGACCTTGTGGTGCTGGACGTGATGCTGCCGGAACGCTCGGGTTACGATATCTGCCAGATGATCCGGCGCGACGCGGCGCTCGCGGGTATCAAGGTGCTCATGATTACCGCGAGTGGCGGCGAGGTGGAGCGCCGCAAGGGGCTGGCCGTAGGTGCCGATGCCTTCATGACCAAGCCCTTTGCCATTGCCGATCTCACGGCGCAGATTCACGCGCTTCTTGCGGAGGATGCGTCATGATCGAGCGGTTGACCGAGCGGCTTGGCCTTCGGCTGCGCTTTGCGCTCTTCTTTGCCGCGCTCGGATTGGGGGGCGCGGCGCTGATCGCGGGGGCGCTGGTCCTTGGTCATATGCGCGCGGGCGGGGCGCCCGACGGCTATGTGATTGCCGGGCTCTTGTCCGGGCTGGGTGTGCTGGGGCTTGCGGTGTGGATCGGGCTCTTGTTCGATGAAAACGTCGCCAGGCCGATCCTCGCGCTGGCCTCTGACCTGACCACCCGCGCCCGCGCCGACGTCGATTTGCAGATCGACCAGGAGCAGGCCCGCCATCTCGGCACGCTGGCGCCCGCCGCCGGTGCCATCAACGCCGCGCTGTCGGAGGCGCGCGCCGCGCGGCAGCGCGCGGTCGAGCGCGAGACCGCCCGCATCGCCCGCGAAAAGGCGCTGTTCGAGGCGCTGTTTCGCGATCTGGGCGAGGGGGCGGTGGTGGCCACGCCGGACAACCGCGTGATGCTCTATAACCGCATGGCGCAGGAGTTGCTGGGCGATATCGGGCTCGATCGCCCGCTCTCGGCGTTTCTGCGGCCCGAGCCGGTGATGAACGCGCTCGCACGGATGCAGGAGGCCCGTGTGCGGGGCGAGATCGGCGCCGAGACCTTTCTTGCCGCCTCTGCCGACGGCACGCGCTTTCTGCTGGGTCGCGTCAGCCCGATCCTGTCGGACGAGGAACTGTCGGGTCATGTTCTTATCTTCCGCGACGCGACCGAGGATCTGAGCGCGCACGCGGCCCACGATCACCTGTTCACGACGCTGATGGAGGGGGTGCGCCGCCCGGCGGGCACCATCGGCGCGCTGCTGGAGGTGTTGCAATCGGTGGACGATCTCGCGCCGCAGGAGCGCGCGAAGATGCGGCAGGGCATCGAGGACGAGGTGGCGCGGCTCTTTGCCTGCCTCGACGACCTGAGCGCCCGCCACGCCGCGATCAAGTCGCGCCGCTGGCCGATGTCGCCGGTGGCGGTCAACCACGTCTTTGACGGGGTGCGCGCGCAAGGCGGCGCGGATATCCGCATCACGCATAGCGACGCGATGCTGAGGTGTGACGGTTTTGCTGTCACCACGCTCTTGTCGGTGATCCTGCGGCACCTTGCCGAGGATGGCGCACGCGCGGGCTTTGCCCTCGCGGCAGAGCGGGACGGGGCCGAGATCCGCCTCCTCCTCGGCTGGACGGGCGCGGCGGTGGGTGACGGAGAGCTGACCGGCTGGCTAACGGCGCCGCTGTCTGAGGCCTATGGCGATTACTCGGGGCGCGACGCGCTGGCCGCGCACCAGACCGAGATATGGCCCGAGACCGGCGAGGAGGGTCATCGCGTGGTGCTGCCCCTCGCCGCCGCCACCGCGCCGCTCGCCCCCGGCGACGCGCGGCCCGAATTCTACGATTTTGACCTGCCCGCCGCGCCCGGCGGCGATCTGGCCGACACGCCGCTGTCGGACCTGAACTTCGTCGTGTTCGACACCGAGACCACCGGCCTGTCGCCGCGCGGCGGCGACGAGATCGTGCAGATTGCCGGGCTGCGCATCGTCAACGGCCGCATTCTGCGCGGCGAGAGCTTTGAGACGCTGGTCAATCCGGGCCGGCCAATCCCGCCCGCGTCAACCCGCGTGCACCATGTCACCGACGCGATGGTGGCGGATGCGCCCGGCATCGCCGAGGCGGGGCGGCGCTTCCACGATTTCTGTCGCGGTGCGGTGCTGGTGGCGCATAACGCGCCGTTCGATCTGGCCTTTCTGCGGCTCAAGGAGCAGGTGATCGGGCGGCATTTCGACAACCCGGTGCTGTGCACGGTGCTGATGTCGGCGGGGCTGTTCGCGCATTCCGGGCAGCACACGCTCGACGCGCTGTGCGACCGGTTCGGGGTGCATATCCCGACGCAGGCGCGGCACACCGCGATGGGCGATACGGTGGCCACGGCGGAGGTATTCGTGCGGATGCTGGCGCTGTTGCGCGACAAGGGGGTGACCACGCTGGGCGGCGCCATCGCCGAGGAAGGGCGGCAGACGCGGCTGCGCAAGGCGCAAGCCTACTGAGGGGCGCTTTCGGCGGCTTGACCCGCACGGCGCGCTGTTCTACACGCAGGGTCGCTGCGGGCGTTGTGTAATGGTAAGACCTCAGCCTTCCAAGCTGATGATACGGGTTCGATTCCCGTCGCCCGCTCCATCCCCTCCTTTATACCCCGGCACCCGCCTCCTGTGTGGCAGGGAACGCATTGTTTCCGGGGAAAGAAATTGACAGGCCCCGTGCATCTCTTACCATCGGCTGGGTGATTAACGATGTGGGGGGCTGACATGCATTTTCACAGGACAGGAGTTGTCGCGGCGCTTGCGCTCGCCGTGCTCGGGGGGCCGGCGCTCGCCGGCGGGCCGGGATCTATGCCTATGAGGGGACGGCGAATTACTGCCCCGCCGGGCTACAGCCGGTGTCGATCAACGGCGTGATCTGCTGTGGCGCGCCGAACCGGGCGCAAAGCTATCAGCAGGCAAAACGGCATCCTGCCACGCGCATCCGAAGTGCGCGCGCGCGGTATGACGAGTGTGCACCCGGGGTGAAGGGCTGCGACTGAGCCTCGTCCAAAGGCCATCTGCGGGGCACGCCGCGCCCGTGGCTGTCAGAGCAGCGTCAGATCGCCTGCCATCTGGCGTCCATCCCGGCCATCCTGCAATTCATAGCCGACCTTCTGGTCGTCGGCGAGGCCGGTGAGCCCGGAACGCTCCACCGCCGAGATGTGCACGAACACGTCCTTGCCGCCATCGTCCGGGGCGATAAAGCCGTAACCTTTCGTGGTGTTGAACCACTTCACGGTGCCTGTCGGCATTCCGTTCTCCTTCGTCTTCGTCTGCGCGTCCCCGGAAGCATGCCGGGCCATATGCCGACATCCGGCACAGGCCGATGATTGCATCGTCAATGTAAAAATCAAGCGAAACTCCGTGACGGCCCCGATCCGGCGCGCTAAGACGGCGGACGCGAAGGAGCGAGCCGATGATCGTCTACGGGATAAAAACCTGCGATACCTGCCGCAAGGCATTGAAATCCTTGCCCGGGGCAAGATTGCACGACGTGCGGACCGAGGGATTGCCCGAAGATGTGGCACAGGCGGCACTGGCGCGGTTCGGGGCGGCGCTGGTCAACCGGCAATCGGCGACATGGCGCGGTCTGAGCGAGGAGGCGCGCGCGGACGCGCCGCTGGCGCTCATTGCCGCGTATCCCGCCGTGATGAAGCGGCCGCTCATCGAGGCGGGTGGCACGCTCTATCTCGGCTGGGGACGGGCGGTGCAGGCCGCCCTTCTTGGATGAGACGCAAGACCGCCTATATCGGCGGCAGGTATGAGAGGCAGACATCATGCGCAACGCGGCAGCGGTTCTGGGGATCATCGGCGGATGCCTCGCGGTCCTCGTGGGGTTCTTCAGCTATGGCTACACCGAGGCGGTGAACCGCTTCGGAGAGGTCGAGGGGCTTTTTCGTCAGGTGTCCGATCCCGCGCTGATCCGCACAGCGAGTTTCCTCGCGCCGCTGCTGGCGATCGCGGGCGGCGCGATGGCGAAGGTGCGCGCGCTGCCCGCGGGTCTCTTGCTGCTCGTTTCGGCGGGGCTGATTTACTATGCGTTCGGCTTCAACGTGTTCACCATGTTCCCGATCGGGATGGCGGGGCTTGCCGGCGTGCTGGCGCTGGCGGCGGGCAAGCCGGACGAGCCGAAATCGCATTTCTAGAGCGTGCGCGCTCGGCGACCGATCCTACCGTGTAAAGGAGCCCGACGGCTGGGACGGCAAGACGCCGCGGCCGGTAATGCCGCATTTCCTCTGCTGGATGTGGCTGGGTGCGCCGATCGTCAAGCATGGCCACATTGTCCGTGATGTGCATCACGGCAGCCATTTCATCGCGCGCGAATGGATCACCCGTCAACGGGATGAAATGCTCGGCCTGCCACCATCCTATCCGTGAAGGGGTGACCCCGGCCCCCGAACGCATTATGAGGCGGGCAGGACACAGCTAGACGGCACCGCCCCGAATGAATACCCCCGACCCGGACGGCAGATCGCCCCTCCTCACCGGAGCCGACCGCGACAACCTGCGTTGGTTCTGGCGTCTCTACCTGCGCCGCCGCGCGCCGTGGCTTGGGCTCGTGCTCTTGATGATCCTCGTGCAGGGGCTTGTCTATCAACAGTTCCTCGCCATCACCGAGGACGGCCTGCGCGTGATCTTCGAGAGCGGCTCGGTCCGCGATCTCGTCTTCGTCTGCATCGCGGTGTTCGTTCTCTTTACGGTGCGGGGCGCGATGGCCTATCTCGTGCCGCGCATCTCGGTCTGGGTATCCAATTCGGCCATCTACGAGATGCGTCGCGACCTGATCGCGCACCTGATGACCCTGGACCTGAGCTATTTCGAGCGCACACGTTCGGGCGAGTTGATCCACCGGATCGTGATGCAGACGCAGTCGCTCGGGCACTTCATGGGGCTGGGCACGGCCAACGCGGTGCGCGACGCGGTGACGGTGGTGATCGTGTCGGGCTATCTGATCTGGAAGAACCCGGTGCTGTTTGCCGCCGCGATCGCGGTGCTGCCCTTCATCATCTGGGTGATGAACGCCGTTTCGGCGCGGGTCAAGCGCGTGCAGGGCGAGGCGGAGACGGCGCTCGGCAACTACATGAACCGGCTCGAAGAGACGATTTCGGCCATGCGCACGATCAAGATCGCGAGCCAGGAACGGGTCGAGACCGACCGGCTCGATGGGGACACCGGCCTGATGCGCGACCTCACGCTCAAGGTGCAGCGCACGCAGGCGTTGGTGATGCCCTCGATCGACCTTTCCTCGGCTTTCGTCTACGTGCTGGTGATCGGCGGCGGCGGCTACATGGTGCTCAGCTCGGGGTTTGACATGGACGGGGCCGAGATCATCACCTTCCTGCTGGGCATGGTGCTCGTGTTCGACCCGGCGCGCCTATTGGCGCAGTACCTGGGCCTGTTGCCCACCCATCTCGTGCAGCTCGACCGCGTGCGGCGCATGTTTCACGAACACCCCACCATCACCGACGCCCCGGACGCGATCACCGATTTCGACATGGGCGGCGATATCGTGCTCGAGGACGTGCGCTTTGGCTACAGCGCCGATCATCCGCTCTTCGACGGGCTGTCCATGCGTTTCGAGGGGGGCACCGTTTCGGCCATCGTGGGGGCCACCGGGTCGGGCAAGACCACGGTGCTGTCGCTCTTGTCGCGCCTCTATGACGTGCAGGGGGGGGGCATTTCCATCGGGGGCACGCCTATTGACCGGCTCGCGCTCGACGCATTGCGCGCCGCCTTCTCGGTGGTGGCGCAGGATATCGTGATCTTCGACAATTCGATCTGGGAAAACATCCGCTACGTCAACCCGGAGGCTGGCGACGCCGAGATCTGGCGGGCGGCCGAGAATGCCGAAATTGCCGACCTGATCCGCGCGCGCGGCGACACCCCTGTGGGCCCCAAGGGGGCGCAGCTCTCGGGTGGGCAGAAACAGCGCATTGCCATCGCGCGCGCGTTTCTCGTGGATGCGCCCATCCTGCTGCTGGACGAGGCGACGAGCGCGCTCGATCAGGCGACGGAGGCCCGGATCAAGGCCGCGCTTACCCGGCTCACCAAGGGGCGCACGACCATCGTGGTCGCGCACCGGCTGTCGTCGATCACCGATGCAGATTGCATTTTCGTGCTTGAGGCGGGGCGGCTGGTGGAGCAGGGCAGCCACGACGAGCTGATCGCGCGAGAGGGCTATTACACCCAGCTCTACAAGGCGCAGAAACAGACCGGCCCTGCGCGCTGAACCGGCGGGCGTTTAGGCGTCCGCGCGCCGGTGCAGCATCAGCGGCTTCGCCAGCCAGCCGCGCAATGCCGCGTTGGTCTCGGCTGGCCGCTCCAGCACCGGCAGGTGCCCGGCGCCGTCGATCACGCACAGCTCTGCGTCCGGGATCAGCCCGGCCATGAAGTCGTGCCGCCGTGGCGGGGTCAGGCCATCGGCGGCCCCGCACAGCACCAGCGCCGGCACCTGGCAACGGCGCAGCACCGCCTGGTAGTCGCGCCGCCGTTGCAGGGCGCGCACCTGCCGCACGAGCGTGTCAGGCCCGAGCGCCTCGGCCATCTCGATCACTTGCGCCAGCACCTCCATCCGGCCTGCGCCCGGTGCCAGCACGTCCTGGCCCAGCACCATCTCGACCGCCTCGGCGATCATCCCGGCGCGCAGCTTGGCCACCAGCGGCTCATACCCGGCGGAGGATTGCGGCGTCTCGGCCAGTGCATTGGTATCCAGCAGCGCGATCCGCGTTACCCTGCCGGGCGCGCGGCGCAGGATTTCCATCGCCACGATCCCGCCCATCGACAGCCCCGCCAGTGCGAACCGCCCCGGCAGGTGATCGAGCAGCCCCGAGGCGATTTCCTCGATCCGTTCGCCGTGTGTGATCGGCGCGACGCATACCACCCTGTCCTGGCCCAGATCGGCGATCTGCGGTGCGAAGAGTCGCGCGTCGCACATCATGTCAGGCAGAAACACGACCGGATCACCGCTCATCGAAACACCCCCGATCCCGGGGGTCTCTTGCCCCCGTCCTTTGCCGAGCATGGCACCGCCGCCGCTGCGCGTGCAAGGGCTAAGGCGCGATGCTTTTCTCGATCCATGCGATCACCGCCTTTGCCGCGGCGGCGGTACTGCCGGGCGACAGGATGTCGCCCGCCACGACGTGTGCGAACGGGTCGTCCCCCTCGGTCAGAATCGGCGCGATGCGCGTGGCGGGGCCGCCCCAGCGGGCCAGCACGCTATCGGTCAGGTCGGGGCGCACCACCTTGTCCGCATCCGAGTAGTAGAAGAGCGCGGGCACCGGGATCGTCGCCGGATCCAGCGCGCGGGCGCGTGCCACCAGCGCGGCCATCGGAAACACCGCCGTGCTGGGATACTCGGTGGTCCATTCCGCCGCCTGCTCCGGGTTGCGCGGCTCGAAGCGGCGCCGCTGCCCGGCCACGAGCGGCAGCCAGTAGCGCGCGCCCGGCCACGTCAGCAGCGGGGCCAGCGGGTTGTTGATCCCGAAATTGGGCGAGACGAGGATCGCCGCCGCCACACCTTCGCGCAGCGACGGATCGGAAAGGATCAGCGTGGCCACCGTGGCCCCGGTCGAGGTGGCGAGGATCACCACCCGCTCGCCCACGGCGCGCGCCACCGCCAGCGCCTCGGTGGCATCGGCGAGCCAGTCCGAGGCCGTCGCCTCGGCCATCGCGTCGCCGTCGCGCCCGTGGCCGCGGAACCGGGCATAGACGAGATTGGCCCCGAGTGCCTGCGCCACCATGTCCGGCACCGGGCGGATTTCCTGGCTCGAGGCGGAAAAGCCGTGCAGGTAGACAATGGCAAGCGGTGTGCGCGTTTCGGGCGTGCCCGCCCAGATCACGCGCTTTTGGCTGTCGGGCCGGATGTCGTCATATCGCGCCTCTCGCGCTGCGAGATAGCCCTCCACGCCGCCATCGAGCTTGCCTTCGTCGAAGGGCGGCGGCATTTTCACCGGCTCGCGCGGGGCCAGTATCAGCCCTGCTCCGACAAGCAACGCCGCCGCCGGAAGCGCGCGCAGCAGCCAGCGTATCATCCTGCGTCCGCCCGCGCGCTCGCCTCGTCCAGCGCCGCGCCGATGAGCTCCAGGCAATCGGGATCGGAGAAGCGGTGATCCGCCCCGTGGACCAGTGTCAGCCGCATGTCCGGCCCGGTGGCGTGGTCCAATAGCCGCAAGGCGACGGATTTATCCACATCTTCATCGGCGGTGCCTTGCAAAAATCGAACCGGGAAGGGCAGGTCGAGCGGCGAACGCAGGACGAGGTGATCGCGCCCGTCCTCGATCAGGCGGCGGGTGATGATGTAGGGGTCGCCATACTCCGAGGGCAGCGCGATCTGTCCCTCCGTGATGATCCGGCGCCGCGCGTCCTCGTCAAACCCGGCCCACATCGAATCCTCGGTGAAATCCGGCGCGGCGGCGACGGTCACCATGCCCGCCACGCGTTCGGGGCAGGCGCGCGCCAGCAGAAGCGCGATCCATCCCCCCATTGACGAGCCAACGAGGAGCTGTGGCCCGTCGGTCAGCGCGTCGAGCACCGCGCGGGCATCCTCTGCCCAGTCGCCGATGCATCCCTCGGTGAACGCCCCCGAGGACTGCCCGTGCCCGGAATAGTCGAAGCGCAGGAACGCGCGGCCCCGTGCCCGCGCCCAGTCCTCGAGCCAGAGCGCCTTGGTGCCCTCCATGTCGGACTTGAAGCCGCCGAGAAAGACAATCCCCGGCCCGGCCCCCGCCAGCCGATGGTGGGCGAGGCGGCGGCCCGCCTTGGTCTCGTGCCATGATGGGTCCGGCATCGCATCCTCCCTTGCCCTGCGGCAGGGATCATGCACCGGTGTCCGCGCCCGTGCAAACCGGATTTCTGCTGTTTTCAGCCGCCGATATAGGCGCCTTTGCGCGGCCGGTAGAACACTTTCTGATTGTGCAGCCGTCCCAGCAGGTCGTGGATGCGGCGCAGGGTTTCGTCGGCCTCGGGCAGGGCATTAGCGGTCTTGTCGTGCTGCACCGGATCGGCGAGCGTGCGCGCCGACAGGTCGGCCTTGGTCTGTCGCAGCGCGGTCTCGATCAGGTCCATATCCTCGACGGAGAGTTCGAATGTCTCGTTATATCCCGGCATGTCCGGTGACTCCTCTGTCGTGCCGCGCCGCGGCTTTGCGGCCGCAGCGCAATATTGTTGCGTGAGCGATAAGCGGCATTTAAAACAACATCCGCGACATGTCCAACGGATTTTTCGAACTGCATCAATAGGTTGCCATATACGATTGCATACCGTTCACCGCCCCTTCCTCTTGACCTCGGCGGCGGATGCGGGCATGAGGCGCGAAATACCCGCAACCGGGCGTTCCGTGGGCGCCAAACCGACGAGGAGCCGAGACATGGCCGATATTTCCCTTACCTTTCCCGATGGCAATGCGCGCAGCTATCCCGCTGGCGTGACCCCCGCCGAGGTGGCGGCGGACATCTCGGTGTCGCTGGCGAAAAAGGCGATTTCGGCCCATGTCGACGGGTGGCACTGGGATCTGCAATGGCCGATCCCGCGCGACGCCGCGGTCAGTATCAACACGATGAAGGACGAGGCGCCCGCGCTCGAACTCATCCGCCATGACCTCGCCCATATCATGGCCCGCGCGGTGCAAGAGATCTGGCCCGATGTGAAGGTCACCATCGGCCCGGTGATCGAGAATGGCTGGTATTACGATTTCGACCGCGCAGAGCCGTTCACGCCCGAGGATCTGAGTCGGATCGAGGGGAAGATGCGCGAGATCATCAACGCGCGCGATCCCGTCACCACCGAGGTCTGGGACCGAGCCCGTGCGATCGCGCATTACGAGGCGACGAACGAGCCCTACAAGGTGGAACTGGTCGAGGCCATCCCGGGCGACGAGCCGCTGCGCATGTACTGGCACGGGCACTGGCAAGACCTGTGCCGCGGCCCGCATCTGCAACATACCGGGCAGGTGCCCGCCGACGCCTTCAAGCTGATGAGCGTGGCCGGCGCCTATTGGCGCGGGGACAGCCGCCGCCCGATGCTGCAACGCATTTACGGCGTGGCCTTTCAGACCCGCGACAAGCTCAAGGCGTATCTCAACTTCCTCGAAGAGGCCGAGCGCCGCGACCATCGCCGCCTTGGCCGCGAGATGAGCCTGTTTCACATGCAGGAGGAAGCGCCGGGTCAGGTTTTCTGGCACCCCAACGGCTGGACCATCTACACCGAGTTGCAGGATTACATGCGCCGCAAACAGCGCGCCGGTGGCTATCGCGAGATCAACACGCCGCAGGTCGTAGACCGCAAGCTGTGGGAGGCATCGGGCCACTGGGACAAGTACCAGCACCACATGTTCGTGGTCGAGGTGGACGAGAGCCGCGACGGTGAACACGACGACGCGGCGGTGAAGAACAAGTCGCAGACGCGGATCAACGCGCTGAAGCCGATGAACTGCCCCTGCCACGTTCAGGTGTTCAACCAGGGTCTGAAATCCTATCGCGACCTGCCGCTGCGGCTGGCAGAGTTCGGATCATGTGCGCGGTTCGAGCCGTCGGGCGCACTGCACGGGATCATGCGGGTGCGCGGCTTCACGCAGGACGACGCGCATATCTTCTGCACCGAAGAGCAAATCCAGGTGGAATGCGCGCGGTTCATCGACTTTCTTGCGGGGGTCTACCGCGAGCTTGGCTTTCCTGAATTCGAGATTCGGTTCGCCACCCGCCCGGAGAAGCGCGTCGGGACGGATGAGAGCTGGGACTATGTCGAAGGCGCGCTGGAAAACGCCATCAAGGCCGTCGGGCGTGATTATACGCTGGAGCCGGGAGATGGCGCGTTCTACGGACCGAAGCTGGACTTCTACCTCACCGACGCGATCGGCCGGGTCTGGCAATGCGGCACCTTCCAGGTGGACCCGAACCTGCCCGAGCGGCTGGACGCGACCTATATCGCCGCCGATGGCGAAAAGCACCGGCCCTATATGCTGCACCGCGCCTGCCTCGGCAGCTTCGAGCGCTTTATCGGTATCCTGATCGAGGAACATGCCGGGCGGCTGCCGTTCTGGCTCGCGCCCAGGCAGGTGGTGGTCGCCTCGATCGTGTCGGATGCCGATGATTACGTACAAGAGGTGGTGGAGAACCTGCGCGCGCGCGGCGTGCGCGCCGAGGCCGATACCCGCAACGAGAAGATCAACTACAAGGTGCGCGAGCATTCGGTCGGCAAGGTGCCGGTGATCCTGGCTTGCGGGCTGCGCGAGGTCGAGGAGCGCAGCGTGTCGCTGCGCCGCCTCGGCGAGAAGGCCACCCGCACCGTTGCCCTCGACGAGATCGCGCCCGAGCTGGCGCGCGAGGCGACCCCGCCGGACATGGTCTGACGGGCGTACGCGTCAGATCAGGGCAAACAGCCGCGCCGGGCCGCCGGTGCCGCCGCGATGCTTGGGCGCGCCGATGACGATGGTGGCCCCCGCCGCGGGAACACGGTCGAGCCCGGCCACGTTCTCGATCCCAAAGCGCCCGGAGGGCAGCCACGCGTAATGGGTGGCGAAATCCGCCGACGGCCCGTGATCGAGCGACAGCGTGTCCGACGCGATGGAGCGCGCGCCGGTCTCTTCGATCAGCATTTGCGCCGCCTCGACGTGAAAGCCCGGATAATGCTGCGCCTCGCCGTCGAAGCCGCGGAACGCGTCGCTGCCCACCTTGGACGCCCAGCCCGAATGGAGCGCCACGCAGGCGCCGTCGGGGATCGGGCCATTCGCCGCGATCCACGCCTTGAGGTCGCCGGGTGTGAGCTGTGCATCGGCGTCCTCGGCGGCGCGGGCGGCGATATCGACCACGCAGAGCGGGGCCACGAGGTTGCCCACGGGGATCTCGTCCACCGATGCGCCATCGGCGGAGAAGTGCAGCGGCGCATCGACATGGGTGCCGGTGTGCTCGTTGACGGTGAGCGTCAGCAGGTTGAAGCCGTGCTCGGCAAAGTTGAAATTCTGTTCGGTCGAGATGCCTGGCGCGCCGAAATAGGTGGGAAAATCGGCGTCATAGGCATGGGTCAGGTCCTCGACCGTGCCGTGCCCTTGAGCGAGCGCGGGAGGCGCCCCCGCGGCGGAGAGGGCCACGGCGGCCCCGGAGCCAGCCACGGTGGCAAAGAAGGAGCGGCGCGACAGCATCCTGTCCTTGACCGCATTGATGACACAGGCATCGCACATGGCATGTCCTTTCGGTTTCAGTGCATATGGGGTGCAGCCTAGCATGATTCTGCGCTATGCACGGCTACGGTTTCGATTGGGCAGGTGAAGCGAGAGATACGGTATGCTGGCGCTAATGCGATTGCTGATTTTCGGGCTGATCGCGCTGACCGCGCTGTACCTGGGGATTTCCTGGTATTCGCGGTCTGCCCGGCGCCGAAAAATGGCGCAGGACTGGGAAGATGCGGGCCGTCCGGGTGATCGGGACGCCTATATCGAGACCGGCATGCAGCAATATGAGAAATCGTTGCGCAAGCGGCTGATCTGGCTGGTTTACATCCTGCCGGTTACATTCGTTTGCATCACGATCTATGTCACGAATTTCATGTAAGGGGGACCGCGCATGGTCTATGTGAAATGGGGTTTCAGGGCGATCTTCTGGATCGTGGTGCTGGCCTTTCTGCATTACACGCTGCCGCAGCACGATATCGCGCGGATCACCGACACCTATGAAAAGCGGGTCAATCCCGGTGAGAACGCGCTCTTTTGGTCCAATGCCGCGACCGGCGAGAACACGCAGGCCAGCGTCCGCGATGTGTTTTTCATCCAGACCTTCCTGACCGATGACGACCCGATGATCTATCGCAACGAGGATACCGGCTGGGGCTGGCCGCCCTATTTCAAGTTCGACACGTCGAATTTGCAGGCCGAGGCCTCGGACATGCTGTCGAAGAAATCGGCGGCGAACGCGCAATGGGTGGCGATCCGCCATTACGGTTGGCGCAACGAGTTCCTGTCGATCTATCCCAACGCGATCTCTCTCTGGCCGGTCGCGGGGCCGGAGACGCGGATCGTGCCGTGGTTCAACATCGTGGTGCTGACGCTGCTCGCCGCGCTGTGGTGGGCGATCCGCGTGCGCTGGAACCGGTTCTGGGCGCGCCGCGGCGTGCCCGAGGGCGGCGAGTGGCGCGAGGCCGCGGACTGATCGCTCACCGTGCCCCGTAATAGAGCCCGACGACGTGCTCGGCCTCGGCGAAGAACAGCCAGCGCGACACGGCGATGCCGACCAGGTGGCTGATCGCGGCGAGCGCCGCCGTGGCGTGGCTGAACGGCAGCGCCAGCAGCACGAGCGGAAGGGCGTAGCCGAGTACGAGCGCGATCATCCGCAGTTTTGCGGCGTGCTTGCGCCCCACCACGAAGACGAATTCGCGCAGCAGGTAATTGCTGCCGGTATGCGGCGGGGCGAAGGCGCGGACCCGCCCGATCCCGCCCAGCCCGGTGGCTGTGGCCATGTCGGTGCCGCTTGATGCCAGCGCCCCGTCGCCGCGCATCCACCAC
>JADQCC010000032.1 GCA_016278295.1 Roseovarius sp. | reverse complement strand
TGAGGGCGGCGGTGGCGCGCGTGGCCGGTCCGCCGTCGGGGTGCGGTTTGCGGGGCGTTGTATGGGGGGGAGCGATTGAGGAGGGAGGTCCTCGGGTCGAGCCCGAGGATGATGGGGGGGGCCGAATGAGGGAGGTCCTCGGGTCGAGCCCGAGGATGACGGGGGGCCGGGGCGACCCGCTCTTGAAACCCCCGGCGTCACGAGCGATGTTGGCGCGCACGCAGTCGAGGAACGCCGATGGCCCTGCCGGTCCGGGATCAGATCAAGTACTGGGGCATCGCGACCGCCGCGGTGCTGGGGGTGCTGTGGCTGCTGGGCGACGTGATCCTGCCCTTCGTGCTGGGCGCGGCGGTGGCGTATTTCCTCGACCCGGTCGCCGACCGGCTGGAGCGGCTGGGGCTGAGCCGCATCCTCGCCGTGGCGACGATCACCGCGGTGGCGGTGCTGGTGCTGGTGATCGTGGCGCTGCTCGTCATCCCCTCGATCGTGGCGCAGGCCATCGCCCTCTTCGACACCGCGCCGCAGCTCGCGCGCGATTTGCAGGGCTTTCTCGGCAAGCACCTGCCGTCGCTCTACGAGCCCGGCTCGACGCTGCAACAGGCGCTGCAATCGCTGGGCGAGACGGTGCGCGAGCGCGGCGGGCAGCTGTTGCAGACCGCGCTCAGCTCTGCCGCGTCGCTCATCAACATCACGGTGCTGCTGGTGGTGGCGCCGGTGGTCGCCGTCTACCTGCTCTATGACTGGGATCACATGGTGGCCAAGATCGACCACCTGCTGCCGCGCGATCACGCGCCGGTCATCCGGCGGCTGGCGGGCGAGATCGACGCCACGCTGGCGAGCTTCGTGCGGGGCATGGGCACGGTCTGCCTGATCCTCGGCAGCTATTACGCGGTGGCGCTGATGCTGGTGGGGCTGCAATTCGGCCTCGTTGTCGGGGCGCTCGCGGGGTTGTTGACGTTCATTCCCTATGTCGGCGCGATCTTTGGCGGCGCGCTGGCGCTGGGGCTGGCGCTGTTTCAGTTCTGGGGCGACTGGCTGAGCATCGGGCTGGTGGCGGCGATCTTCGTCTCGGGGCAGGTGATCGAGGGCAACCTGCTGACCCCGCGCCTTGTCGGCTCGTCGGTGGGGCTGCACCCGGTGTGGCTGATCTTTGCGCTGTCGGCCTTCGGCACGCTGTTCGGCTTCGTCGGCATGCTGGTGGCGGTGCCGGTGGCCGCCGCGCTGGGGGTGATCGCGCGGTTCGCCGTGGCGGAATACCAGAAAGGCAGGCTCTATCGCGGGCTGGACGGGCGCAGCGAGGGTCGGGGCGACGGATGACACCAAGGCAACTGGCGTTTGACCTGCCCGCGCGCACGGCGCTGGGGCGCGAGGATTTCTTTGTCTCGCCGGCCAACGCGCAGGCGGTGGCGCTGATCGAGGGCTGGCGCGACTGGCCGGCGCGCAAACTGGTGCTGGCGGGGCCGCGCGGCGCGGGCAAGACGCACCTGGTGCATGTCTGGGCGGCGCTGACGGGTGCGCCGATCGTGGCCGCGGCGGACCTGGGCGGCGCCGATATCGACGCGCTGGCCGCCGGGCCGGTGGCGGTGGAGGATGCCGACGGCATCGCCGGGCACGCGGAGGCCGAGGCGGCGCTGTTTCACCTGCACAACCTGGTGCTGGCGGAAGGTCACGCGCTGCTGGCGAGCGCGGCCGCGCCGCCGCGGCACTGGGGCCTTGCCCTGCCCGACCTGGCGAGCCGGATGGAGGCCATGCTGCTCGCGCGGCTGGGACCGCCCGACGACGCGCTGCTGGCGGCGGTGCTGGCCAAGCTCTTTGCCGACCGGCAGCTTGCCCCGGCGCCCGATTGCGTGCCCTACCTCGCGCGGCGCATCGAGCGCACGTTCGACGCCGCCCGCGCCACCGTCGCCGAAATCGACGCGCGGGCGCTGGCCACGGGGCGGGCGATCACGCGGCAGCTCGCCGCCGAGGTGCTGGACAATCGCGGTCACTGACGCCATCATCCGTCACCCGAGTGTTACACTCCGCCACCATAAGGCCCGCATGACTCAGGCTGATTTTCTCAGGAACCCCGCCCCCGAACCGGTCACGCCCGAGGGGCTGGACATCGCCGGGCCGGGCCGGTTCTTCAACCGCGAGCTAAGCTGGCTGGGGTTCAACTGGCGGGTTCTGGAAGAGGCGGAAAACCCCCGCGTGCCGCTCTTGGAGCGGCTGCGCTTCCTGTCGATCTCGGCCACCAACCTGGACGAATTCTACAACGTGCGCGTGGCGGGCCTGCGTGAATTGGCCAAGGCGGGAAACACCACGCCCGCCGCCGACGGGCTGACGCCCGCCGAACAGCTCGTGCTGATCAACGAGAACGCCCGCAGGCTGCTGCAATCGCAGCAAAAGGCGTTCGAGACGCTGCGCACGGAGATGGAGGGCGAGCGTATCGCGATCCTCACCCATGACGTGCTCGACGACACCGACCGCGAGTACCTGGCCGAGATGTTCCTGCACCGGGTGTTTCCGGTGCTGTCGCCGCTGGCCATCGACCCGGCGCACCCGTTCCCGTTCATTCCCAATCTCGGCTACGTGCTGGCGTTGCAGATGGCGCGCGTTTCGGACAAGCGCCCGCTACAGGCGCTGCTGCCGATCCCGCAGCAGATCGACCGGTTCGTGGCGCTGCCCGCCCCCGAGGGGGCGCACCGCTACCTGCCGCTGGAGGAATTGCTGCTGCTGCATCTCGACAGCCTGTTCCCCGGCTACCGCTACAAGGGGCATTGCGCCTTCCGGGTGTTGCGCGACAGCGATCTCGAGGTCGAGGAAGAGGCCGAGGATCTGGTGCGCGAGTTCGAGGTGGCGCTGAAGCGCCGCCGCCGCGGCGAGGTGGTACGGATGAAGATCACCTCGGGGGCGCCCGAGGCGCTGCGTGAGGTGATCATGGAGGAGCTGCACGTCATCCCCGACGAGGTGGTGGAGGTGGATGGCATGATCGGGCTCGCCGATCTGAAAGAGCTGGTGCTCGATGCGCGGCACGACCTGCTTTGGCCGCCGTTCACGCCGCGCGTCCCCGAGCGGGTGCAGGACCACGGCGGCGACATGTTCGCCGCGATCCGGCAGAAGGACATGCTGCTGCACCACCCTTACGAGACCTTCGACATGGTGGTGCGGTTCCTGCAACAGGCCGCGCGCGACCCCGACGTGCTCGCCATCAAGCAGACGCTCTACCGCACCTCGCGCAACTCGCCCATCGTCGAGGCGCTGTGCGAGGCCGCCGAGGACGGCAAATCCGTCACCGCGCTGGTGGAGCTCAAGGCACGGTTCGACGAGGCCGCCAACATCCGGCAGTCGCGGCGGCTGGAACGGTCGGGCGCGCATGTCGTCTATGGCTTTGTCGACTGGAAGACCCACGCCAAGATATCCACGGTGGTGCGGCGCGAGGGCGACAGCCTCGTGACCTATACCCATTACGGCACCGGCAATTACCACCCGATCACCGCGCGCATTTATACCGACCTCAGCTTTTTCACCTGCGACGCCAAGCTGGGACGGGACGCGACCAAGGTGTTCAACTACCTGTCGGGCTATGCCGAGCCGGAGGGGCTGGAGAACATCTCGATCTCGCCCAAGTCGCTGAAGCCGAGGCTGCTCGACATGATCGGGCGCGAGGCCGGGCACGCCCGCGCGGGCAAGCCGGCGGCGATCTGGGCCAAGATGAACTCGCTGATCGAGCCGGACGTGATCGACGCGCTTTACGCCGCGTCCGAGGCGGGGGTGAAGATCGACCTCGTGGTGCGCGGCATCTGCGGGCTGAGGCCCGGCATCGCGGGGCTGTCGTCGAATATCCGCGTGAAATCCATCATCGGGCGGTTTCTGGAGCATTCGCGCATCGTCTGTTTCGGCAACGGCGCCGGGCTGCCGTCAAAGAAGGCGCGGGTGTTCATCTCTTCCGCCGACTGGATGGGCCGCAACCTCAACCGCCGGGTCGAGACGCTGGTGGAAACCACCAACCCCACCGTCAAGGCGCAGATCGTCAGCCAGATCATGGCCGCCAACATGGCCGACGTGGCGCAAAGCTGGGTCATGGCGCCCGATGGCACGTTCGTGCGCGAGCTGACACCCGAGGGGGAATTCGCGTTCAACTGTCACCGCTTCTTCATGGAAAACCCGTCGCTGTCGGGGCGCGGCTCGGCGGGGGCGTCGGACGTGCCCACCCTCACCCATACCGACGATTGACCCGCGCGCGCGCGCGGCCTAGACACGAAGACGACCGACAAGGCAGACGATGGACGGCGTGAACGATCCCGCAGCGCACCGCGACCGCCCCTTCGGGCGCGCGCTCTTCGACAGCCCAGAGGCGCGCGCGCTATCCCGCGTGGGCGTGGTGGACGTGGGCTCCAACTCGGTGCGCCTCGTGGTGTTCGACGGCGCCGCGCGCAGCCCGGCCTATTTCTTCAACGAAAAGGTGATGTGCGGCCTCGGCGCGGGCATGGCCGAGACCGGGCGGCTGGATCCGGCGGGCCGCGCGCGCGCGCTCGACGCGCTCAGGCGTTTTGCGCATGTGGCCGACGGGCTGGGCACCGGCCCGCTCAACGCGGTGGCGACGGCGGCGGTGCGCGAGGCCGAGGACGGCGCCGATTTCGTCGCCGAGGTAGAGCGCGAGACAGGCATCCAACTGTTTGTCATCGACGGCCCCGAAGAGGCGCGGCTGTCGGCGCAGGGGGTGTTGCTGGGCTGGCCGGGGGCCTATGGCCTCGTGTGCGACATGGGCGGCTCGTCGATGGAACTGGCCGAGATCGACGGCGGCCGCGTGGGGCGCTGCGTCAGTGCCGGGCTCGGCCCGCTCAAGCTGCGCGACCTCAAGGGCGGCAAGAAGGCGCGCAAGGCGCTGATCCGCGAAACGGTGGAGCGGCTGCGCGACGGGCTCGGCGAGCAGAAGAACCGGCTGTTCCTGGTGGGGGGCTCGTGGCGCGCGATCGCCCGCATCGACATGGCGCGGCGCGGCTATCCGCTGCACGTGCTGCACGAATACCGCATGACCGCCGCCGACCTGCGCGCCACGATCAAGCATATCGCCAGGCACGACGAAGACAGCCTGCGCGCGCAATCGGGCGTGTCGGCGGCGCGCATCGCGCTGGTGCCCTTTGCCGCCGAGGTGCTGCGCGAGGTGGTGCGCAGCTTTCGCCCGCATGACATCGCGGTGTCGAGCTACGGTATCCGCGAGGGGCTGCTCTATGAACAGATGCCCGAATCGCTGCGCGTGCGCGACCCGCTGATCGAGGCGTGCCGCTTTTCCGAGGCCAAGGATGCGCGGCTGCCCGGGTTCGGCCGGGTGATCTATCGCTTCATCGCGCCGCTCTACAAATCCGCGCGGCCCGAACGGCTGCGGCTGGTCAAGGCCGCCTGCCTGCTGCACGACGTCGGCTGGCGGGCCCATCCCGATTACCGCGCCGAGGATTGTTTCGACAACGCCACCCGCGCCAATCTCGGCGGGCTCAAGCATTCCGAGCGGGTGTTTCTCGGGCTGGCGCTGCTGCACCGCTATTCCAACAAGCGCGCGGGCACGCGGTTCGACACGCTGGAGGGGCTGATTTCCGAGCGCGACCGCAACGAGGCCGAGATCCTCGGGCGCGCGCTGCGGCTGGCGGCGATGCTGTGGCTGACCGACGAGGCCGATATCGCGCGGATGCGCTGGTACCCGCGGCGCAAGGTACTGAGGCTCGATCTCGCCTCGGACGCCTCGGCGCTGTTCGGCGAGGTGGCGCAGGCGCGGTTCAAGGCGCTGGCCGGGGCGCTGGAGGCCACGCCGGAGGTGCACATCGGCAGGAAACGGATTTCGGTCTGAACGCCGCTGGCGGGCGGCGTTCAGTCCTCGGCCCACATGCGGTAGAGATTGCTCTTGGCCTTGAACAGCCGGTCGAAGGCCGGGGTCTTGCCCTGCGTATCAAAGACCTCGCGCGTGGCCACGTCGAGGTCGTAGAGCACCTCGCGCCGCGCCGCGTCGCGCACCCGGCTGGTCACCCACCCCACCACGGCAAGCCGCTCGCCCTCTGTCACCGGCTCGACCCGGTGCAGCGCCGATGTGGAGTAGAGCACCGCGTCGCCCGCGTTCAGGCGGATCACCCGTTCCTCGATCCCGTCATCGACGCACAGTCCGCCGCCCTCGTAATCGTCCGGGTCCGAGAGCGGCAGGGTAAAGGACAGGTCCGTGCGGCTGCCCTTCATGATCGGGTCATCGACGTGGAGGCCGTATTCCATGCCGGTGCGGTAGCGCGACAGCAGCAGCCGGGCAAAGCGCTTGGGCCGCGCGGCAGCGAGAAACACCTCGTGGCGCATGAGCGCGCGGCGGGTCTTTTCGAAAATCGCCGCGCGCCCCTTCGAGGGCACCGCCTGAAGGTTGGCCTTGACGTCGCGGGCATAGCGGCCCGCCGTCGCCTTGCCGTCGCCGAATTCGAGCTTGGCGGCGGCGTCGCGCAACGCCGCCACCTCGCCCGCATCGAGCACGTCGCCGATGACGAGGATCATCCGCTCAGCCCAGCCCGAACGCGGTCAGCTCGATCCGCGACGCGGCCCCCATCAGGATCGACGGGTCCATTTCGAAATCGCCCTCGCCCTGGAGATCGCCAAAGGCGGCATCGGTGGCCTTGAGATGGTCGAGGACTTCCTGCCCCGCCGCCGCCCTGTCGGGATCCGCGCTCTCGGCCATCTGCTGCGCCTCGGCCTCGACCACGCGCAGAAAGCCCCATGCGTCCTGGTATTCGTGCAGGTTGGACACGGTGCCACCCTCGACGGCGACGGTGTATTCCTCGCCCGCCACGCGGGTCAGCGCGGCCAGCCCCATGACCTGATCGGCGGGGGACATGGTGGCGCGCACCTCTTCCATCACGGTGCGGGCGCCGTCGAAAGCGGCGCGCACCTCGTCGAATGTCGCGCCCGATTCGGCGGCCTCGGCAATGGCCACGATCCGGCCCTTCAGCGCGCCCTTGTCCATCGCCGCGAGCGGCTCGGCGACGGCGTCGTATTTCTCCTTGATCGGGTGGCCGATATGGGTGCGGGCCGCCTCCAGATCGCCCGCCTCGTAAAGCGCGAGACCGGCGCGCAGGTGGCCCTCCATGAAGCTCAGGTCGCGTTGCAGGCGCTGCTCGGGATCGGAAACACCGGCGCCGCCTTCACCTTCACCTTCACCTTCACCTTCGCCGCCTTCACCCTCGCCTTTGGCGGCGCTGCCCTCGCCTTCGCCCTCGCCCTCGCCCTCGGCGGCGCTGGCTTCGCCCTCACCTTCGGCCTCGGCGGCGCTGGCTTCACCCTCACCTTCGCCCTCGACGGCGCTGCCTTCACCCTCGCCTTCGGCCTGGGCAAGGATGATGCCCGATTGCTCGGTTTCGACAGCGGTATAGCCCTCCCCTGCCGCCGCGGCCCCGGTCGCGGTGATGCCCGCGAGAACGGTGCCAAGGGTCAGGGTGCGGCGCACGGTGACGCTGCGCGGTTTGGTCCGGTCGGTCATGGGTCTCTCCCTGTTTGAAGTGAAATCCGACAATTTACGTGGGAATTGGTAGCGGCCCGGTGGCGCGGGGTCAAGAAGCCCGAGTGTTCCAATCGGATTTTTCCCCCCCGCGGCCCCGCTTGCCACCGTGGGACGGGGGCAATAGGCTCCGCGCGAAACGGGACAGGACCATCCGATATGCATAAAAGACCGCTGGGCCGCACCGGCATCGAGGTGAGCGCGCTGTGCCTCGGCTCGATGACCTGGGGCGCGCAGAACACCGCCGACGAGGGCCACGCGCAGATCGACCGGGCACTCGACCGGGGCGTGAATTTCATCGACACCGCCGAGATGTATCCTACCGCGCCCGTCCGCGCCGAAACCACCGGGCGCACCGAGGAGATTATCGGCGATTGGCTCGCCCGGACGGGGCGGCGGGATGAGGTGGTGCTGGCCACCAAGCATTCCGGCGCGGGATTCCCGCACGCACGGGATGGCGCGCCGATCTCGGCGGCGAGTATACCCGGGGCGGTGGAGGGGTCGCTGCGGCGGCTGCGCACCGACCATATCGACCTGTATCAGTTTCACTGGCCCAACCGGGGCAGCTATATGTTCCGGCAGAACTGGCGCTATGACCCCTCGGGGCAGGACCGCGCCGCGACGCTCGCGCATATGCAAGAGGCGCTGGCGGCCCTGCAACGCGAGGTCGACAAGGGCCGCATCCGCGCCTTTGGCCTGTCGAACGAGAGCGCGTGGGGCACGGCGCAATGGCTGCGGCTGGCCGAGGCGGGGCATGGCCCGCGCGCGGCGTCGGTCCAGAACGAGTATTCGCTGATGTGCCGCCTCTACGACACCGACCTGGCGGAGTTGAGCGTCAACGAGGATGTCGGCCTGCTGGCGTTTTCGCCGCTGGCCGCGGGGATGCTCTCGGGCAAGTACCAGAACGGCGCGCTGCCCGCAGGGTCACGCATGACGATCAACACCGATCTCGGCGGACGCCGCGTGCCGCGCGCCTTTGCCGCCGTGGATGCCTATCTGGGCGTGGCCGCGAAACACGGGCTCGACCCGGTGCAGATGGCGTTGGCATGGTGCCTGACGCGGCCCTTCATGTGTTCGGCGATCTTCGGTGCGACGCGGATGGATCAGCTCGACCGGGCGCTGGGCGCGGCGGACGTGACGCTGGGCGACGAGGTGCTGGCCGATCTCGACGCGACGCACAGGGCGCACCCGATGCCGTTCTGAGGGCGCAGTTCACCGGGGCGCGCGCCGCTTCAGGACACCCCCCTCCCCTGTCGCCGCCGCCCCAGCCGTGCCTCGCGCATGAGCGTGTAGAGCCCCGACGCCACGATCACCGCCGCGCCGGTCAGCGTCCAGGTATCGGGCCGCTCGGCAAAGACCAGCATCCCGATTCCCAGCGCGAACACCAGCCGCGTATAGCGAAACGGTGTGACCACCGCCACTTCGCCCACCCGCATCGCCGCCACGATGGCGTAATAGGCCCCCACGCCGCAGGCCAGCGCCAGCCCGAGATCGCGTATCTGCACGCCGCCCGGCACCACCGGCCCGTCCCCGAACGCCAGCAGGATCGCGCCCGTCGGCACCAAGGTGGCAAAGGCATAGGCCGAAAGCTGCATCGACGAGATCGCCGCCGGCACCGCCCGCGTCGCCAGATCCCGCGCCGCCAGCCCGATCACCGCCCCCACGGCAAAGAGCGAGGCGGGCGCAAAGCCCGCGAGCCCCGGGCGCACCACCATCAGCACGCCGGCGAACCCCACGAGGATCGCCGACCACCGCCGCCAGCCCACCGGCTCGCCCAGGAACAGCGCCGCACCCAGCGTGACGGCGAGCGGCGTCGCCTGAAGAATCGCCGAGGCCGACGACAAGGGCGTCAGCGCGATCGCGGTGACGAAACACATGGTGCCCGCCATCTCGCCGGTGTTGCGCAGGATCACCGGCCGCGCCAGCAAATCGCGCGAGAACAGCCGCCGCCCCTGCCCCAGGCAGATCGCGGCGAATATCACCGCGCCGCCCAGCCCCAGCGCCATGATGATCTGCCCCACCGGCATGGCCTCGGCCAGCCGCTTGATGAACATGTCCTCAAGCGCGAAGCCGGCCATCGCCAGGACCATGAGGACGCTGCCGCGCAGGTTTTCCATTCTCGGGGGCCTTTCATCGGGGATCGGCCCCTATTCGCACAGCCCGCGACGGGGCGAAAGCCACCCCGTCAGGACAGCACGACGATGCCGCTGTGCTTGGCCTTGTGCTCGGGCTCGACATGGATCGTCACCCGCGCATCGGGCAGCGCGCCCATCAGCGCCGCCTCGATCCGGTCGCACAGGGTGTGGGCGGCCTCCACCGTCGTGTCGCCCGGCACCACGAGGTGAAACTCGATGAAGGTCACCGGACCGGCGTGGCGCGTGCGCAGATCATGCGCCTCCAGCGCGGTCTCGCCCTCGGCGCTCTCGGCGATGATGCGGCGGATGCGCGCCAGCTCGTCGTCGGATACCGCCTCGTCCATCAGCCCGCTCAATGATCCACGGATCACGCCCCAGCCCGACCACAGGATGTTGAGCGCCACCAGCACCGCGAGCGCGGGGTCGAGCACCCACCACCCCGTCAGCACCGCCAGTACCACGCCACCCAGCACCCCCACCGACGAGACCACGTCGGTCATCAGGTGCCGCCCGTCGGCGGCCAGCGCGGGCGAGCGGTGCCGCCGCCCCTCGCGGATCAGCAGCCACGCCCACACCGCGTTGACCACCCCCGCCACGGCATTGATGGCCAGCCCCAGCCACGGCGCGTCGATCGCGCTCGGGCTCGCCAGCCCGTCCCACGCCTCGCGCAGGATCAACACCGCCGCCAGCACGATCAGCACGCCCTCCAGCACCGCCGCGAAGAACTCTGCCTTGTGGTGGCCGAACGGGTGGTTGGCATCCGCCGGACGCCGTGCCAGCCGCAAGGCGGCGATCACCGCCAGCGCGGTGGCCACGTTGACCACGCTTTCAAGCGCGTCGGACATGAGCGCCACCGAGCCGGTCACCCGCCACGCCACCACCTTGAGCGAGAGCACCGCGAGCCCCACCACCACGCTGCCCAGCGCCAGCCGCATCATCCGGTCCATGTTGCGCGCTACTCCCTGTCCTTGCGCGGCACGGCGCAGAGCTCTGGCCGGTGCCCCGCGGGCCGATAGCCCGGCCTGTCGGCGATGCGCGCCCGCAGGGCCGCGATATCGGGGGAATCGCCGGACATATCCAGCCCGCGGGCGATCACGCGCCGCTGCCCGGTCATTCTCGGCCCGCTGGCCACGCAGTGCTCGGTGATGGTGCCGCGCATCGCACGCCTCCGCATCGGTTACGCGAGCCGGGATAGCGCCCCGGGCGGCGCATTGCCACCCCTTTCAGGACCGTCGAGCGGCCCCGGCCAGATGGGCTGGATTGGGACATTGGCGTTGGCGGGGCATGGGGCCTCGCTCCGGCGGCCGACCCGGCCAATCCGCTCCCGCCCCGCGGCGCGCCCCGCTCTTCAATGCGGCGCCACCTTCGAGAACAGCTGGATCACCACGATCCCGGCGAGAATCATCGCGGTGCCGACCATCGCGGGCGCATCCAGCTTCTGTCCGAAGATCACGTAGCCGATGGCGGCGATGAACACGATCCCCAGCCCCGACCAGATGGCATAGACCACACCCACCGGCATGTATTTGAGCGTCAGCGCCAGCAGGTAGAAACTGATCGCGTAGGCGACCACCACCAGCACCGACGGCCACAGCCGGGTGAATTGCTGGCTGGCCTGCAACGCGGTGGTGCCCGCCGTCTCGGCGAGGATCGCCAGCGCGAGATAGAGATAGATATGGACGCTCATGGCAGACGCTCCCTGGATGCGATGTGGCCCCTCGTTACGCCAGCGCCCCCGCGCGGTCCAGCCCGCCCCGCCGCTTGCCAGCCGCGCGCGCCCGTCCCATATTCACCGCATGTTGAAATTCACGCCGATCCTTCTGGCGCTGCTCTACGCGCTCGCGATGTACCGCTTCTCGGTCTGGCGCACCACGCGCGAGCTTGACGCGCGCTCCTCGGAATTGGCCGACCCGCGGCTCAAATCCGTATTTGACCGCCTCGCCCGCGCGCTCGACCTGCCGCGCGTGCGCGTCCATCTCTATGAAATCGACCCGGTGAACGGGCTCGCCGCCCCCGACGGGCGCATCTTCATCACCCGCGGCTTTTACCACAAGTTCCAGACCGGCGAGGTATCGGCCGAGGAAATGGCCAGCGTGATCGCGCACGAGCTTGGCCACGTCGCCTTGGGCCACGCGCGGCGGCGGATGATCGACTTTTCCGGGCAGAACGCGCTGCGCACCGCGCTCGCCATGATCCTGTCGCGCGTTCTGCCCGGCATCGGCGTGTGGATCGCCAACGGCCTCACCACCCTGTTGGCGGCGCGGCTGTCACGCGGCGACGAATACGAGGCCGACGCCTACGCCGCGGCACTTCTGACCAAGGCGGGGATCGGGACCGAGCCGCAGAAATCGCTGTTTCAGAAGCTCGAGGCGCTGACCTCGGGGGCGGGCGGCCCGGTGCCCGCCTGGCTGATGAGCCACCCCAAGACCGCCGAACGCGTCGCCGCCATCGAGAAGCTGGAGGACCGCTGGCAAAGCGCGCTGCGTTAACGTCATCCTCGGGTCAAGCCCGAGGATGACATTTCCACACCCGTTGCGTTGCGCAAATCCCTTCCCCCCTTCCACCGTGCGCTGCCCGGCGCGAACCTTGCGGTTCGCCGCTTGAACCTACAGGTTCGCCCCGGTGTCGCTTGGCATTTTTTTGATCAAATTATCCTTGGCAAGCCCCCTGCCCCGCGATAGGCTCGCCAAAACCCCATTCAGGACCTCCCCGATGGACCTCTCACAGTTCCAGACTTTCCGCGTGGCCGCCTGCGACCTCAACGGCAGGATGCGCGGCAAGCGCCTGCCTGCCAGCTTTGCCGACAAGCTCGACGACGGCAGCCTGCGTATGCCGCTAAGTGCCTTGAATCTCGACATTTTCGGTGCCGATATCGAGGGCTCTCCGCTGGTTTTCGACAGCGGCGACATTGACGGGCGGCTGTTTGCGACCGACCGTGGCGCCGTGCCTCTGCCTTGGCTGGAAGAGCCGCAGGCGCTGGTGCCGATGGTGATGCATTACGAGGACGGCACGCCCTTTACCGGCGACCCGCGCCACGCGCTCTCGGCTGTTCTGGCGCGCTATGCCGCCCGTGGATGGGAAGTGTTCGCCGCCACCGAGCTTGAGTTCACGCTGGTCGATCCATCCGGCAAGTCA
Source organism: Roseovarius sp. (assembly GCA_016278295.1). GTDB lineage: Bacteria > Pseudomonadota > Alphaproteobacteria > Rhodobacterales > Rhodobacteraceae > Roseovarius. Next base: position 7,069 of record JADQCC010000032.1, on the reverse strand, counting down.
TTGAAAACAATTCGCGATCCACGTTCCGGGCGGCGCATGAAGGCGCCCGGCATCCTCAGCTTGGGGCAGATGGACGCGTTCGACGAATTCCTCTCGGCGCTTTATGCGGCGGGCGACGCGATGGGCATCCCGGTGGAATCGGCGATCTCGGAGGCCGGGATCGGGCAGTTCGAATTGACCCTCCACCACCAATCCGCGCTGCGCGCCGCCGACGATACCTGGCTTTTCAAGACCCTCATCACCGGGCTTGCGCGCCGGCACGGCTATGTCGCCACGTTCATGGCCAAGCCCTTCGACGCCGATAGCGGCAACGGCATGCACATGCATTTCTCGGTGCTCGATACCGACGGCCACAACGTGTTCGACGACGGCACGCCGCGCGGCACCGATATGCTGCGCAGCGCGGTGGCGGGGTGCCTCGCGGCGATGCCCGCCTCGACGCTCATCTTCGCGCCCCACGCCAACAGCTACGCCCGCCTCGTGCCCGGCGCGCACGCGCCCACTGGCGCGGGCTGGGGGTATGAGAACCGCACCGCCGCGCTGCGCATCCCCGGCGGCGCGGGCGCCGCACGCCGGATCGAGCACCGCGTGGCGGGCGGCGACATCAACCCCTACCTGACCTTTGCCGCCATCCTCGGCGCCGCGATCACCGGCATCGACGACGCGATGACGCCCCCCGCCCCGATCACCGGCAACGCCTACGAGGCGGACCTGCCACAGCTTGCCGCCGACTGGCAGAGCGCCATCGACCTCTTCGAGGCCGATCCGCTGATCGCCCGCATCTTCCCCGCCGATCTGATCGCCAATCTGGTGATGACCAAGCGTCAGGAACACGCGCGCATCGACCAGATGGCCACAGAGGATCACTGGAAGGTCTATCTCGAAACGGTGTAGGGTCCGGGAAAGCCCGCCGCCAAGATTTGATCAAACAACGGATACCCAAATGAAGATCGGCATCCTGAAAACCGGCCACGCCCCCGACATCGTGCTGGGTGAGCTGGGCGATTACGACGCCATGTTCGCGCGGCTGCTGGAGGGGCACGGATTCGACTTCGAACCCTACAACGTGGTCGATGAAGAATTCCCTGACGGGCCGCACGCCGCCGACGGCTGGCTCGTCACCGGCTCGAAACACGGGGTCTACGAGGATCATCCGTGGCTGCCGCCGCTGGAACAACTCATCCGCGACATCCGCACGGCGGATCTGCCGTTGGTCGGCGTGTGCTTCGGCCACCAGGTGATCGCGCAGGCGCTGGGCGGCAAGGTGGTCAAGCATCCCGACGGCTGGCGCGTGGGTGCCACGACCTACGAGATCGACGGCCGCCCCCTGACCCTCAATGCCTGGCACCAGGACCAGGTGATCGCGGCCCCGCCTGACGCCGAGATAGTGGGCCGCGCCGAGGGTTGCGACATCGCCGCGCTGCGATACGGTCCGCGCATCTTCAGCGTGCAGCCGCATCCCGAGTTCAATGCCACCATGATGGACCGTCTGATCGAGCACCGCGCCATCGGCGTGGTGCCCGATCCGTTGCGCGATCATGCGCGCGCCCGGCTCGACACACCGACCGACACGGACGCGATGGCGCAGACCATCGCTGACATTTTCACGAAAGGCGGCTGAGATGGCTGATTTGAAAGAGTTCGTCAAAGGGCTTCCCGAGGCGGCACAAGCCTATCTGGAGAACCGCCGCCTCGACGAGGTCGAATGCATCATCTCGGACCTGCCCGGCATCGCCCGCGGCAAGGCCGTGCCGGCGTCGAAATTCGCCCGGCAGGACTATTTCCACCTGCCCGATTCGATCTTTTACCAGACCATCACCGGCGACTGGGGCGAGGCCGCGGGCGACGAGGGTTTTATCGAGCGCGACATGATCCTGCGCCCCGACATGTCCACCGCGTCGGCCGCGCCGTGGACGGCGGACTGGACAATACAGGTGATCCACGACGCGTTCGACCGCGAGGGCGCGGCGATCCCGTTCAGCCCCCGCAACGTGCTGCGCCGGGTGGTCGAGATGTATCGCGCGCGCGGCTGGAAGCCTGTGGTCGCGCCCGAGATGGAGTTCTTTCTCGTGGCGCGCAACCTCGACCCCGCCCAGGCGATCAAGCCGATGATGGGCCGCTCCGGCCGCCCCGCCGCCGCGCGGCAGGCCTATTCGATGACCGCGGTGGACGAGTTCGGCCCGGTGATCGACGACATCTACGATTTCGCCGAGGCGCAGGGCTTCGAGATCGACGGAATCACGCAGGAGGGCGGCGCCGGGCAACTCGAGATCAACCTGCGCCACGGCGATCCCGTAAAGCTCGCCGACGAGGTGTTCTACTTCAAGCGGCTGATTCGCGAGGCGGCGCTCAAGCATGACTGCTTCGCCACCTTCATGGCCAAGCCGATCGAGGACGAACCGGGCAGCGCCATGCATGTCCACCACTCGATCCTCGATATCGAAACCGGGCGCAACCTCTTTGCCGGGCCGCAAGGCGGTGAGACCGACCTGTTCTTTCACTTCATCGGCGGCTTGCAGAAACACCTGCCTTCGGCCATCGCGGTGCTGGCGCCTTACGTCAATTCCTATCGCCGCTACGTCAAGGACCACGCCGCGCCCATCAACCTCGCCTGGGGGCGCGACAATCGCACCACCGGGATCCGGGTGCCGCTGTCGGGCCCCGAAGCGCGGCGGGTCGAGAACCGAATGGCCGGGATGGACTGCAACCCCTACCTCGGCATCGCCGCGAGCCTTGCCTGCGGCCTCTTGGGCATCCTGAACGAAGAGTGGCCCGACAAGCAATTCAAGGGCGATGCCTATTCCGGCGAGCCCGACATTCCCAACGTGATGGGCGAGGCGCTGACCCTTTTTGAGGAGGCCACGGCGCTGCACGACATCCTCGGGCCCGAGTTTGCCCGTGTCTATGCCATCGTGAAGCGCGCCGAGTACGAGGAATTCCTGCAAGTCATCAGCCCGTGGGAACGCGAGCACCTGTTGCTCAACGTCTGAGCCACTGGGGCGCGGAAGGTGAGTATTTCGGGAAAGGTGAAGCCATGAACCTGCTCCATGCCAATGACCGGCGCGGGGAGTATCCGCCGAGCTGGTACGCCGCCACCACCGACCCGCTGCCGCCGTTCCCGCCCCTGCGCGGCGCGGCGCGGGCCGATGTCTGCGTGGTGGGCGGCGGCTATACCGGGTTGTCGGCGGCGCTGCACCTGGCCGAGGCGGGGCACGACGTGGTGCTGCTCGAGGCACAGCGCGTGGGCTTTGGCGCGTCGGGGCGCAATGGCGGACAATTGGGCAGCGGGCAGCGGATGGCGCAGACCGCGCTGGAGCGGCTGGTGGGCGCCGATGACGCCGGCCATCTGTGGCGGCTGGGCGAAGAGGCCAAGGACCTCGTCAAGGGGCTGGTGGCGCGTCACGGCATCGACTGTCACCTCAAGCCGGGCGTGGCACACGCCTGTTTCACCGCACGCGAGATGGCCGAGGAGCACACCTATGCCGCCCATCTCGCCGCGCGCTACGGCTATGAGCAGATCGAGACGCTGGACCGCGAGGCGATGCACGCGCTCTGCCCCTCGCCCGCCTATCACGGCGGCACGCTGGACATGGGCGCCGCGCATCTGCACCCGCTGGCCTATGCGCTGGGGCTGGCGCGGGCGGCGCTGGCGGCAGGGGTGCGCATCCATGAGGGCGCGCAGGTGCACGACATCCGGCGCGGGGCCAAGGCCCGCGTGGCCACGGATGCGGGCCATGTCGAGGCGGATCACGTGGTGCTGGCCTGCAACGGCTATCTCGGCGGGCTGGAGGGCCGGGTGGCCGCGCGCGTCATGCCGATCAACAATTTCATCATCGCGACCGAGCCGCTGGGCGAGGACGCCGCGCGCGTGCTGACGCGCGACGTGGCGGTGGCGGACACGAAATTCGTGGTGAACTATTTCCGCCTCAGCCATGACACGCGGCTTCTGTTCGGCGGTGGCGAGAGCTATGGCTACCGCTTTCCGCGCGACATCCGCGCCACGGTTCGCCGCCCCATGCTCGAGATTTTCCCGCATCTGGCGGAGGTGCCGCTCGACTACGCCTGGGGCGGAACGCTGGCCATCACCATGAAGCGGATGCCGTGCCTGGCACGGGTTGCGCCCAATATCCTGTCGGCCTCGGGCTATTCGGGGCACGGGGTGGGCATGGCGACGCTCGCGGGGCGGCTGATGGCCGAGGCGGTGCGCGGGCAATCGGCGGGATTCGACTGCCTGGCGCGCGTGCCCTGCCCCGCCTTTCCCGGCGGCACAACCTTGCGCAGCCCGCTCCTGGTGCTGGCGATGAGCTGGTTTGCGCTGCGCGACCGGCTTGGGCTCTGACGGGCTTTGACAAATCGTCACAATTCGGGCCTATATGTTCGGGAAAGCCGAAGATCACTTTCAGGAAAGCCGAACACATGACGCAAGCCCCCAATGTCCACGACGCAGAGCCGATCCCCGAAGCCGCGCGCGCCGAGATCGAGCGGCTTCTTTCGTCGGGAGATTTGTTTCGCTACACCGCGCCACGGGATGCACCGGTGACGCTGCTCGAGCGTGACTTCGCCGCGATGATGGGCACGCGCTACGCGCTCGCCGTGTCGTCGTGCTCGGCGGCGCTGTTTCTGTCGCTCAAGGCGCTCGGCCTGCCACGGGGGGCGCGGGTGCTGATCCCCGGCTTTACCTTTGCCGCCGTGCCCTCCTCGGTGGTCCATGCCGACCTGGTGCCGGTGCTGTGCGAGGTGGGCGAGGATTACCGTATCGACATCGCCGATTTCGAGGCGCGGCTCGAGGGTGTGGCGGCGGTGATCGTCAGCCACATGCGCGGCCACACCTCGGACATGGACGCGATCATGGCATTGGCGGAAGCGCGCGGCGTGCCGGTGGTCGAGGACGCGGCGCATTCGCTGGGAACGCTGTGGCGCGGGCGAAAGATCGGCACGATAGGGCGTGTGGGCTGTTTCAGTTTCCAGTCGTACAAGCTGGTGAACGCCGGCGAGGGCGGCATTCTGATCACCGACGACGCCGACCTGGTGGCGCGCGCGGTAATCATGTCGGGCGCCTACGAGCACAATTGGGCCAAGCACATGGACGGCCCCGACGAAGCGCTCGACGCGGCCTTTGCCCGGTGGCAGAACCGGCTGCCACTCTACAACCTGCGCCTGTCGAACCTGTCGGCGGCGATCATCCGGGCGCAACTTCCCGAGGTTGCGGCCCGCGTGCGCGCGGGGCGCGCCAACCACGATCACGTGGCCGGGCGGCTCGAAACCTCGCCGCACCTGTCGGTGCCCGCCCCGCTCGATGGCGAGGCGCGGGCCCCCGATTCGATCCAGTTCAACCTCGTTGGTCTCAGCGACGCGGAAACCCGCGATTTTACCGAGAGTGCCGCCGCGCGCGGCGTCAAGGTGCAGGTCTTCGGCCAGAGCGCTGACAATGCGCGCGCCTTCTGGAACTGGGGTTTTCTGCCCGGCCCCGCGCCCGACCTGCCGCGCACGCGGGCGATGCTGATGCGCGCCTGCGACGTGCGCCTGCCCGCGCGGCTGACACGACAGGACTGCGATACCGTGGCCGATATCCTGCTCGGCGCGGTGGCAGAGGTGACGGGCGCGCGTCGTGCCTACGGCACCTGAGCCGTGAAAAGGGGCCGCCCGCACGGCGGGTGGCCCGGTGTTTTCGCGAATGGGGAGCGTCGGATTATTCCGGCTTCCCCGCTTCGATCGAAATCTCGACCTGAAGCTCGTCGCTGACATAGGGCGCGTATTTGCCAACCCCGAAATCGGTGCGCTTGAGCGTGGTGGTGGCGTCAAAGCCGATCCAGGGGCGGTTGTTCATCGGGTGTGACTCGGATTTCTGGGTCATCGTCGTGTCGAGCGCGACCGATTTGGTGATGCCGTTCATGGTCAGATCGCCGGTGATGATGGCGGTGTTCTCGCCCGTCACCTCGATATCGGTGGAGGTGAAGGTGACCATATCGCCCGGCTCCGCGCCGAAGAACTCGTCGGACAGGATGTCCGCCTCGCGCTTTTCCCAGCCGGTGAACATCGACATCAGCGGCATGGAAACGCTGACAGAGGAATTGGCCGGGTCTTCCTCGTCGAACTGGATCTCGCCCTCGAAGCCCGAGAACATCCCCGTGGTGGTCGAGAACCCGAGATGGTTGTAGGTGAACACCACCTGGCTGTGGCTGGGATCAAGCTCGTACGTCTCGGGCGCGGCCTGAGCCATGGTGGCGGCGAGCGCGAGCGCTGCGGCGGTGGTGAATACGGTCGGTCTCATTTGCGGTAACTCCAATCCTGCAATCGTCAAGCGATGCACAGGAGATTGGATCATTCACGGCAGAGAACAATAGCACAGTTTCAAACAACCCCTGTGGACAGGCGAACATTCGCCGCAGCCTGCCAACGGTCAGCGCGCGGCATAGAGGCCAAGCACCCCGGACGAGAAAAGGAAGATCGAAACCAGGAGCTTGACAAGCATCATCGCGGGATCGGCGCCATGTGCCGGCAGCAGCCAGAGCCCGAGCGCGGCCGCGATAAGCCCCACGCCCGCCAAGCGCAGCATGATCGGCACCAAGCCGCGATCCCCGTCGCGGGCGGGAACACCGGAGCCACCGCCGCGCAGGGGCAGGCCGGCAAGCGCGCGATCAAAATCGGAATGCGCAACCATGATCCTCTCCTTTCCTCGACAGGCGCAGTCTGCGCGGCAATCTTGCCCGGAATTGGGCGCCCCGAAGGCCAAGGCCCGATGCGGCGCGATCGCCCTTGCAGGCGCCGATGCGGCACGGTATACGCCGCCAACCTTTCGCAAACGTTATGGACCGCGCAGACTCTCGTGGACGGGCAGCGAAAGGGTATCGCCCGCCCTATGAAATGCGCCTTGACAGAAGTGGAGACGACATGCCGCTTTACGAGCATGTGATGATCGCGCGCCAGGATCTTTCCAACGCGCAGGCAGAGGGGCTCATCGAGCATTTCAGCGCCGTTCTCGCCGATAACGGGGGCAAGGCCCTCGAAAGCGAATACTGGGGCGTCAAGACGATGGCCTACAAGATCAACAAGAACCGCAAGGGCCACT
>JADQCC010000325.1 GCA_016278295.1 Roseovarius sp. | reverse complement strand
CATCTCGCTTGCAGCAACCCTCATTCAACTCCGGTAAACGTCAACAGCCCCTAGGCGGATGGAGGGGGTGGCGGTAATGCCATGCGGAAATTTCGACTGTTTTTCAGCATTCTGGCGAAAATTTCAATTTGGACCTGCGAAATTTGGATATAGCGAATGCCGCCTTTTGGCCCTATCAGAAAGCTTGTGGTTAAGGCGACATCGGGTCTTGAGAGCGACCGCCGATGCCCGGCACTGCATCCGGCGTATGGCTGTGCGCGATTGCTGAAGGAGTGACGACATGGACGGAAAACTTCGCGACAACGATATCAGCCACGTGGTCGAGGCTGACCGCGCCCATGTCTGGCATCACCTGATCCAGCACGCAGCCTGGACCGGCCCCGATCCGAAGGCCGATCCGCGCATCATCGTCGAGGGGCGTGGCATCCGGGTGTGGGACCAGAAGGGCCGCGAGCATATCGACGCGGTCTCGGGCGGGGTCTGGACCGTCAACGTGGGCTACGGGCGCGAGCGGATCGCCAATGCGGTGCGCGACCAGCTCGTTCAACTGCCCTATTTCGCGGGCTCCGCCGGGTCGATCCCCGGCGCGATGTTCTCGGAAAAGCTGATCTCGAAAATGCCGGGGATGAGCCGGGTCTACTATACCAACTCGGGCTCCGAGGCGAACGAGAAGGCCTTCAAGATGGTCCGCCAGATCGCGCACAAGCGCTATGGCGGCAAGAAACACAAGATCCTCTACCGCGAGCGTGACTATCACGGCACCACCATCGCCTGCCTGTCGGCGGGGGGGCAGGACGAGCGTAACGCGCAATACGGCCCCTTCACGCCCGGTTTCGTGCGGGTGCCGCATTGCCTCGAATACCGCGCGCAATGGGATCTGGAGGGCGAAGCCTATGGCGAGGCTGCCGCCAACGCGATCGAGGAGGTGATCCTGCGTGAAGGCCCCGATACGGTGGGCGCGCTTTGCCTGGAGCCGGTGACGGCGGGCGGCGGTGTCATCGTGCCACCCGAGGGCTACTGGCCCCGCGTGCAGGAAATCTGCCGCAAGTACGACATTCTGCTGCATATCGACGAGGTTGTCTGCGGCGTCGGACGTACCGGCACATGGTTCGGCTATCAGCATTACGGAGTCGAGCCCGATTTCGTGACCATGGCCAAGGGGGTCGCCTCGGGCTATGCCGCCATCGCCTGCTGTGTCACCAACGAGCGGGTCTTTGATCTCTTCCAGGATGACGCCACCGACCCGATGAACTATTTCCGCGATATCTCGACCTTCGGCGGCTGCACGGCGGGGCCCGCCGCGGCGCTGGAGAATATGGCGATCATCGAGGAGGAGGGCCTGCTGGAGAACACCAATGCAATGGGCGATTACATGCTCGACCAGCTGCGCGCGCTTCAGGACAAGCACGCGGTGATCGGCGATGTGCGCGGCAAGGGGCTGTTCCTCGGCGCGGAACTGGTGGCCGATCGCGCGACCAAGGAACCGGCGGCGGAGAAGATGGTGCAGGCCGTGGTTGGCGATTGCATGGCAAATGGCGTGGTGATCGGGGCCACCAACCGCTCGCTGCCGGGCTTCAACAACACGCTGTGCTATTCGCCGGCGCTCATCGCCACCAAGGACGACATAGACCAGATCGTGGCGGCGACCGATGCGGCGCTGACCCGCGTGTTCGGGTGAACGCCAAATCGCCCCGAAACACAGGTTTCGGGGCGAGGCGGAGCCGGAATTTTCAAAAAATTCCGAACCGGAAACTTTTCAAGTTTCCGTCATCGCTTCAGGATCACCCTCAGATCACCACCACGTCCAGCGGCGGAAACCCGTTGAACCCGACCGAGGAATAGCTCGACGTGTAGGCCCCGCAGCAGCGGATGATGATCCGGTCACCGGCACGCAGCCCGACCGGCAGGGCCACGGGCCGCTTTTCGTAAAGGACGTCAGCGCTGTCGCAGGACGGCCCGGCCAGGATGCAGGGGCCCGTCGCCTCGTGATCGCGTTCGGTCAGGAACGGGTAGCGGATCGCCTCGCCCTCGGTTTCGGCCAGCCCGGAAAACCGCCCGATATCGAGATAGACCCAGCGGCACAGGTCGGCGTCGGACTTGCGGCTCACCAGGAGGACCTCGGCGGCGATCATGCCGGCCTCGGCCACCATGCCGCGCCCCGGTTCGGCCATCACGCGGGTGGCCCCGGGAAAGCGTTGTTCGACCATCATCATGACGTCGGCGGCATAGCGCCCGGGCGAGGCGATCTCGTCGCCGTAAAAGGCCGGGAACCCACCGCCGATATTGATGACCGACAGCGCATGCCCTGCGGCATGCGCCTCGGCCCAGACTGCACCCACCTGGTCGAGCGTGTCGCGCCACATCTCCGCCCGGCGGGTCTGGCTGCCCACATGAAACGACAGCCCAACCGGCTCAAGGCCCAACGAAGCGGCCTGATCCATCAGGGCGACGGCACGCTCCGGCGCGCAGCCGAACTTGCGGCTGAGCGGCCAGTCGGCCCCGGTCGCGCCGACCAGAAGCCGGATATAGACCCGCGCGCCTGGCGCATGCTCGGCGATCTTGTCGATTTCCATCTCGGCATCGGCGGCGAAGAGCGTGATCCCCGCTGCATGGGCAAAGGCGATGTCGCTGGCACGCTTCACCGTGTTGCCAAAGGAAATTTGCTCCGGCTTCGCTCCGAGGCTGAGGCACAGCTCGATCTCGCCGCGCGAGGCGGCGTCGAACCGGCTGCCTTCGGCAATCAGCGTTTCGATCACTTCGCGAGCCGGGTTGGCCTTGACCGCGTAATGGATATCGGCGCGGCCCAGCCCGGATTTTAGCGCGCGGTAATTCTGCGCCACGACGTCCCGCGACAGCACCAGCGTCGGGCGGTCGAAGGTGTTGGAGCGGATGAAATCGATGAGGGAGGAGGGCGAGGCAATGGTGTCGCCGCCCGCAAAGGGCGTTACGTATGCGTTCATGGTCATCTCCGATCAAGACCCGGGCTTTTACCCGACCAGTTCCAAAAGGAGACGTTACCGTCGCTACGTAAACACGGGCGGCAGGACCACCGGCCAGAGGCGCGTGCGTTGGCGTCTATATCGGCGCAGATAGGGCCGACCAGCGGACCACGCAAGACATTTCTCGGGCCGGGCAAAAGAATCCATGCGCCCGTGTTCAATCCGTCTGTACCGGGCAGGGCAGGGTGTGCCCGAGAATCGTTTCCGCCCCGAGACGCCCAAGCTCGTCCGAGCATTTGGCGCCGCGCCCACAGCCAGCCGTCGCCACGCCGATACGGTCGGATAGCATGGCGATGCGCGCGTGGTCCTCGGGGGTGAAGCTCGTAACGCAGGCGGCGTGACGTGTGGCCGTGACTTGCAGCCCGGGCATCCGTGCGCGGACCTGCTCATGGAGATCGCGCGCCACCGCCGGGTCGCCGCCCGAGCGGAACCAGTCGCCAATCTCGGTGGGCGAATCGAGCGGGCGATCCACCGGATCGCCACCCATCTTGAGATACCAGCGGCCATCGGGATAGCGGATCGGCGGCAGCAGGTAGGGGCCATCGCCATGCTCGTGGAGGTAGATGAGCGGTGGCAGCGCGCAAAGTCGCGCCGCCTCGGCCTCGCGCATCTCGAAGAACGCCACCGTGCGCGCCATCACTGTCAGCGGCACCGCCCCGCCGGTGAGCGTACCGGTATAGGCGCCCGCCGCGACAAGGACGCGCGCGGCCTCGGTCCGACCGGCCTCGTGACGGATCGTTATCCCGTCGTTTCCCTCGTCGAGCGCCAGCACACGCGCCGCGATCACCTGTGCACCCGCGCGTTCCGCCGCGCGTGTCTGCGCGGCAACCAGGCGGCGGGGGCTGATGAAACCGGCACGGCGCGGCTCGTGCCAGCCCGTGGTGCCGGGTGAAAAGTGGAAATCGGGAAAGCGCGCTGCAAGCTCCACATCGTCAAGACGGTCGCATTCGATTCCGTCGCGCGCCGCAACCGCGCCGATACGCTCCATCGCGCGGCTGCCCTCGGGGCCTGCCATGACCACACCACGCTCGGTGTAGAAGGAGATACCGGCTTGCGCCTCGATCTCGGTATAGCGCGCGATCGAGGCGCGGCTCACCCGGCTCCAGAACGGGTCGGGATCGAGGCTGCGGGTGATGCGGCCCTCGTCGTAATGGCTGCCGAAGACGCCGTGATGATCCGCCATCCGGGGCGGTTCGTCCGGGCCTATGAGAACAACATCCTGCCCCGAGCGCGCGAGGTGGCGTGCGGCTGCCGCACCGATGAGACCGCGCCCGATCACGGCGACACGCATGATCCGCCCTTCCTGCCGCCGGTCACGCCCGGCGCGTCGGTGCCGGGCAACCCTGAGCGCTCAGCGGTGGTTGTCCTCGTCCTTGCTGTCGTCCTCGTCCTCATCACCCTCGTCCCCGGAATCGGAGGGCAGATTGAACAAGCTGTCGGCATCGAACTTGTCGCGCTGCTTGTCGTCCGCGTCCGGGTCACCGGACAGGGTAAAGCTCTCCAGCCCCTCGATCGCCGTCGGGATGCGCGGCTCGGTATCGCCGCCGAGGCTCTGCTCGGTGCTCAGGAGCTTGCGGCGCTCGTCGTCGCTCATCGCCGCCCCTTCGGCCGCCTTTTTCTCGGCGGCCTTCTGCACGGCGGCATCGAGCTCGCTCTGCTTGCACAGTCCGAGCGCCACCGGATCGACCGGCTGCATGTTGGCGATGTTCCAGTGGGTCCGCTCGCGGATCGAGGTGATCGTGGGCTTGGTGGTGCCGACAAGCCGCGCGATCTGGCTGTCGGCAAGCTCTGGGTGGAACTTGACCAGCCACAGGATCGCGTTGGGCCGGTCCTGCCGTTTCGACAGCGGCGTGTAGCGCGGTCCCCGGCGCTTTTCCTCACCCTGCGCGGCGGCGTTGAACTTGAGTCGCAACTTGTGCGCAGGATCTTTCTCTGCGCGTGCGATTTCCTCGGCGGTCAACTGGTTGTTGGCGATCGGGTCGAAACCCTTGACGCCGGCGGCGACGTCGCCATCGGCGATGCCCTGCACCTCCAGCTCGTGCAATCCGCAGAAATCCGCGATCTGCTTGAAGCTGATCGTCGTGTTGTCCACCAGCCAGACGGCGGTGGCCTTGGTCATGATCGGCTTGGACATGATGCCACGTCTCCTTCACTCACGTCTTTTCCATCGCCCGGCGAGGGCGGTCCCGGCGCCGCCGGAACGAGTTTCCATTGTCGGGAAATCCCGTGCCATATACTCAACCCGGGCTGAAAAGGAAAGAGCAAGAATGCGCTCTCTCGTGCGGCTGACAGCGGCGCTATTGCTGGCCGCGCTCCCGGCGCGGGCCGATTGTGGGGGGGCGATTGCTATGTGCTGCCGTTGAGCTGGTCGCCCACGTGGTGCGCGACCGCGGGGCCGCGGCCGCGCTGCCTGATCCCGTCCAATAACGCTTCTTCTTGATGAAAATACCCGAAATCCGACCATCGCGGCCAGTCAAAGGACTTGCATCAGGAGCACCACCACCGCCACCGGCATCAGCATCGCGTGGAGGACGTGATCGAACCAGTTGCTGCTGCCCAGCCGTGCGACCCAAAGCGCCTGCCCGGCAACGGTGACCAGCGGCAGGAACAGCGTTTTCGTGAGGATCCCGTAGACGCATACCGCCAGCACCATCGCAGCCACCGGCCAGGGCGCGTATCCCAGCCGGTAGAGATCGACCGGAACAAGCCCCGTCGCCGAGACGAGAAAGCCGGCATAGGCGGCGAGGAAAATCAGCAGTTCGGCCGTGCCGAACGGGGCCACTGGCAGCCCCCATGTCGCGGCCAAGTCGCGCAGGGCGAGCGCGGGAAGCATCACGCCCAAGGGCGACAGAAGCGCCATCACCCCGGCCACCGGGATGCTGCGTCGCAGAGCCAGAACCAGCGCCGCCGCCACGCCCCCGGCCATGCTTGCAGCCGCGGGTCCGGTCACGAGGCCCGCCAGCGCGAATCCCGTCCAGCCCAACACGATCGCCAGCGCGATGTGATCGAACACCCCTCTCATCGCTCTGCCACCCATGCCGCGTCGAACACATGTGCCGCGACGCCGTGCTTGCCGCCGGTGGAATGAACCAGCACGATCGCGCTGCCCACCCGGCGCAACATCGGGTAGCGCAGTGCGCCCGGGCCTGTGAGTCGGTGAATCTCGCGCCAGGTCGCGCCCTCGTCCTCCGAGACCGACAGGATCAGCGAATCGGGGGCCGCGGCGTCGTCATTCGCAGCCAACAGCAACCGTCCGCCCCCCAACCCGAGCGCCGCCACGGGGGCGCTCGGGTTGGGGCGGCTGGTTGGCTGCGGCGGGCTCCAGCTTTGCCCGCCATCGGCGGTGCGGGCCAGCCAGAGCACGTCGCTGCGGTCGAAATCGCGCAGGAAGGCCAGCGCGCGTTGTGCGTCAAGCGGCACGATCATCGGCTGGATCACCTTGGCGCGTCGGCTGCGCATCCAACGCCGGTCACGCACGCGGCCCGCATCGTCGAAGCGGACCAACGCGCCGAAGGTCGGCCCCATCTCGAAATAGGCGGGCAGGGCGTGGTTTCCGTCTTCATAGGCCAGCATCGGCGATTTCACGAGAAAGGACCGGTTGAGGATCGGCGACAGGTCAAGCTTGCGTGCCGTCACCGGCCCGTCGTGCGACATCGCGACATCGGCGATGGCCGCCATCGCCCAGCCACCCACCGAGACCACGGTCGCCAGCAGGTGCCCCGGGGCGCCGTCATGCGCAATGGTATTGCCCAGCGTCACGACAAGCTGATGCGGCTCCATCGCGCGTCCAAGGCCCGCGCGGGTGAGGCGTGGTCCGGGCTCCGAGACTTGCCATGTGTTACCTTGCCGCCGCAGGTCCACACCCCAGATATCCACGTCCGGTTGCGCCTCGGCGGACCCTTGGAACCAGAGCACCGAGACGCCATCTTCGCGTGGTACGATCGCGGGCGCATGGGCCTGCCCGGTCTCGGGGCGATGGTCGAAAGCGGTGTGGAACCGCCCATTGCCCGCTTCGGGTAACGGGTCGGGCAGCATGAAACGCCAGCACAGCGGCCTGTCGCGTCGGATCGCCAGCGCGCTCAGGCCGAGGCTGAGCGCGGCGAGCGCGAGGATAGTCAGCGGGACCGGGTCCAAGTCAATCCACCCTGAGGACGATCTTGCCGATATGCGCGCTCGATTCCATCCTTTCGTGGGCCGCCGCCGCCTCTTCCAGCGGGAACTCGGAATCCATCACCGGGGCAATGCGGCCCGCCTCGATCAGCGGCCAGACATGCGCGCGCAGCCCCTCGGCGATGCGCGCCTTGGCGAGGTCGCTTTGCGGGCGCAACGTGCTGCCGGTGATCGTCAGGCGGCGCATCATCACCTGCGCGAAATTCAGCTCCACCTTGGGGCCTTGCAGGAACGCGATCTGCACCAGCCGCCCGTCATCGGCCAGCGCACGCACGTTGCGCGGCAGGTAATCGCCGCCGACCATGTCGAGGATCAGGTCGGCCCCGCCCTCTGCACGCAGCACCGCGACGAAATCTTCCTCGCGGTAATTGATTGCGCGCTCCGCCCCCAGACGCTCGCAGACCGCGCATTTCTCGGCCGATCCGGCGGTGGCAAAGACCCGCGCGCCGAAGGCGTGGGCCAGTTGGATGGCGGTGGTGCCGATGCCCGAAGAGCCACCATGCACGAGGAACCGCTCGCCGCCCTTGAGCGCGCCGCGCCCGAAAACGTTGGACCAGACGGTAAAGAAGGTCTCGGGCAGGCAGGCGGCCTCGCGCAGGTCCATTCCGGCGGGGACGGGCAGGCAATGTGCCGCCGGGGTGGTCACGTATTGCGCATAGCCGCCGCCGGGCAAGAGCGCGCAGACCTTGTCGCCTGCGGCGAGGTCGCTCACACCCGCGCCGCAGGCCACGATCTCGCCCGCGCCCTCGAGCCCCGGCAGGTCCGACGCGCCGGGCGGCGGCGCGTACATGCCTGCGCGTTGCAGAGCATCGGGCCGGTTCACGCCGGTCCATGCCAGGCGGATAAGAACCTCGCCCGAGCCTGGCGCCGGCACCGGGCGGGTGGTGGCGCGCAGTACATCCGGGCCGCCCGGCCCGGCGATCTCGACCGCCGTCATCGTCTCTGTCATCGTCTGCCTTTCCTCAATTTTGTGTGCGCCAGCGGCCCGGCATCCCGGTCTGTTGCCGGTCGGCGGGGGCCTTCACGCGGCCGAGGAAAGCCAGCGGCCCCGCCATCAGACCAGCGACCAACCGGTTCTCGCGGGTCTTTGCCTTGACCTTCTCGATCTGCATCACGTCGTCAATGCGGCGGTCGAGGAATTCCCATGTCCGCGCCTGCCCCTCGCTCTCGTCTCCCAGCCAGTAGAGCACGGTCGCGCCGTAGACGCCCGAGAGCGTGGCGCGCTTGGTGTACCAGTTGATGTCGCGCGACGTGTCGCCCAGTGCCGTCCAGATGCGATCGGCGGTGCGCCACAGGGCGCCGGTGCCGTCGGCGGCGTGTTGGGGCAGGGCAAAAAGCGTCATGCCGCGCCGTACCAGTTCGCGATCCTCGACCAGATCGAGCCGGGTGCGCACGGCAAAAGCCACCCGGTCGCGAAACCGCATTTCGCCGAGATCGGCGGCCTGCAACGTATCGACCATCGCGGCATCGCCCGCCTCGTGATAGGCGAGCGCCAGATCGACCGCGCCGCGCGGGCAGACGGCGGCGATCATCGCGCGGTCGATACCGGCCTCGGTGGCGGCGAGCCGCAGGGTTGTCTCGCTCCACCCGTCGAAGGGTACGTGCGGTTTGGCGGCCTCCAGCAGGCGGGTTTTCACATCGGTATCGGGCATCGGATTCCCCCTTTCGGGCACCCTAGACAAGCCAGGGACGCTTTGCTATACGGCCATTTCCTGCATTTAATTGCAACTTCAACTTGGAAAGGTGGTGACACCACATGCAGGTTAGTGTTCGCGACAACAATGTCGATCAGGCGCTCCGTGCCCTGAAGAAGAAATTGCAGCGCGAAGGCGTTTTCCGCGAGATGAAGCTCAAGCAGCATTTCGAGAAACCGTCCGAGAAAAAGGCGCGCGAGAAGGCCGAAGCGATTCGCCGTGCCCGGAAACTGGCACGCAAGAAAGCGCAGCGCGAAGGTCTGCTCTGAGCGCGTCCGCCGCGACCCACTCGCAACACGAAAAAGACGACCCCCGGGCTGATGCTTCGGGGGTTTGTCGTTTTGGGGGAGGCCGTTTTTCGGTGTCGGTATTCTGTCGGTATCGCGTCGGTATTGCATCGGTGCCGTGGCGGGGGCGGTGCGCGCCGCGCTTGACAACCCCGCACGCGGGCGCGAGACACCGCGCCATGATGATAACCATTCTCCAGGTGGCCGCGGGCGGCGCGCTGGGCGCGGTGCTGCGCCTCGGCGTGACCCTGGGCATGGCGCGGGTCGCGCCCTCCGGCTTCCCCCTGGGGGTGCTGACGGTCAACGTGCTGGGCTCGTTTCTCATCGGTGCGCTGGTCGTGCTCTCGTTCCATCGCGGCTTCGACCATTTCAACCCGTTCCTCGTCACCGGCATCCTGGGCGGGTTCACCACGTTCTCGACCTTCTCGCTGGAGGCGCTGACGCTCTATGAGCGGGGCGCGGTGGGCGCGGCGTTGTCGTATGTCGGGCTGTCGGTGGTCCTGTCGCTGGCGGCGGTCGCGCTGGGGGCCTGGGCGATGCGGACGGTAGTGGCATGAGCGGGGTACAGACGCGCAGCGTGGCACCGGGCGAGGGCGATCAGCGGCTCGACCGCTGGCTGCGGCGGCAGTTTCCGCACCTGACCCAAGGCCAGATCGAGAAGATGTGCCGCAAGGGCGAGCTCCGGGTAGAGGGCGGGCGAGTGAAATCCGCGACCCGGTTGCAGGAGGGGCAGAGCGTGCGCATTCCCCCCATCCCCGATCCCGGCACGCGACCCGCACCGGACGCGCACCGCATCAGCGATGCCGATGCCGCGATGATCCGCGGGTGCGTCATCTATCGCGACGACCATGTGATCGCACTCAACAAGCCGCCGGGCCTGCCGGTGCAGGGCGGCAGCGGACAGGCGCGGCATGTGGACGGGCTGGCCGAGGCGCTGCGCTTTGGTGCGGAGGACAAGCCGCGCCTCGTCCACCGGCTGGACAAGGACACCTCGGGTGTGCTGCTGCTGGCGCGGAGCCGCGAGGCCGCCAAGGCCCTGACGGCGGCGTTTCGGCACCGCGCCACGCGCAAGATCTACTGGGCCGCGGTGGCCGGCGCGCCGAGCCCGCGCGTGGGCTCGGTGCGTTATGGCCTCGTCAAGGCACCGGGGCATGGCGCGGGCGGCGAGGGCGAGAAGATGCACTGCCTGCACCCGCGCGACGTGGCCGACACGCCCGGCGCCAAGGCGGCCACGACCGATTACGCGATGATCGAGAACGCGGGCGGGCGCGTGTCGTGGATGGCGCTCACCCCCGTCACCGGGCGCACCCATCAGTTGCGCGCGCACATGGCCGAGATCGGGCATCCCATCATCGGCGATGGCAAGTATGGCGGCTCTGGGCAGGAGAATCCCGGCGATGGCTGGGGCGCGCAACTTGGCGGCGAGGTGAGCCGCAAGCTGCACCTGCACGCCCGCTCGCTGACCATCGAGCACCCGGTGACGCGGGCGATCCTGCATCTGACCGCGCCGCTGCCCGCGCACATGGCGCGGACATGGGACCTGTTTCAGTGGCAGGCCTCCGAGGCGCCGGAGGACCCGTTCGAGGATCTCGTATGAGCGGGCGGCTGCGCCTCGTGATCTTCGACGTGGATGGCACGCTGGTGGACAGTCAGCACGACATCCTCGCGGCGATGCACGAAGGATTCGCCGCCGTGGGCGAGGCCGCGCCCGCGCGCGAGACGATCCTGGGGATCGTCGGCCTGTCGCTCGACGTGGCGGTGGCGCGGCTCGCACCGCACCTTGCGGACACGGCGCGGCGCGAGATCGTGGAGGGCTACAAGTCGGCCTACATGAAGCTGCGGGCCGGGCAGGGGGTGGCCACCTCCTCGCCGTTCTATCCGCAAGCGCGCGAGACCCTGGACGCGCTGCGCGGGATGCCCGAGCTGCTCTTGGGGGTGGCCACCGGCAAATCGGCGCGCGGGTTGGCAAAGCTGCTGGAGGGGCACGCGCTGGAGGGGTATTTCGTCACCAGGCAGGTGGCAGATCATCACCCCTCCAAGCCGCATCCCGCGATGCTGCACGCGGCGCTGGCCGAGACGGGTGTCGCCCCGCAGGACGCGGTGATGGTCGGCGACACGAGCTATGACATGGAGATGGCGCGGGCCGCCGGGATCGCCGGAATCGGCGTGACATGGGGCTATCACCGCGCCGACGCACTGGATGGCGCCGCGCGGCTGGTGGACGATTTCGGCCAGCTTGCGGCGGCGCTCATGGATGACTGGGGGACGTGGCGATGAGCGAATGGGCGGCCAAGCGGTTCTGGACGGCGGCGCAGGCCGTGGAGGCCGGGGATGGTTTTGGCGTGCGGCTTGACGGGCGGGCGGTGCGCACCCCCGCCAAGGCCGAACTGGTGGTGCCGACGCAGGCGCTGGCACGCGAGATTGCCGCCGAGTGGGACGCGCAGGAGGGTGAAATCGCGCCCGCGACCATGCCCCTGACCCGCGCCGCCAATGCCGCCATCGACCGTGTGGCGCGCGAGCAGGCAGCGGTGGCCGCAATGCTGGCGGAGTATGGCGGCAGCGACCTGCTGTGCTACCGGGCAGAGAGCCCCGCAGAACTGGCCGCGCGGCAGGCAGAGGCCTGGGATCCGCTGCTCGATTGGGCCGAATCGGCCTTTTCGGCACGGCTTCGCACGACCACCGGGGTCATGCATGTGACGCAGGACGCGCCGGCGCTGGAGCGGCTGCACGCGGAGGTTCGGCTGCTTGATATATGGGCTTTGACGGCGTTTCACGATCTCGTCTGCCTGAGCGGCTCGCTGGTGATCGGTCTTGCGGCCCTGCGCGATCAGGCTCCGCTGGAGGCGCTCTGGCGGGCGTCGCGCGTCGATGAATCCTGGCAGCAGGAGCAATGGGGTAGCGACGAAGAGGCCGAGGCGGTGGCGCGGAGGAAAGAATGTGACTTTTTTAACGCCATGCGCTTTCACGATCTTTCGCGCCCCCTTTTGGAGCGGTGATTTCACCGGCATGTCGCGGCAACCCTGCGGCACCGGCCTCGGGTTTTCCGGAACAAAGTCTTGACGGCACGAGGTGAATCCACACAAACTCGCGGTCACTGTCGGGGGTTTGAACCCCTTTCCAGTGTCAACGGGCCTTGCGACAATGCGGGGTCTAAAGAACCGCTCTTTAAAGAGCGGGCAATCAGGAAGAGGTAAACATGAAAAAAACCGTATTTCTGGGCGCTCTGACCGCTGCCGGCCTTGTCGGCGGTGCGGCGGCAGCGGCCACGCTTGACGACGTGAAGGCGCGCGGCACGCTCAATTGTGGCGTGACCACCGGTCTCGTCGGCTTTGCCGCGCCCGATGCCAACGGGGTTTGGGAAGGCTTTGACGTGGCTGTGTGCCGCGCCGTCGCCGCCGCCGTTCTGGGCGATCCGACCTCTGTCGAATTCGTGCCGACCACCGGCAAGACGCGCTTCACCGCGCTCGCCTCTGGCGAGGTCGACATGCTGGCGCGCAACACCACGTGGACCTTTTCGCGCGATACCGATCTCAAGTTCGATTTCGTCGGCGTCAACTACTATGACGGCCAGGGCTTCATGGTGCCCAAGTCGCTGGGCGTGACCTCGGCCAAGGAACTCGACGGCGCGACGGTCTGCATCCAGACCGGCACCACCACCGAGCTTAATCTCGCGGATTACTTCCGCAAGAACAACATGAACTATGAGCCGGTGCCGATCGAGACCAATGCCGAAGGCCAGCAGCAATATCTGGCCGGGGCCTGCGATACCTACACCACGGATGCTTCCGGTCTTGCCGCGACCCGTGCTGCCTTTGAGAACCCGACGGAGCACGTGATCCTGCCGGAAATCATCTCGAAAGAGCCGCTCGGTCCGCTCGTGCGGCATGGCGACAACGAATGGGAAGATATCGTGCGCTGGACGCTCAACGCGCTCATCACCGCCGAAGAGCTTGGCGTGACAAGCGCCAATGTCGCGGAACTGGCGGCGGGCAAGACCGACAGCCCGGAGACCAACCGTCTGCTTGGCACCGAGGGCAATCTCGGCGAGATGATCGGCCTTGACGCCGACTGGGCCGTGCGGGCGCTTTCCGCCGTGGGCAACTATGGCGAGGTGTTCGAGAAGAACATCGGCGAGAAGACCCCGATCGGCCTTGCGCGCGGACTGAACGCGCAGTGGGCCGATGGCGGTATCCTCTATTCGCCGCCGTTCCGGTAAGACAAGAGTTGACGAAGGGCGCGGGATATCCCGCGCCCTTCGTGCATGACGGATCTCAAAGAATCGGCTCACGGCGAAAACGCCGATAAAAATCCGGGCCGAAGAACAGGGAAATCCCAGATGACGACGATGACCGACCCTCCACAGGCGTCGTTCCGGCTGTCGCAGTTGATCTACGACACGCGGTATCGCTCCTACACGTTTCAATTCATCGCGCTGATGCTGCTGATCGCGCTGATGGCCTATCTCGGCGCCAATCTGGTGACGAACCTGGCCGAGCAGGGCCAGAACATTTCCTTCGGTTTCCTGGCAGAGCCGTCTGGCTATGACATCAACCAGCGTCCGATCGAGTATGACAGCCAGTCCACCCACTTGCGGGCCTCGATTGTCGGTGTGCTCAACACGCTGATCGTGGCCTTTCTCGGGTGTCTGACCGCGACGATCCTCGGCGTGGTCGCCGGCGTGCTGCGGCTCTCGCCAAACTGGCTCGTGCGCAAGCTGATGGCCGGGTATGTCGAGGCGTTCCGCAACGTGCCGGTGCTGATCTGGATCCTCATCATCTTTACCATCATGACGGCGGTTCTGCCGGCGCCAAACGCCTTTCGGGGAGACGACTCGGAGTCAAGCATGCTGTTTGGTTCCTTTGCCTTTACCAACCGCGGCGTTTACACGCCCGCCCCGATCTGGGGTCCGGGATCGCTGGTGGTGGTTCTGACCTTCCTCGCGTCGATATTCGGCGCGATCTACTACCGTCGCTACGCGACCAAGCTGCTCTATGACACCGGCAAGCTGTTGCCGATGGGGTGGCCCTCGCTGGTCATACTCTTCGTCCCGTCCATCCTCGTCTATTTCGTGATGGGACAGCCCATCTCGCTGGATTATCCCGCTCTGGCGGGGTTCAATTTCCAGGGTGGGCTGCATATCCGCGGGTCGCTGATCGCGCTTTGGTTCGCGCTTGCCATCTACACGGGTGCGTTCATCGCGGAAAATGTGCGCGCGGGCATCATGGCGGTCAGCCGGGGCCAGACCGAGGCGGCGGCCTCGCTGGGGATGCGGCCCAACCGGATCATGAATCTCGTGATCCTGCCGCAGGCGCTGCGGGTGATCATCCCGCCGCTCATCTCGCAATATCTCAACCTCACCAAGAACTCGTCGCTGGCCATCGCCGTGGGCTACATGGACGTGACCGGAACGCTGGGTGGCATCACCCTGAACCAGACCGGGCGCGCCATCGAGTGCGTGCTGCTCCTGATGCTGTTCTACCTGACGATCAGCCTCGCCATCTCTGCGGTGATGAACGTCTACAACAAGTCCATTACGCTGAAGGAGCGGTGAGCCATGTCGAAAGATAACATCGCATTCCACCGCACGCACATGCTCCCCGAGGCGCCGCCGCCGGCGACGGAAACGGGGGCCATCAAGTGGCTGCGCGAGAACCTGTTTTCATCGGTGGCCAACGGTCTGCTCACGGTGGTCGCGGGCTACCTTCTCCTCAGTTTGGTGATCTCGGCGGGGCCGTGGTTTCTCAACGGGATCTGGGACAGCCCCAGCCTTACGGCCTGCCGCGAGATGCTCGACGGGCGCACGGGGGCCTGTTTCGCGGTGCTGACCGAGCGCTGGAACCAGCTTCTGTTCGGGTTCAAGTATCCCGACGAGCTCTACTGGCGGCCGACACTGGCCTTTGTGCTGCTGTTCGTGGCCATCGCGCCGGTGCTGTTCGTCAAGTTCCTGCCACACCAGTTGCTGATCTTTACCGGGCTCTACCCGTTCATCGCCTACTGGCTGATCTGGGGCGGGTCGATCATTGTACCGGTCATGGCGCTTCTCGGCGTGCTGTTCGGCGTTCTCGTCTACCGGCGCACCCTGACCGTCAGCGCCGGTGTCGCGGTGCTCGCCGGGATCGTGGGGGCGATGGTATTCTGGTGGATCGCAGGATTCGTTACCGGGTCAGCGGCGGGTTTCCTGGCGCTCGAGCCGGTGGCGTCGCGCGACATGGGCGGCTTCATGGTCAACCTGATGCTGGGGGTGGTCTGCGTGTCCCTGTCGCTGCCTTTCGGCATCATGCTGGCGCTGGGGCGGCAATCCGACATGCCGATCATCAAGTGGATCTGCGTGGTCTTCATCGAGTTTATCCGCGGTGTGCCGCTGATCACGCTCTTGTTCGTGGCGAACGTGGTGCTGGCGTATTTCCTGCCGCCGGGTACGACATTCGACCTGATCCTGCGGGTGATCATCATGATCACGATGTTCGCCTCGGCCTATATCGCCGAGGTGATCCGGGGCGGGCTCGCGGCGCTGCCGCGCGGGCAATACGAGGCGGCTGACAGTCTCGGGCTCGATTACGCGCAGTCGATGCAGTTCATCATCCTGCCGCAGGCGCTGAAAATCTCGATCCCCGGCATCGTCAACGTCGCCGTGGGGCTGTTCAAGGATACCACGCTGGTCTCGGTCATTTCGATGTTCGACATCGTCGGCATGATCCGCGGCCCGATCCTCGCCTCGGCGGAATGGAACGGCGTCTATTGGGAACTGTTCGGCTTTGCCGCGCTGCTGTTCTTCATCACCTGCTACGGCATCTCGCAATATTCGCAATGGCTGGAGCGTCAGCTTCAGACCGATCACCGGTAAGGAGGGTCATCGACATGGCCGCAGAAGCACAAATGGCAGAAGCACAAATGAAGGTCTCCGACGAGGTTGCCGTCGAGATCAGCAAGATGAACAAATGGTTTGGTGCGTTCCACGTGCTGCGCGATATCGACCTGACGGTCTATCAGGGCGAGCGGATCGTGATCGCGGGGCCCTCGGGCTCGGGGAAATCGACGCTCATCCGGTGCATCAACGCGCTGGAGGAGCATCAGAAGGGGTCAATCACCGTCGATGGCACGGTGCTGTCGAACGACATCAAGAACATCGACCGGGTCCGCTCGGAGGTCGGGATGGTGTTTCAGCATTTCAACCTGTTCCCGCACCTGACGATCCTCGAGAACTGCACGCTGGCGCCGATCTGGGTGCGCAAGACGCCCAAGCGCGAGGCCGAGGAAATCGCGATGCATTTCCTCACCAAGGTCAAGATCCCCGAACAGGCGGACAAGTATCCCGGCCAGCTTTCGGGCGGGCAGCAGCAGCGGGTGGCGATCGCCCGATCGCTGTGCATGAAGCCGCGGATCATGCTGTTCGACGAGCCCACCTCGGCGCTCGATCCCGAGATGATCTCGGAGGTGCTCGACACCATGATCGAGTTGGCGGAGGAAGGCATGACCATGCTCTGCGTGACCCACGAGATGGGCTTTGCCCGCAAGGTGGCGAACCGGGTGATCTTTATGGACCAGGGGCAGATCGTCGAACAGAACGAGCCCGAGGAGTTCTTCAACAACCCCAAGAGCGAGCGCACCAAGCTGTTCCTGAGCCAGATTCTGGGGCACTGAGAGAGCAAGGGGGCGCTGCCCCCGTCGCGCGAGACGCGACTCACCCGGAGTATTTTGGGAACGGTGAAGGGGCGGTCCGGCGGGCCGCCCCTTTGCCGTCAGACCCGTGGGATCGAGCCGCGGTAGATGCCAGACCCGCGCTCAGATCAGGTCTCGCGGGATGGCGAAGTGCAGCGCCGTGCCGGTGCCCGGGGCGACATCGGCCCAGTCGTCGATCTCGAAGCGGGCGACCAGTGTCGCCCCGGTGGGGTAGTCACCGAAGCGGGAGTGGTCTGGCGGTGCGGCGACGAGACGGGCGGCGAATTCGGCGATGCCCGGGTTGTGGCCGAGCATCAGCACCTGCGAACCGGTGGCGCCGCGCAGCAGCCGAAGCATGTCCGGCACCTCGGCGAGGTAGAGCGCGTCGTGAAGCCCGGGGGCCAGCGGCAGGTTCAGGCGTGCGCAGGTCTCTTGCGTGCGTTCGGACGAGGAGCAGAGGATTTGATCCGGCACCGCGTCCTTCGCGCGCAGCCAGTCGCCGAGCGCGGTGGCCGAGCGGCGGCCGCGCGCGTTGAGGGGACGGTCGCGGTC
Source organism: Roseovarius sp. (assembly GCA_016278295.1). Lineage (GTDB taxonomy): Bacteria > Pseudomonadota > Alphaproteobacteria > Rhodobacterales > Rhodobacteraceae > Roseovarius. The sequence continues at coordinate 2,542 of JADQCC010000325.1, read as the reverse complement.
GGGCAGCGCCGGGTCGCCCCAATCGGACTTGGCGTGGCGCATGAGGATCAGGCGTTTCATCGGAAGTATCCCATGTGGAAGGCGGATTGCGCCTCGGCCCGGCCCGCGCCCCGGCTGAGCGGGCAGGCGCGGCGCACGGCGCAGCCGCGCGCCATGCAGTCGTTGCCTGGCCGGTCGAGATCGGCCTTGCAGGCGGGTACGTCGTAGCCATCGGGCGACAGCGCGCCCACCGGGCAGGCGGTGCGGCAGGGCTGGCCCTCGCAGGTGTCACAGGGGCGCGCGGCGGCGTGCGGAAGGTCGATCCGGTGGGGCAGGGCGAGCGCGCCGCGATAGGACAGCATCAGGCCGGTGGTGTCATGCACCAGAAGCCCGGCCGGCGAGGGCCACGCCCGCCCGCTGCGCCGTGCCCAGCCGGTGAAGGGCGGCCAGGGCGGGCCGTCGAAGGGAAAGACTGCCCGCGCGCCGAGATCGCGCGCCAGCGCGCCGATTACCCGGCGTGACCAGCGGTCGAGCGGGTCGGGCGCGCCGTCGGCAAATTCGGGCGCGGCGGTGACATGCGGCCAGAAGCCTGGCCCGGCGGGGCCAAGCAACACGAGGCTGGTGTATCCCGGCAGCTCGTCCGGTTCGAGGTGCAGCGCGCCCAGCGGGGCGAGGGCGTGGCCCCGGGCCTTGGTGGCGATAGACGTGAGCGCGGGCCGGGATGTCATGCCGGAGAGCTAGGCCGGGGGCCGTTTCGTCAAGGGCGCCGCCCCGTCGCGGATGAGCGACCCGGCGCCATGCTCGGTGAACAATTCCAGCAGCGTGGCGTTGGGGGCCCGCCCGTCCAGGATGACCACTGCGCGCACACCGCCGGCGATGGCGGCGAGCGCGGTTTCGGTCTTGGGGATCATGCCGCCCGCGATCACGCCTTCGCGGGTGAGTGCGCGGATCTGCTCGGGGGTGAGCTCGGTCACGACGTGGCCCTCGGCGTCGAGCACGCCGTCGGTGTCGGTGAGCAGCAGCAGCCGGTCGGCGCGCAGCGCCGCGGCGATGGCCCCGGCGGCGGTGTCGCCGTTGATGTTGTAGGTCTCGCCATTCGGGCCGCCGCCAAGCGGCGCGATGACCGGGATCACGCCCGCGTCGAAGAGTGTGTGCAGGATCGTCGGGTCGATCGCGGAGGGCTCGCCCACGAGGCCGAGATCGGCGCTGGCCGGGGTGCAGGCGATGAGCCCGGCATCCTTGCCCGAAAGCCCCGCCGCGCGCCCGCCCTGCCCGCCGATGGCCTGCACGATGCGCTTGTTGACGGTGCCCGAGAGCACCATTTCCACCACTTCCATCGTGGCGGCATCGGTGACACGCTTGCCGCCCACGAAATCCGAGCGGATATCGAGCCGGGCGAGCATCTCGTTGATCATCGGTCCGCCGCCGTGGACGATCACCGGGTTGACCCCCACCTGCCGCATCAGCACCACGTCGCGGGCGAATTCGGCCATCGCCTGCGCGCTGCCCATGGCGTGGCCACCGAGCTTGATGACCACGATGGCACCGGTATAGCGCTGGAGGTAGGGCAGCGCCTCGGAAAGGGTGCGGGCGGTGGCGATCCAGTCGCGGTTCATGTCTCGGGCCTTCATTCCTGTCTCCGGGGTCACGCGCCCGCACTTGTTAGCCGCTGCGCCGTGGCGTGCCAAGAGCCGTTGATCCCGGCCGCAGTCGGGCTAGGGTGCAAAGGTCCATGCCGGAGAGATCGCCATGACCATGACGCGTACCTTGCTTCTGACCGGCGCGAGCCGGGGAATCGGCCATGCCACAGTGCGCCGGTTCAATAACGAGGGTTGGCGGGTGATCACCTGTTCGCGCCACCCGTTTCCGCAGGAATGCCCTTGGGGTGGCGGCGCGGCGAACCATATCCAGATCGATCTCGCGAATCCCAACGACGTGATCGGGAAGGTCGAGGTGATCCGCGGGATGCTGGGTGGCCGTCTCGATGCGCTGGTCAACAACGCCGGTATTTCGCCCAAGGGGCCGGAGGGTGGGCGGCTCAATACCTTCGACACCGACCTGCGGACATGGGGCCATGTGTTTCACGTCAATTTCTTTGCGTCTGTCGTGCTGGCGCGCAGCCTGCGCGACGAGTTGGCGGAGGCCAAGGGGGCGGTGGTCAACGTCACCTCGATCGCGGGCGGGCGGGTGCATCCCTTTGCGGGTGCGGCCTATGCCACGTCAAAGGCGGCGCTGGCGGCGCTCACGCGCGAGATGGCGCATGATTTCGGGCCTTTGGGCGTGCGCGTGAACGCCATCGCGCCGGGGGAGATCCGTACCGACATCCTGTCGCCGGGCACCGAGGAGCTTGCCGACACGATCCCGATGCGCCGGCTTGGCGAGCCGCGCGAGGTGGCCGACACGGTCTATTTCCTGTGCACGTCGCCGTCGGCCTATATCTCGGGCACGGAGATCGAGATCAACGGGGCGCAGCACGTTTGAGCGGGGAGAGTTTTGGCCTTGAACCACCGTTGACGAACGGAATCTTGAAAAGATTCCGTACAAGAAAGTTTTAAACTTTCTT
>JADQCC010000079.1 GCA_016278295.1 Roseovarius sp. | reverse complement strand
GAGGTGCGCCAACCTGTATCGGCACGCCTTTGGCGTGACGGACAGGCGATATGGTTAAGCCAGCGCGCCGACTAAATCTTTTGCGGAAAAGCAGAAATAAAGCGCACTGAAAAACCGTCGGGTCGCCTGCCCGCAGACATGCGATGGCGCGGCTCAGCGCTTGACGTTCAACGTCCGCATCAGGCCCTTTTCACCCCCCTATGCCATAACAAGGCTTGCACCGGCGCGCGGGCTGGGCTTCCTTGGCGGCGCACCACCGCCCCGAAGGAGCCCCGCGCGCATGAACCATCCCCGCACCATCGTCGTCATCGGCGCCGGCATCTGCGGCCTCGCCTCGGCCATATGGCTTATCCGGGCGGGCCACCGCGTCACGCTCATCGACCGCGATGCACCCGGCGCCGGGGCATCGCAGGGCAATGCCGGGCTGATGGCGCAATGGGCCGTTGTGCCGGTCAACACGCCGGGCATTCTGACCACGGCGCTAAAGTATCTCGCCGATCCCGGTGCGCCGCTGTGGCTCCGCTGGCGCGACCTGCCGCGCCTCGCCCCGTGGCTGTGGCAGTTCGCGCGCAACGCCAACCCGCGCGACGCCGCGCGCATGACACAGGGGCTGATCCCGCTAGTCAGCGACAGCGTCGATCAGCACCGCGCGCTGGTGCGCGGCACCGAGGCCGGGAAATGGCTCGCGACCAGCGATCTCGCCTACGCCTATGACAGCCGCGCCGCCTATGAGGCCGATGCCTACGGCTGGCAGGTCAAGCGCGAGGCGGGGTTCATCCCCGAGGTGATCGAGGGCGCGGCGGTGCAGGAGGCCGAGCCGCTCGCAGGCCCCGCCATCGGATGCCTCGCGATGCTGCGCGGGCAGGGGCATGTGCGCGATCCCGGCGCCTACATGGCCGATCTCGCCATCGTCTTTCAGGCCGAAGGCGGGCGCTACCTGCAAGCCGAGGCGCGCGATGTCACCCTCGCCGACGGGCGCATCACGCAGGTGCTGACCGATCAGGGCCCCCTGGCCTGCGATGCGGCGGTGCTGGCGGCGGGGGTATGGTCCGCGCCGCTGATGAAGAAACTCGGGCTCAAGGTGCCGCTGGCCGCCGAGCGCGGCTATCACCTGCACCTCGCCCGGCCCTCGGCCCTGCCGCGCCAGCCGCTGATGATGGCACGGGGCAAGTTCGCGGTGACGCCGATGGCCACCGGGCTGCGCTGCGCCGGGACGGTGGAACTGGGCAATCCCGACGCACCGCCGTCGCGCGCGCCGTTTGCCATGATCCGGCGCGAAATCGCCCGCGTCTTTCCCGATCTGCGGTTCGAGACGGCAGAGGAATGGATGGGCCCGCGCCCCTCGACCCCCGACAGCCTGCCGCTGATCGGCGAGGTTGGCGCGACGGGCGTCTTTGCCGCCTTCGGGCATCAGCATGTCGGGCTGACGGCGGGGCCGAGAACCGGGCGCATGGTGGCGGACCTGATCGGTGGCAAGCGCCCCAATCTGGATCTCGCCCCCTATGACGCCAACCGCTTCACCTGACGCCGTTCAGCGCATCCCCATCAGCGCCGCCGCCGTCGCCTGCGAGACATGGCCCGTGACCGGCAGGCCGCGACGGCGCTGGAATCGGCGGATCGCCGCGCGCGTCTCCTCGGTGAACCGGCCGTCCACCGGCCCCGGTTCGGCCCCGACCTGCGTCAGCCGCCGCTCGACCAGGATACGCACCACCTCGGCCCCGGCATAGATCCGCTCCTCCTCGCGCGCCTGCGCGATGGCCTGGTCCTCGGCGCGGCCCTGCTCGATTTCATCGAGCCGCGCCCGCGCCTCCTCGGCAAAGCGGCTTTCGGGGTGATCGCGCAGAAAGGCGGCATAGGCCTCGGCGCTGTCGGCCTCTTGCGCCGCCTGCCAGTCGGCGCGCGCCGCCCGGTCGGCCGCGTCGCGGCGGGCCTCTTCTATCTCGTCGAGCCGGGCGCGCGCCTCCTCGGCGAAAAGCCCCTCGGGATAGCGCTCGAGATAGGCGCGCAGCCCGGCCTCGTCCTCGCCGCGCCCGGTGTCGCGCCAGTACGCGCGGTCGCGGCGCTCCTCCTTCTCGCGGGCGCGCCGCTCTTCCGCCTCGATCTCGCGCTGCCGCGCTGCCGCGTCCTCGCGCAGCCGCGCCAGGCCGCGGCGATCCAGATAGCCGGTCGGCGCCACGCCCGCCCGCTCCTGCCAGGCGGCGATCGCGCCGCGCGTGCCGCGCCCGAATATCCCGTCGATCCCCCGCTCGTAGACCCGCAGCACCGCCAGCCACCGCTGCACGTCCCGCCGCTCTGCCCGGGTCAGGCCCAGCGCCTCCTCGGCGGCGCGCGCCTCGCGCTCGGGCGCGTCTCGCAGCCAGTCGCGGCGCTCCCGTGCTTGGCTCAGGTAACGCCCCTCGGGATAGGCGGCGATATAGGCGTCATAGGCTGCCACCATGTCCAGCGTCTCGACCGCCCGCCAGAAGCCGTCCTCGCGTGCCTCGGCCAGCTGCGCCTCGGGCACCATGTCCGGCCCCGGCCCCATCAGGCCGGCCTCGCCCGACAGGTTGCCCGACAGGATGACGCCGTCCGGCGCCGCGCGCGCCACCCCGGCAAAGCTCGTGCCGGGGGCGAGCAAGGGTCCGCCCAGCAGCGCGGCGATGCCCTTGCGCGGGCCGGTGGCATAGGTCACGCCCGGCGCTTCGGAAAATCCCGACAGCCCCGGTGTCAGCCCCGCGCCCGCCGCTTCGCCCTCCTCGGGCGCCAGAACCAGCACGGCAGGCCCCTCCACCGCCCCGGCGATCGCCGAGAGCGCATTGACCGATAGTCCCGCCGCGCCGACCCGCAGCCGCGAGACCGTGCCCACACCCTCCGGCAACAGCCAGCTGTCCTGCCCGTCCCCGGCCATCTCTCCGGCGGCGAGGATTACCAGCCGCGCCACGTCCCCCGCTGCGATCCGCGCTTCGAGATCGAGCGCGGCGGCGCGCAGCGGCGCGATGCCCTCGCCCGCGGGGGCCACCACCTCGAACCCGGCCTGCTCCAGCGCCGCGCCCGGGTCGAACGCCACCGCCGAACGCCGGTCACCCTGCGCATGGGTATCGAGGATCAATGCCAGGTCGGCGGCAAGCGATGGCGCCGCCCCCACACAAAGCCACAAGACCACCGGGAAAAGATTACGTCGCGACATGCCTTTACCCTACAAACTCACTCGTAACTGCGCAAATCCTCGATCACCTTGCCATCGTTCGGCAGGCTGCCCGGCGGCACGATCTCGATCCGGCCCTTGAGCTTGAGCACCTCGCTTACCGCCCCGGCATAGTGATCGGCCTCACCCTCCGCCGCCTCGATGCGCACGGTCATCACGTCCGCCTCGCCCTCGCGGCTGGCGATCACGCGGGCGCGCCCGATCCCGTCATGACGGGCCACCAAGGCGGCCACCTGCTCGGGGCGCACAAACATGCCCTTGATCTTGGTGGTCTGATCGGCCCGGCCCATCCAGCCCTTGATGCGCATGTTGGTGCGTCCGCACGGGCTTGTCCCCTCCATCACCGCGCTCAGGTCGCCGGTGGCAAAGCGGATCAGCGGATAATCGGGGTTGAGCGTGGTCACCACCACCTCGCCGACCTCGCCATGCGGGACCGGATCGCCGGTGCCGGGGCGCACGATCTCGACGATCACGCCCTCGTCCACGATCATCCCGTCCTGCGCCGCGCTCTCGTAGGCGATATTGCCCAGATCGGCGGTGGCATAGCATTGCAGGCAGGCGATGCCGCGCTCGGCATATTCGGCGCGCAGCGACGGAAACAGCGCGCCGCCGCCCACAGCCGCCCTCGTGATGTTCAGCGCGAGACCCATCTCCGCGGCCTTGTCGAGGATCACCTTCAGGTAATCGGGCGTCCCGGCATAGGCGGTCACGCCCACATCATGCGCCGCGCGCGCCTGCAACTCGGTCTGCCCGGTGCCCGCGGGCAGCACCGCCGCGCCCACCGCCCGCGCCCCGTTCTCAAAGATCATCCCGGCGGGCGTCAGGTGATAGCCGAAACAGTTCTGCACGATATCGCCCGGCCCCACACCGCAGGCATGCAGAAAGCGGCCCATCCGCCACCAGTCATGGCTCACCCCGCCCGGCTCATAGATCGGGCCGGGGGACTGAAAGATGTGGGCGAATCCTGCGGCAGGCAGACCGGTCAGCCCGCCGAACGGGGCCGCCGCGCCCTGCGCGCGGCCAAGGTCGGACTTGCGCAACACCGGCAGCGTGGCGAGCGCGCCCGCATCCGTTACCCGTGCCGCGTCGATCCCGTCGAGGGCACCGGCATAGCCGGGCAAGGCTTGCGCGCGGGCGATCTGTGCGGGCAGGGCGCGCGCCAGCGCCTCGGCCCGCGCCGCGCGGCTGCGCGTCTCCAACTCGTCGAAATACTGGGTCATCGCGTCATCCTCTGCCTGCCGCCTTACGTTGCGACAGCTTGACCAATTGTTTGAAACCGGCGTTCGGCGCATAAACGGTGCACTTTTGTATACCGAACACATATCCTGCCCGAGGCCCCGCCATGACGACCCCGACAGACGCGCCCGCGGCGCTCGACGATGCCGCCATTGACCGCCGGATTTCCTTTCACCCAGACATCCAGGTGATGGAGGCCGATTTCTCGGGGCTCCATTTCGAAGCTTCCGCCACCGTCAACCGGGTCTACGACCGGCTCGAGGCACGCATCGGCGAGACCGGCGAAGATCTCTGGTTCTTCCTCGTCAACCTCAACGGCACCCGCATCGACCCGGCGGCATGGATCGCCTATTCGCGCCGCGGCCGCGCGCTCAACTACGCGCATTCGATGGGCTCGGTGCGGTTCGACGCCTCCGACGACACCCGCCAGCAGATCGAACGCGCCGCCGATACCGATACCTTCGACCCCAACCTGTGCCCGAGTCGCGAGGCCGCGCTCGACCGCATCGCCGGTTTCCCCAGCACGCGCCGCAAGCGCGTGATCCGCGCCCCCAGCCACAGCGCCGAAGAGATCGCGCGCCGGATCAGCTTCGATCCCGGCCGGCGCATCATGGCGGCGGATTTCTCGGATTTCACCTTCCACCACGGGCGCGATGTCGACCATGTCTACGACCATATCGAGGCCCGCATCCGCGACACCGGCCGCAAGTGGTTCTTCCTCGTCAACCTCAACGTCTGCCGGATCCTGCCCGCGGCATGGGTGCGCTACGCGCATCGCGGCAAGCGGCTCAACGAGGCGGCATCGCTTGGATCGGCGCGGTATGCCGCCGGTTCCGAGACCGAGCAGGACATCCGCCTGCGCGCCGAAAGCCAGGGCTTCCGCCCCAACATCCGCAACACGCGGGCCGAGGCGCTCGATCTGATCGAGGAGATGCGCGGCAAGCTGTTGCAAGACTGACCCCCTCAGCTCAGCCACCGCTTGCGGCGGCGATAGCTGCGCACGTCGCGGAACGATTTGCGCCCCTCGTCCGACACGCCGAGATAGAATTCCTTGACGTCCGGGTTCTCGCGCAGCGCGTCGGCGGGGCCGTCCATCACCACGCGCCCCGATTCCAGGATATAGCCGTGATGCGCGAACCGCAGCGCCACGTTGGTGTTCTGCTCGGCCAGCAGGAAGGTATAGCCCTCGTTCTCGTTCAGCGACTTCACGATCTCGAAAATCTGTTCCACCAGTTGCGGCGCCAGCCCCATCGACGGCTCGTCCAGCAGGATCGTCTCGGGCCGCGCCATCAGCGCGCGGCCGATCGCGCACATCTGCTGTTCGCCGCCCGAGGTATAGCCCGCCTGGCTGCGGCGGCGCTCCTTCAGGCGCGGGAAATAGTCATAGACCATCTCGAGATCGGCATCGAGCTCGGCCCGGCCGATGCCGCGGGTATAGGCCCCGGTCAGCAGGTTTTCCTCGATGGTCAGGTGCTCGAAACAGTGCCGCCCCTCCATCACCTGCACCACCCCCATCCTGACGAGATCGGAGGGCAGCAGATCCTGCACCCGCTCGCCGCGATAGCGGATCGAACCCTTGGTGACCTCGCCGCGCTCGGATTTCAGCAGGTTGGAAATGGCCTTGAGCGTCGTGGTCTTGCCCGCGCCGTTGCCGCCCAGAAGCGCGGTAATCCCGCCCTTCGGCACGTTCAGGCTGACGCCCTTCAGCACGAGGATCACATGGTTGTAGATCACCTCGATATTGTTGACCTCGAGAAGCGCCTCGTCGGTCTTTCCTGCATCCAGCATCGCCCAGGCTCCGTTTCATCAGGCCGCGCCCGCCCCGTTTCAGGGCGTGCGTCCCGGTTTCTTCTTGGCAAAAATACCCAGATCGTCCGGCCGCCACCGGGTCGCGGCGGCCGGACATGGTGGTGGCCTCAGCAGCGCGGCTCGATACCGTTCTCTTCGGCGAACTGCTTGGAATCCTCGACCACGAGCTTCGAGATGATCTCCTGATCCGACTGGTAGTAGTCGGTGATCAGCTCGAACTCGCCCGCCTCGGCATTCCACTGCGACACGGCGCCATAGCCGTTACCGCCGTGGTTCTCGCAGGACACGGTGAACTCCGGCCCGAAATTCGGCAGGCCCAGCGCGGCCATCTTCGCGTCGGTCATCTCGAGGTTCTCCATGCCGTCGCGCATCTGTTCCGAGTTGATCGCGCTCACGCCAGACATCTCCTGCGCGGTCTTGATCGCTTCGGCGGCCAGCACTGCGGCATACATGCCCCGGTTATAGAGCACGGTGCCGATCTGATCGCCCGCGCCGGCGGCCTTGCCCGCATCGACGACGTATTTCTGGATGTCGTCGTAAACCGGATAGTCCGATCCGAGGTTGTGGAAGGTCAGCGCCTTGTAGCCATCGGCCTTGGCCCCGGCCGCCTTCACATCGTTCTCCGAGCCCGACCACCAGATGCCGATGAACTTGTCCATCGGGAACCGGATGTTCACCGCCTCCTGGATCGCGACCTGGTTCATCACGCCCCAGCCCCACATCAGCACATAATCGGGCCGCTCGCGGCGGATCTGAAGCCATTGCGACTTCTGCTCCTGACCGGGGTGATCGACCGGCAGCAGCGTCAGCTCGAAACCGTGCTTCTTCGCCAGTTCCTCCAGCGTGCGGATCGGCTCCTTGCCATAGGCGGAATTGTGATAGACCAGCGCGATCTTCTTGCCGCTGATGTCGCCACCTTCCTGGTTGAGGATATGGGTGACGGCAAGGCTCGCCCCGTCCCAGTAGTTGGCCGGATAGTTGAACACCCACTTGAACACCGACCCGTTCTTGGCCGAGGTGCGCCCATAGCCCATCGTGTGGAGCGGGATGCCGTCGGCGGTGGCCTTGGGGATCAGCTGATAGGTGATGCCGGTCGAGAGCGGCTGATAGACCAGCGCGCCGCCGCCTTCGCCCTTGGTGGCCTCGTAGCACTCGACGCCCTTCTCGGTGTTGTAGCCGGTCTCGCATTCCACGAGGTTGATCTTCTCCCCGCCGATGCCACCGTCACGCTCGTTCAGCAGGGTGAAATAGTCCTGGTAGCCGTCCGAGAACGGGATGCCGTTCGCGGCATAGGGGCCGGTGCGATAGCTGGTATCGACGACGGTCAGATCGGCGAGCGCCGGTCCTGCCGCCATCGCCGCCGCCAGCGCGGTTGCCATGAGTCTCTGTTTCATCGGTCTTGTCCTCCCTTGGTTTATCCGATGTCTTTCCTTGAACGCGATCTCCTGCGCCCAACCTCGTAGGGTGGGTTTGCGGCCCACCGATGGCCCGCCCCTAGTAGGGGAAGGGCCAAAGCCTCAGTTTCTCCTTCGCCACGCGCCACAGCTGCGCCAGCCCGTGCGGTTCGGCCACCAGGAACACGATGATCAACGACCCCACGATGATCAGCTCCAGATGCGCGGCAAGATCGGTGGGCCAGCCCAGCGTGCCCACCAGCACGTTCTTCAGCAGGACCGGGAGAAGCACCAGGAACGCCGCCCCGGCAAAGCTGCCGAAGATCGAGCCGAGACCGCCGATGATGACCATGAACAGCACCAGGAACGACTTGTTGATGCCGAACGCCTCGCCCACCTCGACGGCGCCGAGATAGACGGCAAAGAACAGCGCGCCGGAAATACCCACGAAAAAGCCCGACACGGCAAACGCCGACAGCTTGGCCTTCAAGGGGTTCACGCCGATGATCTCGGCGGCGATGTCCATGTCGCGGATGGCCATCCACTTGCGCCCCGCCATGCCGCGCGTCAGGTTGCGCGCGATCAGCGCCGAGGCCGTCACGAAGACGAGGCAAAAGAGATAGGCCGCCCAGGGCGCGGTTTCCGCCCCGGTGACCGGCACGCCGGCGATGGTGCGTTCGGGCGCGCTGATCTGGCCCGACGCCGAATAGTTGTAGAACCACGGCACCCGGTTGAACAGCCACACAAGAAAGAACTGCGCCGCCAGCGTCGCCACCGCCAGGTAGAACCCCTTGATCCGCAGCGATGGCAGGCCGAACAGCACGCACACCGCCGCCGTGATCCCGCCCGCGAGGATGACGTGGAAAAAGATGCTCACCTCGGGAAAGGCCGTCATCAGCTTGTAGACCGCATAGGCCCCCACCGCCATGAAGCCGCCGGTGCCGAGGCTGACCTGCCCGCAATAGCCCACCAGGATATTCAGCCCGATCGCCGCGATCGCGTAGATCAGGAACGGCAGGAACACCGCGTTTACCCAGTAATCGTCGATGACGACCGGCACCACGGCAAAGGCCGCCACCAGCACCGCGTAATAGCGGTAGCGGTCGAACCTGATCGGAAAGGTCTGGCTGTCGTCGGTATAGGAGGTCTTGAAATCTCCAGCCTCGCGGTAAAACATCTCAGAGAACCTCCCCGTGGATTTCATCGTCGTCGCGCTTCCCGGCGCGGTTGGCGGGCCGGGCATAGCCCGTCGCTTCGGTGTGGCGCACCAGCCAGAAGAAGGCGAGCATCCCCGCGCCCCCGCCCAGCGCCGCGAGCACGGCGGCGGTGACCATCTCGGCGGTCCGGTCCGGCTCTGTGGTCAGCGCCAGATAGCCAAACGCCCAGAACCCCGCCCAGGCGATCACGTTGAGGATGGCAATCAGTTGTCTCATCCGTTGTCTTCCCCTTCGAAATCGGTCGCGTCGCCGGGCCAGTCATCTCCCTGCGGACCAACCAGACAGAACCGGTGCCCGGTGGGGGCCTCCATCACGATCCAGCTGCGGATGCGGTCGATTTCCTTCGCACCCAGCGATTTCAGCCGCGCGCACTCCGCCTCCTTGTCATCGGTCTCGATGTCCAGATGCACGCGCGGCTCATGGTCGACCGCCTGAAGCAGCACCTTCGGGTGGCCGGTGTGGCCGTCGAACTGAACATATTTTCCACGCTCGTCGATCTCGCCATGCTTGCCCAGCATGGCTGACCAGAATTCAGTGGCCTCGGTCAGGTCTTCGGTCTTGCAGTCGATGCAGACGACGCTGATGCGCGACTTGTGAGTCATGCCCCTACACCCTCTCGATGATCTTCTCGCCGAACAGGCCCTGCGGCCGGAACACGAGGAAGATGAGCGCCAGCACATAGGCGAACCAGTTCTCTGTCGCGCCTCCCACCATCGGGCCGACGGAGAACTCGAACAGCTTCTCGCCCACCCCGATGATCAGCCCGCCGACGATGGCGCCGGGGATCGAGGTGAACCCGCCCAGCATCAGCACCGGCAGCGCCTTCAACGCGATCAGCGACAGCGAGAACTGCACACCCGATTTCGTGCCCCACATGATGCCCGCGACCAGCGCGACAAACCCCGCCAGCGACCACACCATCACCCAGATGAAGTTGAGCGACACACCCACCGACAGCGCCGCCTGATGGTCGTCGGCCACCGCGCGCATGGCCCGGCCATGCTTGGAATATTGCGCGAAGATCACCAGCGCGATCACCAGGAGCGCCGCGACCGCCGTCGCCCACAGGTCGAGATTGTCGATGAAGAAGCCGTAACCGAAGATGTTGTAGGTGACCTCGTCGATGGTCGCGTTTATGCCCTGCGGCAGGCCCACGTCGAGGTTCTTGATATCGGCCCCCCACATGATGTCGCCGAATCCTTCGAGGAAATAGGCAAGACCGATGGTGGCCATGAACAGGATGATCGGCTCCTGCCCGACAAGGTGGCGAAAGATGAAATAGTTGACGGCCCAGGCCAGCGCCACCATCACCACCATCGTCAGAAGGATCGCGGCCAGCGCCGGGACGTGCCAGCCGAAACTGTAAATCTCGGTGCCAAAGACCGCGTTGATCAGGTTGCTGAACGGCACCTGACCGTCCATGATCCCCACCAGTGTCATCGCGGCGAAGAGCGCCAGCACCCCTTGTGCGAAGTTGAAGATGCCGCTCGCCTTGAAGATCAGCACGAAGCCGAGCGCGACAAGCGCATAGAGCACCCCGGACATGAGGCCGTTGAGAAAGACCTCCATTCCCCAGATCAACTGTTCAGGCATGGTCTGCCTCCTCTCCCATTGCGCGCGTTCGCGTCGTCTCAGGCTTCACGGTATGTCTCCACGATTCGCAGGGTGATTGCCCCGTCCGCAATGGTCTTCTGCACTTCGAGCACCGGCTCGATCCACAGGTGGCTGCGCCATTTGCCCTCGGCCACGGGCAGGTAACGCTCCGCCTCCACCGCCGCCGCGATCCAGGTGTCGAACCCCGGTACCGGCGCGCCGCCAGGGTCGCGCACCACACAGGCCCGCATCCCGTCGGCGGGGGCGGTTTCGATCGCGAGGGTCCGGCCCCCGGTCAGCGCGTAGCGCACGACATCCCCGTCGCGCGCGCCCGTCCCCAGCCCGGCCACCACCGGCGGCACCTGGTTTTCCAGCGCCGACAGGCAGCGCGTCTCGAAATCCGCCCACGCCCCGGCATGGGCCGCGGCGGGCAGCAGGAGCGCGAGTGAGACAGCAACCGAAATTCTCCCGGCAAGGTTCGACAGGAAGGCCGCCTCGCGAGGCGGCGTCTTGAAGCGTCCTGCCAGGGTCGGGCGCGGCCCGGGCTGACGCCCGTGCCAGGCCGGTTGTGAGCGGGACACCTGAACTTCACAGCTCGCCCCAGACGAGCCGCGTTGGTCAGAAGACGTTTGCGCCACCCCGTCAATCATGTGCCACCCCCAGGTAGGCGTCGATCACCGCCTGGTTCTTGCGCACCTCGTCGGGCGAGCCGTCGCCGATCTTCTTGCCGTAATCCATCACCACGACCCGGTCGGACAGGTCCATCACCACGCCCATGTCGTGCTCGATCAGGGCGATCGTTGTGCCAAACTCGTCGTTCACGTCGAGGATAAAGCGGCTCATGTCCTCCTTCTCCTCGACGTTCATCCCCGCCATCGGCTCGTCCAGCAACAGGATCGACGGCTCGGCGGCCAGCGCGCGGGCAAGCTCGACCCGCTTTTTCAGACCATAGGGCAGGCGGCCCACCGGCGTCTTGCGGATGTGCTGGATTTCCAGAAAGTCGATGACCTTCTCCACCACCGCGCGGTTCGCGGTCTCCTCGGCTTCCGCGCGGCCCTTCCACAGCGCCTGCGCGAACAGCCCCGCGCTCATCTGCCGGATGCGGCCGGTCATGACGTTGTCCAGCACGCTCATCCCCTCGAACAGCGCGATGTTCTGAAAGGTGCGCGCGATGCCCTGCTGCGCCACCTGGTAGGGCTTCATCTGCGGACGCTTCGCGCCCTTGTACCAGACCTCGCCCTCCTGCGGGTTGTAGAAGCCGCTGATCACGTTGAGCATCGACGACTTGCCCGCGCCGTTGGGGCCGATGATCGCGCGGATTTCGCCCTCGCGGATATCGAAACTGATATCCTCGATCGCCACCACCCCGCCAAAGCGCAGGGTGATGTTGCGCATCTCCATCAGCACGCCGCCGATCTTGCGGCCGTCCTCGGTGGTATAGCCCTCTGCGTCCATGTCCTTCATTCCGCCGCCACCTTCGCTGCCTGCTCCACCGCGACCTCGACCTTCACGATCTTCAGCGTCGCTGAAATGCTGCCCTTGCGCCCGTCCTCGTAGGTCACTTCGGTGGTGGTAAATACCTCCTCGGACCCATCATAGAGCGCCACCAGCAGGTCCTCGAACTTCTCCGAAATCACGCCGCGACGCACCTTGCGCGTGCGCGTCATCTCGCCATCGTCGGCATCCAGCTCCTTGTGCAGCACGATGAAGCGATGCACCTGGCAATGCGACAGCATCGGGTCGGAGGCCAAGGAACGGTTCACATCCTCGACATGGCCGCGGATCATCTCGAGCACCTGCGGATGCCCCGCCAGTTCCTGGTAGGAGGCATAGCCGATATTGTTGCGCTCGGCCCAGTTGCCGACCGCCGTCAGGTCGATATTGACGAACGCCGTGCACTGCTTGCGCCCGTTGCCGAACACCACCGCTTCGAGGATGTTGGGAAAGAACTTGAGCTTGTTCTCGACGTATTTCGGCGCGAACAGCTTGCCGTCGGACATTTTTCCGACGTCCTTGGCGCGGTCGATGATCCGCAGGTGGCCCGATCCCTCCTCGAAAAAGCCGGCGTCGCCGGTGGCGACCCAGCCGTCGGCGTCCTTGGTCTTCTTGGTGCTTTCCTCGTTCTTGTAGTAATACTCGAACGTGCCGGCGCCGCGATAATAGACCTCGCCATTCTCGCCGATACGCACCTCCACGCCGGGCGCGGGCACCCCCACCGTGTCGCTGCGCACCTCGCCATCGGGTTGCAATGTGATGAAAACGCTGGCCTCGGTCTGGCCATAGAGCTGCTTGAGGTTGATGCCCAGCGAGCGATAGAAATCGAAGATTTCCGGCCCGATCGCCTCGCCCGCGGTATAGCCCACCCGCACCCGGCCAAGGCCCAGCGTGTCCTTCAGCGGGCCAAAGACGAACAGGTTGCCCAAGGCATAGCGCACCCGGTCCATGCCGCCGACCTGCTTGCCATCCAGGATATCGGGGCCCACCCGCCGCGCCACGGCCATGAAGTGATCGAACATCCGTTTCTTGAACCGGCTGGCATCCTCCATGCGGATCATCACGTTGGTAAGCTGGCCCTCGAACACGCGCGGCGGGGCAAAGTAATAGGTCGGCCCGATCTCGCGCAGGTCGGTCTGCATCGTGTCGGCGCTCTCGGGGCAGTTGACGCAGAAACCGCACCAATAGGCCTGCCCGATGGAAAAGATGAAATCGCCCACCCATGCCATCGGCAGATAGGCCAGCACCTCCTCGTCGCGGGTCAGGTTGTCGAACCCCGCCGAGGATTTCGACGCCTCGATGATGTTGCGGTTGCTCAGCACCACGCCCTTGGGCTTGCCCGTGGTGCCCGAGGTATAGAGCATCACGCAGATGCTGTCGTAATCGAGCTTGTCGCGCCGCGCCTTGAGATCCTCGATGAATTCGTAATGGGCCGCGCGCCCCTGCTCCTGAATGTCGATGAAGCGGTGCAGCTTGTGGTGGTCGTATTTGCGCAGGCCGCGCGGATCGACATAGATGATGTGCTCAAGCTGGTGCAGGCGGTCCTGCACCTCGATCAGCTTGTCGACCTGCTCCTGGTCCTCGACGATGGCGAAACGCGCGCCGCAATGGTCCATGACATAGGCCATTTCCTCGGCGGCGGCGTCCTGATAGAGCGGCACGGGGATCGCGCCCACCGATTGCGCGGCGACCATCGACCAGTAGAAATGCGGCCGGTTGCGCCCGATGATGGCGATGAAATCGCCCTCGTTCACGCCCAGATTTATCAGCCCCAGCGCCAGCGCCTCGATCTCGCCCGCGGCCTCGGCCCAGGTCCAGGTCTGCCAGATGCCGTATTCCTTTTCGCGATAGGCGTGGCGGCCCGCGAAACGGCTGGCGTTGCGTTGCAAGAGCGCCGGAATGGAGCGCGCCCCATCCGCCGCTGGTGACGGCTGTGCCAAATTTCTCTCCTCCCTTATACCCGCATCCTCCATGCGGGCCGCGCCCCTGTGCGCGATTCTTCTTGCCTCAAGGGTGCGGGAATATTGCTGGCGGTCAACTTTTTCCTGAACATGTCGCAATCCTTACGAATTGTAACCGGCCCGGGAACGGCCTTTGCGCCCCCCGCGCGCGGTGCTAGGGGAGAGGGGGGTAGGGACAACACGAGGCTGGGGGATTGGCGGTGACGGAGGGGCTTGCGAGAAACTGTCGGGCCCTCGCGCGGCCCGTCGCCCCGGTGCCCGCCATCCACTCCGCCCCGCGCCCCGGAGACTAGCCCCATGCCGACCGACCGCGACGCCATGACGATGGCCGGGCTGAACCTCATCCAGCAGGCGCTCACCATCTATGACCGCGACCTGCGGCTGGCCGTCTGCAACCGCCGCTTCCAGGAAATGTTCGCGCTGCCGGATGCGCTGGTGACACCCGGCGCGGATTTCGCCGCCACCATCCGCTACCTCGCCCGGCGCGGCGACTACGGCGATGTGGGCCGCGTGGAGGATTTCGTCGCCGAGCGGGTCGAGACCGCCCGCGCCTTCGAGCCGCATTACATGGAACGCACCCGCGCCAATGGCCGCACCATCAGCGTCGAGGGCACGCCGCTGCCGCAGGGCGGGTGGGTGACGGTCTATACCGATATCACCCCGGCCAAGCGGCAAGAGGCGCTGCTGCGCGCCCGGTCCGAGGAACTGTCGGACCAGATACTCGCCTATTCCGAGGATCTCGCCACCGCCAACCGCGAGCTTCAGGCCACCATCACCGCGCTCGAAGAGGCCAAGCGCCAGATCACCGAGGCCGAGGCGCGCACGCGGCTGACCGCCGAGATGATGCCCGCCCATATCGCCCATGTCGGGCACGACCGCCGCTATACCTATTCCAACCGAAGGCTGACCTCGGTGATGCCGGGCACGCGCACCGACCCGATCGGCGTGGACGCCGCCGATGTGTTCGACCCCGGAACATGGGCGGTGATCGGCCCGCATCTCGAGCGTGCCTACGCGGGTGAACCCTCGGTGTTCGAGTTCACCCACCCGCCAAGCTCGCATCGCATCCGCGTGGCGCTCACGCCCGACCCGATCTCGGGCGGCGTCTACATCCTGTCGATGGATATCACCCGCGAGAGCCAGGCGCGCGCCGCGCTGCAACAGACCAAGCGGCGCGAGATGGCAGCACAGCTCACCTCCGGCCTCGCGCATGATTTCTCCAACCTGCTGACCATCATCCTCGGCATGCAATCGCGGCTGGCGCGGATGGGGGTGCCTGCCGAGGCGCGCGAACTGATCGACGCCACGCTGGCGGCGGCCCGGCGCGGCGGCGGATTGCTCGGGCGCATCGCCGACATGACCGGCCCGCGCGAGCACGATCCGGTGCCCACCGATCTCGCCGCCTTCCTCGCCGATCTCGACACGCTGGCGCGCTCGGCGCTGCCCTCGGGGATCAGCTTCGCCATCGACACGCACGGGGCAGGGGGGCGCTACCTGCTCGACGCGGGCATGTTGCAGGATTCGCTGCTGAACCTCGTGCTCAACGCCCGCGACGCCTGCGGCAGCCGGGGGCGGGTCACCCTCACCGTCCGCCCGGTGCAGGAAACGTGGCTGGAATTCACCGTCGGCGATACCGGCCCGGGCTTCTCGCCCGAGGCGCTCGACCACGCGCTCGACCCGTTCTTCACCACCAAGGGCGGCGAGGGCTCGGGGCTCGGCCTGTCGATGGTCTACGACATGACCAAGCTCGCCGGCGGGCGCATCATGCTGGGCAATACCGACGCGGGCGGCTGCGTCACCCTGCGCCTGCCGCTCCGGCCCGCGGGCGATGCGCGCCCCCCCGGCCTCGTGCTGCTGGTCGAGGACAGCCCCGACCTGCGCTCGGCCTTGCGCGACATGCTGCGCGGCGCGGGCCACAGCGTGATCGAGGCGGCGAGCGTGGCCGAGGCCGCCGACATTCTCGCCGACCTGCCCGAGATTTCCGCCATCCTGTCGGATATCGTGCTGGAAGGCAGCGCCACCGGCATCGACCTCGCGCGCCTGCCCCGCCCCGGCGACTGCCCGCTGGTGCTGATGACCTCGCTACCGCCCGACGACCCGCTCCACCGCGCCGCCGCGGACGTGGCCCCGGTGCTGCGCAAGCCGTTCACCGCCGCGCAGCTCGACGCCGCCCTGTCCACCGGAGACCGCCCATGACCACCCCCGCCGCGAATGCCCCCCTCGTGACCATCCTCGACGACGAGCCCGCGATCCGCACCATGCTCGCCGAGGCGCTGGAAGAGGCGGGCTTTCGCACCATGACGTTCGGCCGCGCGACAGAGTTCGAGGCGGCGCTCAGGCAGGCGAGCCCCGATGTCTGCCTCGTCGACCTGTCATTGCCCGACCGCGACGGCCTCGGCCTCGTGCACCGGCTGGCGCTGGAACAGGGGGCGACGGTGATCATCATATCGGGCCGCGCGCAGGTGCAGGACCGCGTGACCGGGCTGGAGCTGGGGGCGGATGACTACATCATAAAACCGTTCGACCCGGCCGAGGTGGTGGCCCGCATCCGCGCCCGCCTGCGCCGCGGCACGCCCAGCACCCAGACCGGCGAGGTGGCGCACTTCAACGGCTGGACCGCGCATTTCGACCGCTACGTGCTCGAAGATGACAGCGGCGCGGAAACCCCCTTTTCCCATGCCGAGGGCGAGGTGCTGCGGCTGTTCCTCGAACGGCCCAAGCGGCTCATCTCCCGGCAGGCGATGCAAGAGGCGCTGGGCGGCGCCGCGGGCGAGAGCTTTGACCGTGCGATGGATGTGCGCATCTCGCGCCTGCGCACCAAGCTGCGCGAAGACCCCCGCAACCCCCGCCTGATCAAGACGATCTACGGCGCCGGCTACATCTTCCTCGGCGATGTGCGCTGGGGGTGATCCTGCTCACGGATCGGTCCCCTCCATGATCTGGTTGGCATACCCGTGGTTGGTGTCGCGGTGATGTGCCTCGTCGGCACGCACGCGGATCACCACCTCGCGCAGCCGGGCCTCCTCGGGCAGCCCCCAGTAGTCGATGGCGATCCGCGGGGCGGGCACGTTCTCCTGCCGCCCGGCGTCGATCTCGGCCAGGTATTCCGTGTAGCTGACCACCGCTTCCTCCTCGAGATAGCCGACGATGCGATGCGCGATCCGCGGGGCGAACAGGTAGGTGAAGAAGAACACGTTGTAGAACACGACCTGCGCCACCATGATCAGCAGCCGCTCCACCCACGTCGGCTGCGCGACATGGATGAAGGTCATCAGGTGCATGCGCTCGTTCTCGGCCTCGTCGAGCAGATCGCGGATCCAGCCCTGGTCGTCGCGGATATGGCGCACCGCCTTTAGATGCCGCAACAGGCCGCCGACCATGCCCGGCACCGCCGCCACCGTTTCCAGTACCACGGCGCGGTGCCCGTAGCGCGCAGAGAAGAACGCGTCGGCAAAGACGCGCATGGTCTTGACCACCCGCAACGCGATCCTGTCGCGAATGTCGCGCGGCGTGTGATGGGTGTAGAGAATCTCAGCTTCGGCGCGGTCGCGCTGCGGCTCGCGTGCCATGTCGCTCTCCATCTTGTCCTGACCGACAGATGGGCACGAAGGATGATTATTGAATGCCGCGCCGGGCGCGACCGGCATACTTCCGCCGGTCACACCGGACGGTGACGATATTACCCCCCGGCACGCCCCACCGCCCCGGCCAATACCTCCAGCCCGGTCGCCAGGTCGGCCTCGTCGGTATCCTCGGCGAAGGCATGGCTGATCCCGTCGATCGAGGGCACGAACAGCATCGCCGCGGGCATCAGCCGCGCCACGTTGGTGGCATCGTGCAGCGCCCCCGACTGCATCCGCCGCCAGCGCCCCGGCGCCACCGCCTCGGCGCTGTCGCACAGCGCATCGCGCAAGGTCGCGTCCATCGGCATCGGCTCCAGCCCGAGCAGGTCGCCAAAACTCACGCCTAGCCCCGCGTCCCGCGCCACCTCCGCGGCGGTGTCGCGGATGATCTCTTCCATCCGGCGCAGCCGGTCCGCGTCGCCGTCGCGCCACTGCATGGAAAACACCGCCCGTCCCGGCACGATGGAATGGGCATCCGGGTGCAGCCGGACATGGCCGATGGTCCACACCGTCTGCGGCGTGACCACGCCCTGCAGCCGGTCATTCAGCAGCGCGTTGAACCGCGCCAGCCCCTGGAACGCGTCGCGGCGGCGGTGCATCGGCGTGGTGCCGGCGTGGTTCTGTTCGCCGTCATAGGTAATCCGCATGTCGCGGATGCCGACGATATCGGTAACCACGCCCGCCGCCTCGCCCGCCTCATAGAGCCACGGGCCCTGCTCGATATGCATCTCGACAAAGCCGGAGAACCGCCCCGGATCGACGAAATCCCCGGCCCGCTCCGCGATCCCCGCCCGCGCCTCGGCAAAGCGCACACCCTCGCGGTCGGTCTGCCGGTCGGCATCCTCCAACGACAGGTTTCCCGACCAGATCGCGCTCCCGGTGGTGACGCCGAACCGCCCTTCTTCGTCCTGAAAGGACACGACAGAGACCGGCGGTCCACCCGCCTCTTGCGCGGCGCGCGCCACCTCCAGCGCCGCGATCACGCCCAGCGCCCCGTCGAGCCATCCGCCCTCGGGCTGGCTGTCGCTATGGCTGCCCAGCAGGATCGAGCGTCCCTCGGCCAGGCCAAAGAGATTGCCCACCGGATCGAGATGCGGCACCAGCCCCGCCTCGCGCATCCGACCCGCCAGCCAGTCCCGCGCCGCGATGTCTGCCTCGCTATAGGCGGGACGTACCACGCCCTTGCCCACTCCCGCCGCGCCGAACGCGCGCAGCCGGTGCAGATCGGCCAGAAATCTCTCGGGGTTCACTGCGATCATCTGCCTGCCTCCCTGTCACATCCATATCCACGCGCAGCCTACAGGCCCGGCGGCGGAGGGCAATGCCCCGATGGGAGAAGATGGCGCGAACAGGGAAAGTGGGTGCCGCAAATGGTGCTGCTGGAGAGAATCGAACTCTCGACCTCTCCCTTACCAAGAAGCGGGCCGCCAGTTTCCCGGGGTTTCCGCAGGGCTCCGCGCATAGCCTAAACCCCTTTTTTTGCAGGCACTTGGACGCTATAGTCGGCTCCGGTGGTATCGGCCCGTAAAGCCGAATAGCCCGCTGATCCGTTACCCCGCCGTTACCCCGGAGCCTGCGATGAAGAAGAAGCTGACTGAGATGGCCGTGTCCAAGATCGCCCCGGTGGAGGGGAAGCGGCTGGAGGTGTTCGACACCCTGACCCCCGGGCTCGCCCTGCGCGTCACCGAGGGCGGCAAAAAGAGCTGGTCTGTGATGTATCGGGTCGCGGGCCGGGGGACCGGCGGCAACCGGGGGCCGCTGCGCCGGATGACCCTCGGGGCCTATCCCCTGATTGACCTCAAGGCGGCGCGTGACAGGGCGCGGGCTGCAATCGACCTAGCCGACCGGGGCGACGATCCGGCGGACAAGCGCCGTGACGAGGCCCGGGCGAAGGGTGAGCGGGTGTTCGAGGTGATCTGCGCCCGGTTCATAGAGCTTCACGCGAAGGCCCACACGCAGAAGTGGCGGGACACCGAGCGGCTGCTCAACACCTACGCGGTCCCGGCGTGGAAGGGGAAGCCCATCGACACCATCGACCGGGCGGCGGCGCATGAGCTGCTGGACGACATTGCGATGGAGCACGGGACCGGCGCGGCGCGCGAGGTGCGCAAGCACGTCACCAAGCTGTTCAACTGGGCGGTGGACCGGGGCCTGTTGGCCGCAAGCCCGGTGGCGGGGATGCGCCGCCCCGAGCTGGGCTACACGCCCCGGGAGCGGGTCCTGTCCATGGACGAGTTGAAGGCGGTTTGGGCAGCGGCGGATGACATGGGCTACCCGTTCGGGCCGATGGTGCGCCTCCTGATCCTGACCGCGCAGCGCCGGGCGGAGGTCGCCAACCTTGAGCGCGGCTGGCTGCTGCCTGACCAACAGGCGTTCGAGGTCCCGGCCAGCCACTACAAGACCGACCGCCCGCAGGTGGTGCCGCTGTCGGCCCCGGCGCTGGCGATTGTCGAGGCCCTGCCCAAATGGAACGGCGGCACGTTCATGCTCTCCACCACGGCGGGCAAGCGGCCCGTCTCGGGCTTCTCCAAGGCCAAGGCCCGGCTGGACCGGCTGTCGGGTGTCGAGGGCTGGACGCTGCACGACCTGCGCCGCTCCGCCGCCACGCACATGGCGCGCCTCGGGGTGGCGCAGGAACACATTGAGCGCGTCCTGGGCCACGCTATTGAGGGCGTGGCGGGGACCTACAACCGATACAGCTACCTGCCAGAGAAGCGGGCGGCG
>JADQCC010000056.1 GCA_016278295.1 Roseovarius sp. | reverse complement strand
GGCTGGGCGTGGGGCGTGGGGGCCACCAGCGCCTGCACCTCGACCAGCAGGGGCCGCGTGCCCTCGATCCCGGCAAACACCACAGAGCCGGGGGCCGGCGCGCCGCGCCCGGCGAGAAACAGCGCCGAAGGGTTGGCGACCTCGGCCAGCCCCGCGCCCGTCATCTCGAACACGCCGATCTCGTCGGCCGGTCCGAAGCGGTTCTTGACCGAGCGCAGGATACGGAACTGATGCCCGCGCTCGCCCTCGAAATACAGCACGCAATCGACCATGTGCTCGACCACGCGGGGCCCTGCGATCTGGCCGTCCTTGGTGACGTGGCCCACGAGGATGACACTCGCGCCCCGCCGCTTGGCAAAGCTCGTGAGCTCGTGCGCGGCGGCGCGCACCTGCGCGACGCTGCCCGGGGCCGATTCGATCGTGTCCGACCACATGGTCTGGATCGAATCGATGATCACGAGATCGGGACGCTCGGCATCCAGCGTGGTGAGGATGTCGCGCAGGCTGGTGGCGGCGGCGAGCCGCACCGGCGCGCTTTCGAGCCCCAGCCGCTGGGCGCGCATCCGCACCTGTGCGCTGGCCTCCTCGCCCGAGACATAGAGCGTCGAGAGCCCCGCGCCGGCAAACCGCGCGGCGGCCTGCAACAGCAGCGTGGACTTGCCGATACCGGGATCGCCGCCGACCAGCACCGCGCTCGACGGCACAAGCCCCCCACCCAGCACGCGGTCGAGCTCGGCCATCCCCGAGCAGGTGCGCGGCGGCGGGGCCTCCTCGGTTGCCAGATCGCTGAGCGCGAGCGCCGCGCCGCGCCGTGCCCCCAGGCTCCGGCCTGCCGGTCCCGCCGACAGGGGCGATTCCTCGGCGATGGAATTCCACGCGCCGCAGGCATCGCAGCGCCCCGACCAGCGTGCGTGACCCGCGCCACAGGCCGTGCAGGTGAATGTGGTGGAAGGTTTGGCCATGCACGATCACATGCCCCACCCCGGGCGGCCCGTCAAACGCGAAACACGAGGGCGGGCGCTATTCGGCGGCCTTGCGGGGGATATCGACGACAGTGCCGTCGGCGCGCAACACCTCCTCGATGCCAAGCTCGGGCAGCACGGCCAGAAGATCCTCGCGCAGCCGGGCAAGCTGGCTCGCCGCGACGCTCTCTTCCAGCTCGACCTCGTGCGCCCAGTGCCGCAATTCCTGAGAGACCGCCTTGGCGCGTTCGATCCGGTCGTTGAACGCGGCCACCTCTTCCTGCCGCTGGCGCAGGAACTGGCGCGCGCGTGCCACCTTTTCCTCGGAATAGACGTCGGCAAGCTCCTGGCTGATATGCGACATCTGCGCCGCGACCTCCAGAAGTCCGGGCTCCAGCCCGCCGAGATCGGGATGTTCACGCAGCCAGGCCAGCCGCTCGCGCACCGCGTCGAACTCCGAGGACAGGCGAAACACGCCCTCACGATCGGCGGCATGGGCCGCGTGATAGGCGCGGGCGATGTCCTGCATCCCGATATCAAAGCGGCGATGCGAGGTCTCCAGCGCCATGATCCGGGCATTCGACGGCAGGTAGAAACACAAAAGCACCGCCAAAACCGTCACGCCGATCTGAGCAATTTGCCCGGCATTGGCGTAGGTTTCGCCGCCGAACGCGACCTCGAATTCCAGCCACGGCAGAACACCGGCCGCAGCGGCGGTGGTGGCCGCCACGAGCGCCAGGGCAGACAGCACGAGAAGGATTGCGGCAAGCCGCTGGAACAGGGCCCCAATGAGGGCGAGGACGGATTTCACCTGCGTAAACATGGTTTCCCCCGATGAAAAAGACCAATTCCAATATAGGCAAGTCTACGCCGATTACCCCTTTCTCAAAGTGATAATTCGTTCACCCTGCGGTCAAGTCATGGAGATTGATACGTGAGCAACCCCCGCGCGCGCCGTGCTTAGGGCCGCATGATCGAGCGGCGTGGCTCAAGCGTGAGCGCTTCGGGCCAGCCGAAGAAAAGCTCGATTCCGGCCACGGCGAGGCCAATGCCGATGACTATGAGCCACAGACGCACCGTGCGTGGCCCCGGCGGGCGGCGCGCCCATCGCGCCATCCGCAAGAGCCAGTTTATGTTCATGGATCGGTGAACCGCACCGTGCCGATATAGGGCAGGTTGCGGTCGCGCTGTGCATAGTCGATGCCATAGCCGACGACGAATTCATCGGGGATCTCAAAGCCGATCCAGTCGGCCCGTATATCCGCCTCGCGCCGCGACGGCTTGTCGAGCAGCGCGATGGTCTTGAGGCGCGCGGGCTCGCGGCTTTGCAGAAGGTTGAGCACATGGGCGAGCGTATATCCGGTATCGACGATATCCTCGACCACCAGCACATCGCGCCCCGCGATGTCACCGCGCAAATCCTTGAGAATGCGCACCTCGCGGCTCGATTCCATGGCGTTGCCATAGGACGAGGTTTCCACGAAATCCACCTCTACCGGCAGATCGAGTTCGCGCACCAGATCGGCGATGAAGATGAACGAACCGCGCAACAACCCCACCACCACGAGCTTTTCCGTCCCGGCGAATTCCGCCTCGATCTCCTGCGATAGCGCCTCGATGCGGGCGGCGATGCGCTTGGCCGAGATGAGCCTGTCGATCACATAGCTGCGCTGCGGCATGTCTTCCCCTTGAAAATCCGCGCCCAGTCTAGGAGAAACCGCGCCACTGTCACGGGAAAACCGGGGGGCGCGATGCCATCACATTCCGAAACGCGCCACCTGCCTTACACGGCAGACCAGATGTATGCGCTGGTCGCCGATGTGGCGCGCTACCCGGAGTTCCTGCCGTGGACAGCGGCGGCGCGGGTGCGCGCGGTCACGCCGCAGGCGGACGGGTCAGAGGTAATGGAGGCCGATCTCGTCATCAGCTTCAAGGTGTTCCGAGAGCGATTCGGCAGTCGCGTGGTGCTCTGGCCCGATGATAGACGGATCGAGACCGAGTATCTCGACGGCCCGTTCCGGCACATGCGCTCGAACTGGTTCTTTGCCGAGGCCGAAGGTGGCTGCGAGGTCAGTTTCGACGTGGATTTCGCGTTCAAGAACAGGCTCTTGCAATCTGCGGCAGAGGTGTTCTTTCACGAGGCGATGAAGCGGATCGTGCGCGCCTTCGAGGTCCGCGCGCAGGCGCTTTACGGGTGAGCGCGGGCCGCGTACCGCCCGCGCCCTGGCCGCCCTAACTCGTTATGTCATAAGCCCTTTCGCCATGCACGCTCAGGTCGAGGCCGTTGGTTTCCGTCTCCGCATCGACGCGCAGCGGGGTGATGGCCCCCACGATCCTGATCAGGGCATAGGTCACCCCGGCGGTAAATATACCGACAATGGCAAGCGATCCCAGTTGCGCGACCCAGCTTCCGGCACCGAAGACCGCGATCATCACCGAGCCAAAGATACCGCCGACGCCATGCACGGCAAAGACATCGAGCGTGTCGTCGATGTTCAGCCGGTCGCGGATCATGTTGACCGCCTCCTGGCACAGGATACCGGCCACGGCCCCGATGATCAGCGCCTCGACCGGACCGACGAAGCCGCTGGCGGGGGTGATCGACGCCAGGCCCGCGATCGTGCCGGTGACCATACCCACAAGAGATGCGCGCCCGAATTTGATCTTTTCCCACAAGGCCCAGGAGAGCGATGCCGCGGCCGCCGAGATATGCGTGACGGTAAGGGCCATCGCCGCGCCGCCATCGGCGGCAAGCTGCGAGCCGCCGTTGAAGCCGAACCAGCCCACCCAGAGCATCGCCGCCCCGACCATGACAAGGCCGGGGCTGTGCGGTGGGGTGGTGCGGTTCCTGCGCGGCCCGAGCGTGATGGCGAGGATCAACGCGGCCAGGCCTGCGGTTTCGTGCACCACGATGCCACCGGCAAAATCCCTGACGCCCGTGGCCCCGAAAATCCCGCCATCCGACAGAAATCCGCCGCCCCATATCCAGTGTACTACGGGCGCGTAGCACAGCAGCATCCAGAGCGCCGAAAACAGCAGCACGAAGCCGAAACCGATGCGCTCGACATAGGCGCCCACGATCAGGGCCGGGGTGATGATCGCGAATGTCATCTGGAACGCGAAAAACAGGACCTCGGGCAGGGTGCCCGAGAGGCTGTCAGCGGTGATGCCGAGCAGCAGCACCTTGCCCGCACCGCCCCAGATTGCGTTTCCGTCGCCGAACGCGATCGAGTACCCCGCCACGAACCACAGAACGCTCATCAGGCAGGCAATCGCGTAGCACTGCATGAAGACGCTGAGCACATTCCGGGCACGAACGAGACCGCCATAGAACAAGGCCAGCCCCGGAAGGGTCATGAACAGCACAAGCGCCGTCGCGACGATAATCCAGGCAGTATCCGCTGCGTTCATCGGAAAATATCCCCATCCCATTTGCGTTGGATGTGGTGAAGCGCAGTCCGTGAGAGGAAAAAAGCGGCAATGCCGCAGCGCCACGATCAATTCACGGGCAAATTGCAAACTGTCACTTATTTATGCAGAAATTTTGCCGTTTGCGGCGATAAGGGGCAGAAAATCAACGCAGGCTTTCGGCCAGCAAGGCCAGCGCGTGATCGCGCGACAGGCGGCGCACCTCGGCGCGCCCCTGCGGCCCAAACTCCCGCGTCTCGGCCTGCGTCGGACGGCCCGTCATGGCCAGCCCAAAGCAAACCCGACCTTCAGGTTTGTGCTCCGAACCTCCAGGTCCGGCGATGCCGGTGATCGCCACGGCTAGCTGCGCACCGCTATGGGCGAGCGCGCCCTCGGCCATTTCGCGGGCGACCTCCTCGGATACGGCACCGTGGGTGGCGAGGGTGGCGGGCGAGACGCCCAGCATCTCGGTCTTGGCGGCGTTGGAATAGGTGACGAAGCCGCGCTCCACCACCGCCGAAGAGCCCGCCACATCCGTCAGCGCCACCGCCACCATGCCGCCGGTGCAGCTCTCGGCAGTGGCGATCATTACGCCATGTTTTCGTGCTATATCAAGAATTTGCGCGGCAATCTTCATGAGGATACCCCGTGTGCGACCCATGCCCCCAGTATCACGCAGAGCGCCGCCGCAAGACCTGCGAGGATGTCGTCGAGCATCACGCCCAGCGCATCGCCGCGCCGGTCGGCCCAGCCGATCGGCCCCGGCTTCCAGATGTCAAACAGGCGAAAGGCCACGAAGGCCACCACCCAGCCCGGCCACAACGCGGTGATCGCCACCCCGGCATGCGCCGCACCGACCGAGACGGGCAAGAGGGCGAGCCATTGGCCAGCCACTTCGTCGATCACGATCTCGGAGGGGTCGTGATCGTCTTTTCCGCGTGTTTCCAAGGCGGTAGCCCACCATCCCGATGCAAAGGCGACAACAACGCCCAGCCCGAGCAACACCGGCCCGCCCAGCCCGTGCAGCGCCCACGCCACCGGCAGAGCCGCCAGCGAACCCCACGTACCGGGGGCCGGGCGCAGATGGCCGACATAGAGAAAGGTGGCAATGAGATGGGTCATGCGGGGCCTTTCATCAGCGTCACGGTTGCCTGCGCGGCGATGCCCTCGGCCCGACCGGTAAAGCCCAGCTTCTCGGTCGTCGTGGCCTTGACCGAGACGCGGTCAGGGGCCACGCCGGTCACCCCCGCGATGGCCGCGCGCATGGCCTGCGCATGGGGGCCGACCTTGGGGTGTTCACAGATGAGTGTTACGTCCATGTTGTTGATCCTGAACCCCTTGTCGGCAACAAGCCTCGCCGCGTGGCGCAGGAAGACATGGCTCTCGGTGCCTTTCCATTGCGGGTCGGAGGGGGGGAAATGCCGCCCGATATCGCCCTCGGCCAGCGCGCCGTAGATCGCATCGGTCAGCGCGTGCAACCCGACATCGGCATCGGAATGGCCCTGCAACCCGCGCTCGTGCGGCACGGCCACGCCGCAGAGCATGACATGATCCCCCGGCCCGAAGCGATGCACGTCAAAGCCTGTGCCCACGCGAATATCCATCGTTGCCCCCAATATCCGGTCCGCCCGCGCGAAATCCTCCGCGTGGGTGATCTTTAGATTGTCCGCATCGCCCGGTGTGATCGTCACCGGAAGACCGGCGGCGCGGGCCACGGCGACATCGTCGGCGGCGGTGCCGTCATGGGCGCGATGCGCGGCGAGGATGTCCGCGAAGTCGAACCCCTGTGGCGTCTGCGCCGCATAGAGCCCGGCACGGTCCTGCGTGCCCGTCACATGGCCTTCCGCGCCGGTCCAGAGCGCATCGGTCACGGGCAGTGCCGGGGCGGCGGCGGGCGCGCCCGCGTCGAGCGCGGCGATCACCCTCTCAATCACCCCGCGCGGCGGGGTGGCGCGGGCGGCGTCGTGGATCAGTACATGGCGCGGCATGATCCCGTGCGCCGCGAGGTGCTCTAGCCCCGCGCGCACAGAGGCGGCGCGGATCGCCCCGCCGGGCACGGTCTCGACGCCTGCGGGCGCGCGGTCCATGTCGTCAGGGTGCAGCACAAGGACGACACGCGCGGCATGGGGGGCGAGCGCGGCCAGCGTCCAATCGAGCACGCGGCGGCCCGCGAGCGGCTGCCATTGCTTGGGCAGGTCCCCGCCCGCGCGGGTGCCGCGGCCTGCGGCGACGATGAGGGCGGCGCGTGTCATGGCATCTTGATTACGTCGCGCCACGCGCAAGCGCAATGGCGGCATAAATGCCTAATTTTTGGGCACACCCTTGGGCAAGGTGGCCAAACTCCCCTTGCCACGTTGTGCACGCCAGGGCGGGCGGCTACAAGAGAGGCGTTGCACAGGGATTGGGCAGATGTTCTTACTTGCCGACAGAGCGATCGCACCGCCGGTGCTGCTGGCGCCGATGGCCGGAATCACGGACCTGCCATTCCGCGACCTGGTGAGCGGCTTCGGTGCCGGCCTGGTGGTGAGCGAGATGATCGCGAGCCGCGAGATGCTGTCGGCGCGGCCCGGCGTGCGCGAAAAGGCCGAACTGGGCCTCGGCGCCGCCGACACATCGGTGCAGATCGCGGGCTGCGAGGCCGCGCCGATGGCCGAGACGGCGCGGATGCTGGCGGGCGAGGGGGCGCGGGTCATCGACATCAACATGGGCTGCCCGGCCAAGAAGGTGACGCGGGCGCGCGGTGCGGGTGCCGCCGGCTCGGCGCTGATGCGCACGCCTGACCACGCGCTGCGGCTGATCGAGGCAGTGGTGGGCGCGGTCACGGTGCCGGTGACGCTCAAGATGCGGTTGGGCTGGGATCACGCGAGCCTCAACGCCCCGCAGATCGCTGCCCGCGCCGAGGCGGCGGGGGTGTCGATGATCGTGGTGCACGGACGGACGCGGTGCCAGTTCTACAAGGGCCGCGCCGACTGGGCCGCGGTGCGCGCGGTCAAGGAGGCGGTCAGCGTGCCGGTGGTGGTCAACGGCGACATCGTGGACAGCGCCTCGGCGCGCGCGGCGCTGAGGCTGAGCGGCGCGGACGGGGTGATGATCGGACGGGGCGCGCAAGGCAAGCCCTGGCTGCTGGCGCAGGTGGCGGCGGACCTCTGGGGCACCCCCGCGCCCCGCGTGCCGGAGGGCGCGGCGCTGGCGGAACTGGCGGCGGCGCATCACGACGCGATACTGTCCTTCTACGGGCGCGAGTTGGGCGGGCGCGTGGCGCGCAAGCACCTGGGCTGGTACATGGACCACGCCGGCGCGCCGCAAGTTTTGCGCCGCCGGGTGCTGACCGCCGCCCCGGACGCGGTGGTGCAGCTTCTACCCGAGGCCATCGGCCTGCGGTGCGCGGCATGAGCACGGACACCACCGAGGAGCCGCTCTGGGCGTCGCTGCCGGTCCCGGCGCTGGTGGTTGATGCCGCCGATCGGATCGTGCGGATCAACCCGGCGGCGGAGGGCTTCATGCTGGTGTCGCAGCGCGCCGTGGCCGGAGAACCGATCTGGGACCGGCTGGCCGTCGATGCGCCGCTGGAGGACGCGTTCGAGCGCGCACGGGCCAGCGGCGCGCCGCTTTTCGTCAACGATGTCGATATCGGCACCGGGGCGCGTGCGCCGATGCTGTGCAATCTCCAGGTCGCGCCGCTGGCCGGTGCGCCGGGACAGATGCTGATCCTGCTCGCCCCGCGTGAGCTTGCCGGGCGGATGGCGCAGAAAAGCGGCGTAAAGGCCGCCGCGCGCTCGGCCATCGGCATGGCCGAGATGCTGGCCCACGAGATCAAGAACCCGCTGGCGGGGATCACCGGCGCGGCGCAGCTTCTGTCGATGAACGCGGGGGCCGAGGATCGCGAACTGACCGATCTCATCGTTGGCGAGAGCCGCCGCATCGTCGGGCTGCTCGATCGCGTCGAGCAGTTCGGCAATGTCATGCGCCCGGTGCTGCGGCGGGTAAACCTGCACGATGTGCTCGATCGCGCGCGGCGCTCGGCGATGGTGGGGTTCGCGGCGGGGATGCGCTTTGTCGAGGAATACGACCCCTCGCTGCCGCACGCGCTCGGCGATGGCGACCAGCTTTTGCAGGTGGTTCTCAACCTGCTGAAGAACGCGGCCGAGGCGGCTCCCGATGGCAAGGGAACGATCCGGCTGCACACCTATTACGACGGTGCGCTGCGCGTGCGGCGCAACGACGGGGCGGGGCTGACGCTGCCATTGCAGATCGAGATCATCGACGACGGCCCCGGCCTGCCGCCCGACATCGCCGAGGAGATTTTCGAGCCCTTCGTCTCGGGCCGCGAGAACGGCACTGGCCTGGGGTTGGCGCTGGCGGCCAAGATCCTCTCGGAGCATGGCGGCTGGATTTCGGTCAGCTCGGTTCCGGGCCGCACCGTGTTCCGCATATCGTTGCAACGCGCCGATGCGCAGGAAGAGGGAGACTGACCCATGGACGGCACGGTCCTGGTCGCCGATGACGACCGCACGATCCGCACGGTTCTGACGCAGGCGTTGACGCGGGCGGGCTGCCGGGTGCACGCCACCTCGAGCCTGACCACGCTGATGCGCTGGGTCGGCGAGGGGCGGGGCGACGTGGTGATCTCGGACGTGGTGATGCCCGACGGAAACGGGCTGGAGATGCTGCCCAAGATCGCCGAGGACCGGCCCGGCCTGCCGGTGATCGTGATCTCGGCGCAGAACACCATCATGACCGCGATCAAGGCCGCCGAAGCGGACGCGTTCGACTACCTGCCAAAACCGTTCGACCTGCCCGACCTGATGAAGCGTACGGCGCGCGCGCTCGAGGCGCGCGAGCGGGCACCGGCGACGGCCCGGCAAGACGAACGGCCCGAGGAACTGCCGCTGGTGGGGCGCAGCCCGGCGATGCAGCGGCTCTACAAGGTGGTGGCGCAGGTCATGCACAGCGATCTGCCAGTGATGATCTGCGGTGAATCGGGCACCGGAAAGTCGCTGGTGGCGCACGCGATCCACGATTATTCCGATCGGCGCACACTGCCGCTGGTCACGGTGACGGCACCGGACCTGCACGATCTCGACGGGCCGTCGCAGGTGATGGCGCGGGTGCGTGGCGGCACGCTCGTGCTTGACGAGGTGAGCGACCTGCCGCCGGAGGCGCAGGGCCGCGTGGTGCGGATGATGGACGCGCCCGGCGACCACGCGCCGCGCTTTATGGCGACGAGCCGGGTGCCGCCTGCCACAGCTCTCGAAGAGGGGCGGCTGCGCGAGGATCTCTATTATCGGCTGAGCGGGGTGACGATCGAGGTGCCATCCTTGCGCGACCGGATCGAGGATATCGAGCTGCTCGCGGGTCATTTCCTGGGCCGCGATCTGCGCCCCGGCCAGCCCGAGCGGCATTTTTCCGAGGATGCGCTGGAGATGATGCGCGCCTATAGCTGGCCGGGCAATGTCCGCCAGCTCGAGAACGCGGCGCGCCGGATCGCGCTCACCGCCCAGACCGAGGAGGTCGGCCGCGCCGAGATCGCTGCCATCCTGGGCAACCAGCCGCGCGCCGAACCGGTGATGCAGCCGGGCCGCAGCGAGACGCTGACCGGCGCGGTAACGGCGCATTTGCGGCGATATTTCGATCTGCACGGTGCCGATCTGCCGCCGCCGGGGCTGCACGGCCGCATCTTGCGCGAGATCGAGGCGCCGCTCATCGAGATCGCGCTCGAGGCCACCGGCGGCAACCAGATCCGCTGCGCCGAACTGTTGGGGATCAACCGCAATACGCTGCGCAAGAAGATCACCGATCTGGATATTCGCGTGACTCGCCGCCGCAAGTTGATGTAAACCTGCAACAGCACTGTGACGATCAGGGCGCATCCCCGGCCTCGCCCCAAGGTTTCGTGGTGAGCGTGGCTGCGCCCACTGTATGATGGGAGAGGATCGTGGCGCTGGCGACACGCGGATTGCGCGCGGACAGACGTGGCTGGCTCGGGGCTGGCCGCCTGCGCCGGTTGCGCAACTGGGGGGCATTCGGTCTCGTCCTGACGGGTCCGGCACTGGCGGTGCTGACCTACATGGTGTTGGGCCCGCTCGACCGCGGCAGCGGCACGGGCGCGCTGCGCCTCGTGCTGCTCACGGACATGATCTATGTGCTGATCGTCGCCGGGCTGGTGCTGCAACGGGTGGCACGGATGATCGCGGCACGGCGCTCGCGCTCCGCCGGCTCGAAGTTGCACCTGCGGTTGACGGGTGTGTTCGCGGTGATGGCGATTCTACCGACGGTGGCGGTGGCGGTGTTCGCCATGCTGTCGGTCAACATGGGACTGGAGGCGTGGTTTTCCGAACGGGTGGGCCGCGTGGTGGAAAGCTCGGTTTCCGCAGCCAAGGCCTATGAGGACGAGCACCGCCGCAACCTGCTGGCCGATGCGCGGGTGCTCAAGCGGGTGATCGACCGCACGCGCCGCGCCTCGGTCTACATGGATGACGGCGATATCCGGCAGGTTCTGTCCTCGGGGCAGCGCGAGATCCAGCGCGGGCTCAAGGAAGCCTTCGTGATCGACGGCACCGGCGAGATCCGGTCGCGCGGCGAACGCTCCTACCTGTTCGACTACGAAGAGCCGACGCAGGCGCAGATCGCGCAGGCGCGCGACGAGGGCGCGCTGGTGATCCGCGACTGGGACAACAACGAGTTCCGCGCGCTCCTGCCTCTTGCCGCGTTTGCCGACCGGCTGCTCTATGTCAGCCGCACGGTCGATGGCGACATCCTCAACCTGCTGGACGAAACGCAGGAGACCGCAACCTTCTACAAGCAACGCGAGAGCGAGCGGGGGCGGGTCCTGTTCGAGTTCGGTCTGGTCTATTTCGGCTTCGCGCTGATCCTCATCCTCGCCGCGGTCTGGCTGGGCATGTGGTTCGCCGAGCGGCTGTCGCGGCCCGTGGGGCGGCTCACCGCGGCCGCGCAGCGGGTGGGCGAAGGCGATCTCGACACGCAGGTGCGCGAGGAGGAAAGCGACGACGAGATCGCCGAGCTGGGGCGCTATTTCAACCAGATGACCCGCCAGCTCAAGGGTCAGCGCGACCGGCTGCTGGACAACACGCGCCATATCGAACGGCGGCGGCGGCTGTTTGATTCGGTGCTGGGCTCGGTGTCGTCGGGGGTGGTGGGGCTCGATGCGCAGGGGCGCGTGACCTTTGTCAACCGCGCCGCCGAGCGGCTGTTAGACTGGCGCGATGACCAGCAATCGCTGGCGCTGGCGGCGGCGGTGCCGGAGTTCGGGTCGCTGTTCGCGCGACTGATGCAGAACCCCGGCGGCTTCGTCCAGGAAGAGATCGCGGTGACGCGCGGGCGGCGGCGGGAGAACCTGCTGGTGCGCATGTCCACCCGGACGGGCGAAGGCGGGCGGCGCGAGGGCTATGTGGTGGCGTTCGACGATGTGACCGAGCTGGTGACGGCGCAGCGCATGGCCGCCTGGGGCGACGTGGCGCGGCGTATTGCTCACGAGATCAAGAACCCGCTCACGCCCATTTCGCTCAGCGCCGAACGCATCAAGCGCAAGTTTGCCCGGCAGTTGCCCGAGGAGGAGGCGGCCAAGCTGGAGGAGTTGACCGACGTGGTGGTGCGACAGACCGCCGACCTGCGGCGCATCGTCGATGAGTTCTCGAAATTCGCGCGAATGCCGCAGCCCAAGACACGGGTCGAGAGTCTGTCCAAGGTGCTGCGCGAGGCGATCATGCTACAGGAGACCGGCCAGCCCGACATGCGCTTCGACCTCGCGCTTGCCGAGGATGAACTGATGGCCGAGATCGACGCGGCGATGATCGGGCAGGCGCTGACCAACCTCATCAAGAACGCGGGCGAGGCGATCGAGAGCCTGCGCGAGGCGGGCGCGCCCGAGGGGCATGTGCCGACCATCCGCGTCGAGAGCCGGGCAGAGGACGGTGTGGCGGTGATCACCATTTCCGACAACGGGATCGGCCTGCCACAGGACAGCGCCCGGCTGTTCGAGCCATATGTGACCACGCGCGAGAAAGGTACCGGGCTGGGCCTGCCCATCGTCAAGAAAATCATCGAGGAACATGGCGGCACGCTGATGCTGGAGGATGCCGACGCGTTCGCCCCGGGCGCGCATGTCGGCGCGCGGGTGATGGTGCGCATGCCGTTGCACAGCAGCGAACAAACAAATGAAAGGGCCCCTGCGGCCGAGTGAGGGTGGTATGAGCGACATTCTGATCGTCGATGACGAGCGCGACATTCGCGAGGTGGTCTCCGATATTCTCGGGGATGAGGGCTTTGATACCCGGCTCGCCGCCAATTCCGACGAGGCGATGGCGGCGATCCGCTCTGATCCGCCGGGCCTGTTGATCCTCGATATCTGGCTCAAGGACAGCCAGATGGACGGCATCGACATCCTCAAGACGGTCAAGCGCGACCATCCCGACATCCCCGTCATCATCATCTCGGGGCACGGCAATATCGAGATCGCGGTCGCGGCGATCAAGCAGGGCGCCTATGATTTCATCGAGAAGCCGTTCAACATCGACCAGCTCCTCGTGGTGATCCGCCGCGGCATGGAGACGAGCCGCCTGCGGCGCGAGAACCAGGCGCTCCGGCGGCGCGAGAGCGCGCCGTCGCAGATGCTGGGCAGTTCCTCCTCCTTTCGCGCGCTCCTGTCACAGCTCGACAAGGTCACGCGCTCCAACGGGCGGGTGATGCTCACCGGGCTATCGGGCGTCGGCAAGGAGCTGGCCGCGCGCTATATCCACGCCAACTCGGCACGCGCCGATGCCCCGTTCGTCACCGTCAACTGCGCCGCCGTCGCCGCCGAGCGCATGGAGGAGGTGCTGTTTGGCCGCGAGGCGCCGGAGACGGGAATCGTACAGGGACTGCTTGAACAGGCCAATGGCGGGGTGCTCTACCTCGACGAGGTGGCCGACCTGCCGCCCGGTACGCAATCCAAGATCCTTCGCGTGCTGGTGGATCAGACCTTCCTGCGCGTCGGCGGCGGCGACAAGGTCAAGGTCGATGTGCGGGTGATTTCCTCGACAAGCCGCGATCTTGAGACCGAGATCGCCGAGGGCCGGTTCCGGCGCGAGCTTTATCACCGGCTGAACGTGGTGCCGATCCGGGTGCCGGGGCTGGAAGAGCGGCGCGAGGACATCCCGCAACTGGCCGAACATTTCATCGGGTTGCTGCACGAAACGCAGGGCCTGCCGAAACGCGTCCTGTCCGAAGAGGCGGCGGCGCTGTTGCAGACGATGAACTGGCCCGGCAACATTCGACAGTTGCGCAACCTGGTCGAGCGGGTGCTCATCCTCGGCGACGGGGGTGACGTGATCTCGGCCGCGGAATTGCCCGGCGAGGCCGCTGCACCGTCCGAGGGCGCCCGCGTGATCGTGTCGGGCAGCGTGGCCACCTTGCCGCTGCGCGAAGCGCGCGAGGCGTTCGAGCGCGAATACCTCGTGACCCAGATCAACCGGTTTGGCGGCAATATCAGCCGCACGGCGGAATTCGTCGGAATGGAGCGAAGCGCGCTGCACCGCAAGCTCAAGTCACTTGGTGTGGTGCCGCCCGCACGCAGCGACCGCGACGATGCCGCCGCGGCCGAGTGACAGATCCGCGAGTGGGATCAGAGGTCAGAGGCAGTCGCGAAGTCGCCAGCCGCCCGCGTGCAGCCGCAGCCGCCCGCCGCCGGTAAAGCTCAGCACCAGCGTGGCAAGCACCGCGGCGACAAGCTCGATCTGCAGTGCAGTTTCGCCGCCGAAGAGCGCGAACGCCGTGCCGCAGACCACCATGCCGATGATCGCCACGATACGGCTGTAGATGCCCAGCAGAAGCCACAGCGCCACCAGCGCGAAGAACCCGGCCGCAGCGACATCGAGCACGCCGGTTCCGGTCTCGATCCTGAGCCCGAACGTGCCGAGTGCCCCGGGTGAGAGGTGATTGACCACATAGGTCATGAAGAAGGCCGCAAGCCACAACCGGGCGACAAGACCGGTTGTCTGGATGAGTGTCTGTTGCATGACTGCCTCGTTGTTCACGTCTTTTAAACCGAGAGTACTGCCATGCAGGATAACGATCAACTCTGAATTGTGTAAAGCCGCCCTTGCGTTTCCGGCAACTCGTCCGCCGCGCTCGGCAGATCTGTGAGGTGTCGGCATATCCAGTCGACCACCACGCGCAGATCAGCGTCCTCGCTCCGGCTTTCGTGGTAGATGAGGTAGAGATCGCGCGACGCATCGAGGCCGCTTCCCGGCAGGTGAACGAGATCAGGATCGCCCGCGGCCATGACGGTCGGCAGAACGGCGGCCAGCCCGAGGCTGTGCATCGCCGGGATCACCTGCGTGAAACTGTCGGCCTTGAGAATGGCGTCACTGCCGAACCATGCGCGACGGGCCTCGGCGTACTGAGCGGCATAGCGGTCGGTGAGGCTGGCCCAGCCGTCTTTTTTCTTCCAGCCGCGCGGGGCGTAGAGCGCGAAGGGAAACGTGCCGCACCGGCGGGTCTTGAGCCGCCCGGTTTCGGGCAGGTTGAAAACGAGCGCGACATCCGACATGCCCAGTCCGGCCTCGTAGACGCGGCTCTCGAACACCGGGCGGAGATGGGCGCGCTCCTGCCACAGCTCTTTCATGGCAGGCACGAGCACATGCGAGATGATCGACGGAAGCGCGCCGATGCGAATGTCGCGGGCCTCGTCCGGGCCGCTCTCGCTCACGCGGCTCAGCTCGGAAAAGATCATCCCGTCGGCATGCTCGAACGCCTCGATCAGTGATGACAGGCGCGGGTTGAGGAGCCAGCCGCCATCGGATTTCACGAAAGGCGAGATACCGAGTTCCTCACGCAACCGCGCGATCTGCCGCGAAACGGTCGAGGTGGTGGTCTCCAGCTCCTCGGCGGCACGCGTCATGGACCCGCAACGATGCACGGCGAGCAGCACGCGCAGATCGTCGAACAGGCGGGCATAGGACAGTTTCGAGCGCGAGGTCGCCAATCGGTTTTCTCTCCTTTCACGTATGACGGCAAGATGATGGCCGTCCGGTCAAACGGATCGCATATGGTACGCATTTCACTATATACAAGTGCGTCCTGCGCATGGCGGCCATGACATGACGCGTTGGCGGGCCCTGATCGGCTGGCGCGCTCCTGATCTGCATCTTGCGTGGGTTGCGCAGCGCCCGCCACCTGTGCAGACGCATAGGGACGCGCCACGGCGGCGAACCGGACAAAGCGATTGACCGGTCTGCGGGCTTCTGTCATGCAACAGCTTCAGTCAGGTCGGGACAAGCGGCATGAAGGTCATCATCTGCGGCGCCGGTCAGGTGGGCTGGCAGATCGCGCGCCACCTGTCGGGCGAGAATAACGACGTCGTCGTGGTGGACAACAACCCCGAGCTGGTGCGGCGTGCGACCGATACGCTCGACGTGCAGGGCGTGATCGGGTTTGCCTCTCACCCGGACGTGCTCGATCAGGCGGGGGCGGGGGATGCCGAGATGGTCATCGCCGCGACCTATTCCGACGAGGTCAACATGGTCACCTGCCAGGTGGCGCATTCGGTCTTCGGTATCCGCCGCAAGATCGCGCGGCTGCGCAGTCAGACCTATCTCGATCCCGCCTACGCCGATCTCTATCGCCGCGACCACATGCCCATCGACGTGATGATCAGCCCCGAGCGCGAAGTCGCGCGCGCCGCGCTGCGGCGGCTGGCAATGCCGGTGGCGTTCGACACGGAAATGTTCATGGGCGGCGAGGCGCAACTCATCGGCCTGCGGCTCGACGAGGATTGCCCGGTGCTCAACACGCCGCTGCGGCAGTTGAACGACCTTTTTTCGACGCTGCGGGTGGTGGTGCTGGCGGTGCGGCGCGACGGACGGCTCTTTGCGCCGGAATCGGGCGATCAGCTTTTCGAGGGCGACGATTGCTATCTCTTCGCGCCGGTCGAGGATGTACCGCGGACGCTCGAGGTGTTCGGCAAGGCGCAGACCCGTCAGGAACGCGCGGTCATCATCGGCGGCGGCAATATCGGCCTGTCGGTGGCACAGGCGCTGGAGACGCGGGCCGGCGGACGCATCCGCGCCAAGGTGATCGAGAAGGACCGCGCCTGCGCCGAACGCGCCGCCGACGCGCTCGAACGGACCATCGTGCTTCATGGCGACGGGCTGGGCGCGGCGA
This sequence comes from Roseovarius sp., assembly GCA_016278295.1. GTDB lineage: Bacteria > Pseudomonadota > Alphaproteobacteria > Rhodobacterales > Rhodobacteraceae > Roseovarius. Next base: position 3,989 of record JADQCC010000056.1, on the reverse strand, counting down.
TCCTCGCCGAGGCGGGAATCGCGCGGGCCGATGCGGTGCTCGCCGTCACCGACGACGACAAGACCAACATGCTCGCCGCCGTGCGCGCCAAGGCCGAGGGCTGCCCCTTTGCCATCGCGCTGATCAACGATCCCACGCTGGTGCCGCTGATGGAGCCCTTGGGCATCGACGCCTATATCAACCCCCGCGCCACGACGGTGAGCTCGATCCTGCGCCATATCCGGCACGGCAAGGTGCGCGGCGTCTATTCGGTGGGTGATGCCGAGGGCGAGGTGCTGGAGGCCGAGGTGCTCGACACATCCTCGATCGCCGGGGTGGCGCTGCGCGACGTGGATTTTCCCGAGGGTGTTCTGGTGGGCGGCGTGCGCAAGGCCAAGGGGATCGTCAAGCCGACCGGCGCGATGCGGCTGGAGGCGGGCGATGTGGTGGTGATTTTTGCGCTGGCGGCGGATGTGGCGGCGGTGGAGCGGCTGTTGCAGGTATCAGTGGACTATTTCTGACGCCATGACCGCGTGGCTGCTCAAATTCCCGCTGTTCCTGATCCTCACGGGGATCGCCGCGCTGATGATGCTGCTGCCGGCGCTCGACGCGCTGATGCGCGACGACACGAGCGTGGCGCGACCTTTCTTTTACGCCGGGCTGTTGGGGCTTGCGGCGGTGATCTCGACGGGGCTGGCGATCTCGGGCCACGTGGCGGGGCGCGAGCCCACCGATGCGCAGCATCTGGGCTCGCTGCTGCTGGGCTATCTGGTCCTGCCGCTCTACCTCGCGCTGCCCTTCTACGAGGGCATGCAGACCACTACCTTTCTCAACGCCTATGTCGAGATGGTGTCGAGCCTGACCACCACCGGTGCCACGATGTTCGATGCGCCGGGGCGAGTCGCCGACAGCCTGCACCTGTGGCGGGGTCTCGTCGGTTGGAGCGGCGGGCTGCTGATCTGGATATCCGCGTCGGCGGTGCTCGCACCAATGAGCCTCGGGGGGTTCGAGGTGACGGTGCGCGCCGAGCCGGGGCAGGACGATGCCATGCTCGGCCGGTTTCAGCGCGCGCAGCCCTCGCGGCGCGTGGCGCAGGCCGCGCGCGTGCTGATGCCGGTTTACCTGGGGCTCACGCTGGTGCTGTGGATCGCGCTGATGGCGGGAGGGGAGCGCGCGTTCGTGGCGCTGATCCACGCCATGTCGACGATGGCCACGAGCGGTATCTCGCCGGTAGGCGGTCTGCAGAACGGGGCCTCGGGGCTGGGCGGCGAGATCGCGGTATTCCTGTTCCTTGTCTTTGCGCTGTCCCGCCTGACATTCTCCTCCGACACGGTGCCGACGGCGCGGCCCGGACTGGTCAACGACCCGGAGTTCCGGCTGGGACTCGCGCTGGTGATGACGGTGCCGCTGGTGCTGTTCGTGCGCCACTGGATCGGCTCGATCGAGCTGGCGGAAGCGGCGCACCCGATCGAGGCGCTGCGCGCGCTTTGGGGGGCGGTGTTCACGGTGCTGTCGTTCCTGTCCACCACGGGGTTCGAGAGCGCTGACTGGCAGGCCTCGCGCGCGTGGTCGGGGTTGGGCGCGCCCGGCCTCATCCTGATGGGGCTGGCGATGATCGGCGGCGGCGTGGCGACCACGGCGGGGGGCGTGCGGCTGCTGCGTGTCTACGCGCTCTACCTGCATGCGCATCGCGAATTCGAGCGGCTGGTGCACCCGTCCTCGGTGGGCCGCGCCTCGGGGACGGGGCGGCGCATCCGGCGCCAAGGGGCCTATATCGCATGGATATTCTTCATGCTCTTCGCGTTGACCCTGACCGCGGTCACTGCGGCTCTCGCTGCTGCCGGGCTCGATTTCGAGGCGGCGCTGATCGTCGCGCTGGCGGGGCTCTCGACCACCGGACCGCTGGTCACGAGCGCCACCGAAGACCCGATCCGGCTGATCGAACTGGGCAGCTTTGGCAAGCTGGTGTTTTCGGCCGCGATGGTTCTTGGCCGGGTCGAGACGCTGGCGCTCGTGGCGCTCATCAACCCGGCGGCGTGGCGCGAATGAGCGGTGCCCGAAATTCGTGCTGGAAACTCGGCCCGCCTCGGGACATACTCGCCCTGACCTGAGGAAAGCCTGGTGCCGGATACGGCGCCCGCGAGAAAAAAAGGGCAGGGGATGTAATGGCTTCGGATCGTCAGAGTTTGCAGGACGCGTTTCTCAACCATGTGCGCAAGGGCAAGATCCCGGTCACGATCTTTCTCATCAACGGCGTGAAATTGCAGGGTGTCATCACCTGGTTCGACAATTTCTGCATCCTGTTGCGGCGCGACGGTCAATCGCAGCTTGTCTACAAGCACGCGGTCTCGACCATCATGCCGTCGCAGCCGATCTCGCTCTACGAGGGCGACGGCGAGAATTGAGGGAACATGCCCGCCCCTTGACCCGGGCCCTTGTCCTGCATCCCGATATCAACTCCGGTTCCACCGGCCCCGCGCGCGATGCCGCGCTGGCACTGGAGGAGGCGGTGTCGCTGGCGCATGCGCTGCCCGATCTCGAGGTCGTGGACGCGCAGGTCGTGCGGCTGCGCAAACCCGATGCCGGGCGGCTCTTCGGCAAGGGCAAGCGTGAGGAGCTGAAGACCGCGATCGCCGCGGCGGAGGCGGATCTCGTACTGGTCGACGGTCCGCTCACCCCCGTGCAGCAGCGCAACCTCGAACGCGACTGGGACGTCAAGATCCTCGACCGTACCGGGCTGATCCTCGAGATTTTCAGCGACCGCGCCGCCACCCGCGAGGGTGTGTTGCAAGTAGAGATGGCGGCGCTCAGCTATCAGCGCACGCGGCTGGTGCGCGCCTGGACCCACCTCGAGCGGCAGCGCGGCGGGCTTGGCTTTGTCGGCGGTCCCGGCGAGACGCAGATCGAGGCCGACCGCCGCGCCATCGACGAACAGCTCGTGCGGCTGCGCCGGCAGCTCGACAAGGTGGTGAAGACACGCACCCTGCACCGCGCCGCGCGCGCCAAGGTGCCCTATCCCATCGTCGCGCTGGTGGGCTATACCAATGCCGGGAAATCCACGCTGTTCAACCGCCTGACAGGGGCCGAGGTCAAGGCCGAGGACATGCTCTTTGCCACGCTCGACCCGACGATGCGCCGCGTGGCGCTGCCGGATGGCGGCCCCGAGGTGATCCTGTCGGACACGGTCGGCTTCATCAGCGACCTGCCCACCGAACTGGTCGCCGCCTTTCGTGCCACGCTCGAAGAGGTGCTGGAGGCCGATCTCATCTGCCACGTCCGCGACATCTCGCATCCCGAGACCGAGGCGCAGGCACGCGATGTCGAGACCATCCTCGAAAGCCTCGGGGTGGCCGGCGAGACCCCGCGCATCGAGATATGGAACAAGATCGACCGGCTGGACGCCGCAGCCCGCGACGCCGCGCTCACGAAAGCCGCACGGGCCGATCACGTTCAGGCGGTCTCGGCGGTGACCGGGCAGGGGATCGAGGCGCTGGTGGCGACCATGTCCGAGGCGCTGGCCGAGACGCGGCACCTGAGCGAGATTCACCTGCAATTCGACGAGGGACGCCGGCGGGCCTGGCTCTACGAGAACGATCTGGTGGAGGAGGAACGGCAGACCGAGGGCGGCTTTGTGCTCACGGTGCGCTGGACGGCCCGGCAGAAGGCGCGTTTCGGCGAGATATGAGGCCCACCGAGGGCGCGACCGGACGGGGGCCATCCGGTTTGTCTTGATCTTCCGGCGCTGGAGCATGCCTGTCTCACCGAAACACGCGAACGCGTCGTCGCGGGGTCGTCAGGCCAATGTTCCGGGCGCGGGCATTCTTTCCATCCGTCACAAACCGGAAGCCGTTGCGCCACTTTTTCGCAACAGATCAATTCCGGTCGAATTTAAAGCGTTTCTGTGAAAACCTGAATCGCGGGGGATTGAACGAACCCGCTGACGCGGGAGGGACGTCGCTGATTGTGATTCATCCTTCCCGGGAGGATCGGATCATGTCAGCACCTTTGCC
>JADQCC010000213.1 GCA_016278295.1 Roseovarius sp. | reverse complement strand
TCGGTGACGATGCCGCCCGCCGCCTCGATCACCGCGATGGGCGCGTGGATGTCGTAAGGGGCGAGCCCCGCCTCGACCACGAGGTCGATCTGCCCCGCCGCCACGAGCGCGTAGGCGTAGCAATCGAGCCCGTAGCGCGTGAGCCGCACATGGCGCGCCAGATCGGCAAAGCCTGCGCCCTCCGCGACGGTGCCGACCTCGGGAAAGGTGGTGAACAGGATCGCCTCGGAAAGGGGGCGGTCGCCGCGCGCGCGCAAGGCGCGCGCGCCCTGCGGTCCGGTCATTTGCGCGGTGCCGAAGCCGCCCTCGAACCGCTCGCCGATATAGGGCTGGTCGATAAGGCCGTAGACCGGCCCCGACGCGTCGGCGACGGCGATCAGCACCCCCCATGTCGGCGCGCCCGAGAGAAAGGCGCGGGTGCCGTCGACCGGGTCGAGCACCCATGTCAGGCCGCTTTCGCCTTTGGTGGCGCCGTATTCTTCACCGAGGATGCCGTCGCGCGGGCGGCGCTCTGCCAGAAGCGCGCGCATGGCGCGCTCCGCGGCACGGTCGGCCTCGGTCACGGGATCGAAGCCGCCGGCATCGTGCTTGTTGTCGGCGCTGAGCGCGATATGCCGGAAATGCGGCAGGATGGCCGCGCGCGCCGCATCGGCAAGGCTGTGCGCGGTCTCGCGTATCTCGATTTCGTTCATCGCCGCCCCCTCGCCCCGATCCTGCCGGAGCGATACCCCGCGATCAGGCGGGGCTCAAGCCACCTCGCTCAGGACGCGGGCAAGATCGAACAGGCGTTTGCGCTGGGTCTCGGGGATCGCGTAGTAGGAGCGCACGAGGTCGAGCGCCTCCTTGTCGGCGATGATATCAGCCGGAAGCGCGGTACCGCCCTCGTGATCGTCCCTGGTCAGCCCGTCGAAGAAAAAGGCGACATCGACCTCAAGCGCCTCGGCGATGTCCCAGAGCCGCGACGCGCTCACGCGGTTGGCACCGGTCTCGTATTTCTGGATCTGCTGAAATTTTATGCCGACAGCCTCGGCCAGTTGTTGCTGGGTCATCCCGGTCAGCCACCGGCGGTGACGAATTTGTTTGCCCACGTGAATATCGACGGCATGCGGCATGTCTTTCCCCTTTCAATCTTTGTGTGGCCCGGACCGGATCGGCCCAACACGACCCTGATTTGTTAATTGACGCCGCACAGCCAGGCAGCGCAGGTAAAGGAATAGTGAAACTGCCTTGAAATTCAAGAAATTTCGCCACCCGGTTGCAACGGAACTTGAAATTACGTGCGATTACGCCGGACGGGGGACGAACCCATACCGATGCAACTGCCCTTTCGGATAGGTTGCAGCGCAATCCGGCGCGCAACCCATGGGGCCCACCGTGCCGGCCCGGCGAATCGGATGGACTTGCCCGCATCCGGCGCCTACGTCAAGGGGCGCAGGTGTGACCGGAGACCGACAGATGCGTGCCTACCGATTGACCACCGCCGGGGCGCAGCCCGCGCTCGGGCATATCCCCGCACCGACACCGCAGGCCGGAGAGATCGGCCTGCGCATCGCCGCCTGCGGGCTCAACTTCGCCGACCTGCTGATGATCGAGGGGCGCTATCAGGACACGCCCGAGCCGCCCTTTACCCTCGGGATGGAGGTGGCGGGCACGGTGACCGCGCGCGGCCCCCGCACCGAGGGTCCGGCCCCCGGCACCCGCGTCGCGGTGTTCGGCGGACAGGGCGGGCTGGCCGAGCACGGCTGTTTCCCGGCCGCGCGCGCCGTGCCGCTGCCCGATGCGATGGGTTTCACCGACGCGGCGGCGTTCCAGATCGCCTATGGCACGAGCCACGTCGCGCTCGATCACAAGGCGCGGCTGCGCCCCGGCGAGACGCTTTTGGTGCTGGGCGCGGCGGGCGGTGTGGGGCTGACGGCGGTGGAGATCGGCAAGCTGATGGGCGCGCGGGTGATCGCCTGCGCGCGCGGCGCGGACAAGCTGGAGGTGGCGCGGCAGGCGGGTGCCGATCACCTGATCGACGCCGCCACCGACGACATCCGCGAGACGTGCCGCGGCCTGGGGGGTGTCGATGTGGTCTATGATCCCGTAGGCGGCGCGCCGTTCAAGGCGGCGATGCGCGCCTGCCGCCCCGAGGCGCGCCTCCTGACCATCGGCTTTGCCAGCGGCGAGGTGCCGCAGATCCCCGCCAACCACCTGCTGGTCAAGAACCTGAGCGTGATGGGCCTCTACTGGGGCGGATACCTGAAATTCCGGCCCGAGGTGGTGACCGAGAGCCTCGCGACGCTCTTTTCGTGGTACGAGGCGGGGCGCATCCGCCCGCATGTGAGCCACATCCTGCCGCTCGACCGCGCCGCCGAGGCGCTGGACCTGCTGCGCAGCCGCAAATCCACCGGCAAGGTGGTGGTCACGCCATCCGCAGGCTGACCGGCGCGGGCTGTGCGACGAAGCCCTGCCGCAGCATGTCCGACAGCGGGTCGAGCAGCACGTCGCCGCCGGGGCGGACGTAGAGGTTGATCTTCTGCACGCCGAGATCGGGCAGCGCGGTGCCCGGCTCGATCGCCTCCTGGTGCTGCGGGATGCTGTCCTCCAGCAGCGCGCCGACAGCGAGATCGGCGCTGACCAGCGCCTCGACCGCGCGGTCGTCCTCGGACAGCACCGCCATCTCCCAGTCGATCCCCGCCTCCTCCAGCCGGCGCAGCACGATGGGCCGGAAGATGCAGTTGGAGCAGAAGGCGACCCGCAGCGGGCGGCGCTTCCACGCCACGCCGCCGCGCGCCCCGGTCCAGCGCAGGGCCATCTCGGTCAGGGTCTCGCCGCCGGGCCCGGGCGATCCTTCGGTGGTCAGGATCACGTCCACCTCGCCACGCTGGAATTCCTCGTGCAGTTTCATCGTGCTGGACGCGCGCAGGTGCACGTTGATCCGCGGATAGGCGGCGTTGAACTGTTTGAGCACGCGCGGCACCACCGGGTAGACGATGTCATGCGGCACGCCGAGACGCAGCTCGCCCTCGTAGCGATCCTCGGTCAGCCGCGCGACCGCCTCGTCGTTGAGCGCGAGGATGCGCCGGGCATAGCTCACGAGCTGCTCGCCCGGGCCGGTGAGCGACACGCGCCGGTTGCCACGGTCAAAGAGCGCGAGGCCCAGCATTTCCTCCAGCCGCTTGATCTGCATCGACACGGCCGACTGCGTGAGGTTCAGGATCGCCGCCGCCCGCGTGACCCCGCCATGATCCGCGACCGCCACGAGCGCGCGCAGGGTGGTGATGTCGAGATTCCTCATGAATCAACTCCTGTGATGTATTTGCCTACGAACATTCATTTTCATTATGGTGCGATTTCCGCCATATGATCAAGGCATGAAATGCAAATCGAAAAATACATCACGAACCTGAAAGGAGACCGCCATGTCCGTCCGCATCGCCACCATCGTCCTGCCCCACCCGCTCCGCCTGCCCGTGCGCCGGATGCACGAGGTCGCCCGTCAGCGCCGGGCGCTCGCGCGGCTCGACGACGCGGCGCTCGCCGATCTGGGGCTGAGCCGCCGCGCCGCGCAGCGCGAGGCCGCGCGCCCGTTCTGGGACCTCCCCGGAACCGCCCGCGCGTGACGCGCGGGCAGGCGAGAAAAACATATCCGAAACGGTCGGAAAAACTTGAAAAGCCCCCCGCCCTCTCCGATATTACTGGCAAAGCCCCGTTCCGGGGCTGCCACGTAACTGGAGGTATCCATGGCTCAACACGACACGATCCGGACGGCAGCGGGCGCACGCGCCGGCGAGATCGACGCCGGACTGCGCGCGCACATGAACAAGGTCTACGGCACCATGTCCGTGGGGATGCTCATCACCGCGCTGGCGGCATGGGCCATCTCGGGGCTTGCCGTGACCACCGATCCCTCGGCCGCCGCCGCGCAGCTGCCCAACGGTGAGATGCTCACCAGCTTCGGTTCGGCGATCTACCTGTCGCCGCTGAGATGGGTGGTGATGCTGGCGCCGCTGGCGTTCATCTTTCTCGGCTGGGGCGCGCTGCTTCGCCGGGCATCGGCGGCGGGCGTGCAGCTTGGCTTTTTCGCCTTCGCGGCGCTGATCGGCATCTCGCTCAGCTCGATCTTCCTGGTGTTCACCAGCTTCTCGATCGCGCAGACCTTCGTGGTGACGGCGATCGCCTTCGCCGGGCTGTCGCTCTGGGGCTACACCACCAAGAAGGACATCTCGGGCTGGGGCAGCTTTCTCATCATGGGGGTGATCGGGCTCATTGTGGCGATGATCGTCAACATGTTCCTGCAAAGCCCGGCGATGATGTTCGCCATCTCTGCCATCGGCGTGCTGATCTTTGCCGGGCTGACGGCGTTCTACACGCAGGAGATCAAGAACACCTACGTGGCCCACGCCGCGCAGGGCGATCAGGAATGGCTCGACAAGGCCGCCTATGACGGCGCGCTCAACCTCTACATCAGCTTCCTGAACATGTTCCAGTTCCTGCTGATGTTCATGGGCCAGAGCGAGTAGCGGGCAAGCCTCTCTGGGAGACATCGGGGCCGGTCACAGCGACCGGCCCTTTTTCGTGCCTGCCCCGTTAAATCTGTCCCGTTAAATTTGCCCCGTGGGATTCGGGTATTTTCGCCAAGAAGAAGCCCCGCCAGAACGTACCCGGCAGAACGAAAAACCGCGCCCCCGGGGGCGCGGCTCTTGCCGTGTCGAACGGGAGGGCGATCGTTACTTGATCTTGCCTTCCTTGTACTCGACATGCTTGCGCACGACCGGGTCGTATTTGCGCACGGCCATCTTCTCGGTCATGGTGCGCGCGTTTTTCTTGGTCACGTAGAAATGCCCGGTGCCCGCGGTCGAGTTGAGGCGGATCTTGATGGTGGTCGGCTTTGCCATGTCTCGTCTCCTGCGGCGGATGCGCATGGGCACCCGCGAATATCCCATGAACCCCGCCTTTTACCGGGGCGCGCGACCGAGTCAACCGCGATTCCGGCGCGTGGCGCGGGAATCGCGCGCCGTCCTCAGTTGCGCGACAACTGCATCGACTTGCGATAGAAATGATGCACACCGATGGAGGCGGTGCGCGCGAACTTGCGTGCCCAGCGCGGCGTGACGGCGGTGGTGTGATAGTAGGTCGCGCCGTCGGTCAGCTGCCGCGGTGCCCCCTTGACCATCAGCCGCGCCACCTTGGACACCTGCCCATAGATGGACTGGTTGGCGATATACTCGGGGTTGCCGTCGCAGGTATAGGTGAACTGGCACTGGTATTTTTTCCCGGTGCCCTGACGGATCACGCCGCAGACCGTGTCGGGAAACTCGGGGCTGTCGACGCGGTTCATGATGACCTCGGCCACCGCGAACTGGCCGCGCACGCTCTCGCCGCGGGCCTCGAAATAGAGCGCTTCGGCGAGGCATTCGGTCTGCGCGTCCGCGCCGCTCACCCGCTGCCGCGCCAGCCAGCCGCGCGAATACTCGATCCCGGTCTCGGGGCGGGCAACGTAGCCGGCCAGCCGGTCGCCCGGGATCGCGCGCAGGGCGCGGGTTTCCTGGGCCATGAGTTGCGTGAGCGGGGTATCGGCCACCACCGCCCCGCCCAGGACAGAGACAAGCGCCGCGATCAGAAGCGTCCGTTTCATAGGCTTCATAGGCGATCTCCTTCGTTTTCCGGCGCGTCGCACCGGCACGATCATCGCGGGCCATTAGCCGAAAGCGCGCCTCGCGTCCACCCGCCCCCATCGGCGGGTTTTTGCCGACGGGTGATTTGGCGCGTTTCAGACCGCAGAACGTGAACGATCTTGCGCGAGCACCGCCTCGGGCGTGCCGATCCTGTCGCGCACCGAGAGCTGTGCGGCAGCGAGTCGCGCCACCGGCACCCGGAAGGGCGAGCACGAGACGTAGGTAAAGCCCGCCTCGCGGCAGAACGAGATCGATTCGGGGTTGCCGCCATGCTCGCCGCAGATCGACAGCACAATGTCGGGGTTGGCCGCGCGCCCGCGCTCGGCCCCGATCCGCAAAAGCTCGCCCACACCGTCGGTGTCGAGCACGTGGAACGGGTCTTCCGGGTAGACGCCCTTTTGCACATAGGCCGACATGAACCGGCCGGCATCGTCGCGCGACAGGCCATAGGTCATCTGCGTCAGGTCGTTGGTGCCGAAGCTGAGGAACGACACCAGCGGCGCGATCTCGCCCGCGCGCAGCGCCGCGCGCGGGGTCTCGACCATCACGCCCAGCCGGTAGGCGAAATCGCGTTGCCGCTCGCCCCGCACCGCCGCCGCCACCGCGTCGATGCGCGCCTTGACGATCTCCACCTCGCGGCGCGCGCTGACCAGCGGGATCATGATCTCGGGCACCACCGGCGCCTCGCCCTCGCGGCTCGCCTCGAGCGTCGCCTCGAAGATGGCGCGCGCCTGCATGTCGTAGATTTCCGGCACGGTGATGCCCAGCCGCACGCCGCGCATCCCCAGCATGGGGTTGTATTCGCCCAGGGCCTCGACCCGGCGGGTGACATCAGAGACGGGCATGTCGAGCGCCTCGGCCAATTGCACATGCCCCGCGCGATCGGTTGGCAGGAACTCGTGCAGCGGCGGGTCGAACAGGCGGATACAGACGGGCTGTCCCTGCATGATGCGGAACAGGTCGGCGAAATCGGCGCGCTGCATGGGCAATAACCGTTCGAGCACGGCGGCACGGTCCTCGCTGGTATCGGCAAAGATCATCTCGCGCATGACGGTGAGGCGGTCGGCCTCGAAGAACATGTGCTCGGTCCGGCACAGCCCGATGCCGCGCGCGTTGAAATTGCGCGCGAGCTCGGCATCGGCGGGGGTGTCGGCATTGGCGCGCACGGCGATGTCGCGGGTCTCGTCAGCCCAGGACATGAGCGTTTGAAAGGCGGTATCGCGCGCGGCCTCGAGCAGCGGCGCCTCGCCCGCCAGCACCTCGCCGTTGGTGCCGTCGACGGTGATCGTCTCGCCCGCGCGGATCACCTGGCCGCCGGGCATGGTCAGCATCTTGCGCCGGGTCTGAAAGCGGATGTCCGAGGCCCCCACGACACAAGGCAGGCCGATGCCGCGCCCGATCACCGCGGCGTGGCTGGTGATGCCGCCGCGCTCGGTGAGGATGGCGCTGGCGGCGTGCATGCCGCGGATGTCCTCGGGGCTGGTCTCGCGCCGCACCAGAACGCACGGCTCACCCCGCGCCGCCGCCGCCTGCGCCTCGGCGGCCGTGAACACCACCTTGCCCGCGGCGGCACCGGGGCTTGCGGCAATGCCCCGGGCGAGGATGTCGCGCGGCGCCTCGGGGTCGACCTGCCGGTGCAAAAGCTCGTTGAGCGCGCGCGGCTCGACCCGCATCAGCGCCTCCTCGCGGGGGATGATCCCGTCCTCGGCCAGCGCCACCGCGATGGCCACCGCCGCGCGGGCGTTGCGCGCCACGCGGATGCCATCGAGAATCCAGACGCGGCCGTCCTCTATGGTGAACTCGGTCTGCATCTCTTCGCGCAGCTTCTCGCGCATGAGCCGCGTATGCGCGCGGATTTCGGCGAACGCATCGGGAGCCAGTTCTTCGAGCGAGGGGCCGCGCGGGTCGCGGCCGAGGTAGAGCGAGTCCTCGCCGCCGCGCAGCGCGTCGCGCCCCTGGCTCTGGCTGAGGTAACGCCCGGTGATCTGCTGCGCGCCGGTGCGGCTGTCGACAAGCTGCATCACGCCCGAGCCGCTCTCGCCCGGGCCGATCCCCAGCGCCAGTTGCTGCACCACGAGGCCCAGCCCGGCATCCGCGGGCGCGCCCTTGGCCTGCCGCAGGAGGCGCGCCGTCGTCCCCTCCCAGGCACGCGCCATCGAGCGCAGCACCTGCCCGAGCTGCACGGCCGGATCCTGCGGAAAGGTCTCGTCGGTCTCGTCCTCGTAGGCGCGCAGCGCCTCTCCCAGCCCCTGCGCCGGGTCGGGCGCGACCTCTTCGAACACGTCCGGGTCGAGCCGGGCGACGTGGATGGCATAGGATTGCACGAACCGCAGGTAGATGTCCGAGGCCGCCTGTTTGCCGATCTGCTCGGACAGATCCAGATAGCGCGCGTCGTTCATCCCGATGTTGAGCACCGCGTTCGGCCCGCCCCAGTCTGGGTCTTCCGACGAGGGGCGCACGCACAGCAGCGGCGCCTCGCCGAAGGGCGCGAGCAGCGCGGCCATGTCGGGCATCTTGCCCGCCGCGATGCGGTGGACCGCGCCGAACGACAGCGCGATGGTGCGCGGCACCGGCAGGTCGAGCCGCACCAGCCGTTGCAGGCATTTGGCACGGCCGCCGTGGGTGTCCGTCTGCATCGGCGCCGAGGCGGTGATGAGGGTGATGTCGGGATCGTCTTGCTGCACTGCGGCACTTCTCCTTTGCCCGCACCATACGCCGCGATGTGAGCATGGCAAGGGAAAGGATCACAGGCGTGTGACAGGGCGGGCCGCGGGGCGGCCGCGCGCCCGTCATCCTCGGGCCTGACCCGGTGCTGTCCGGTTCAACCTTGCAGACAAGCTGCATGGCGTTGATTCCAGCCGGTTCCAGACGTCTCGGCGCGTTCCGGGGCCAGGACGGGAGCAACGCCATGCGCCCCCATGATCCCGTATTTCAGCACGCGGCCAGGTGGATTGACCGGGCCGCGTTCGGCGGGCTGGCGGGCCCCACAGGAGGCGGGCGCGAAAGATGCGTGGTGTTGCCTGGAGCATTGGATCCCCCGGTGAAGAGCCGCGCGGGGGGGATAGAGAGGCGAATGGCAGGGGCGGGAACCTCCCGCCGCGATCGCCTCTCCCGCGCCATGCCGCGCACATCGCCCTGGCCCGTGCCCCCTTGTCCCCGCCCGGCCCGGGTGGTTCAAGTGATCATGCCACGGATTCTGACCACCCTCGCGCTGCTGGCGCTTGCTGGCCTCTGCGGGCTGGCGGCGCGGGCGGTGGGCACGCCGCTGCCCTTCATGCTGGGGCCGCTGGCGGGCGCGGCGGTCATTGCCACGGTGCTGCCGCACAGGCTGCCCGACGGCTACCGGTTCCCGACCGGGCTGCGGATCGGTTTCATCGCCATCATCGGGCTGATGATCGGCGCGCAGGTGACACCGGCCCTCTTTGCCGAGGCGCGGAACTATGCGCTGAGCTTCGGGGCGGTGACGCTGTTCGTGGGGCTGGCGCACGGGGCGGGCTATGCGATCTATCGCCGCCTCGGCGGCTATGACCCGGTCACCGCGTTCTATGCGAGCGCGCCCGGCGGGCTCTACGAGAGTATCGAGATGGGCGCGGCGGCGGGGGCGGACGTGACGCGGCTGATGATGCAGCAATTCCTGCGCATCATCGTGGTGGTGACAATCCTGCCGCTGGGCCTGTCGCTGTGGCTGGGCGGCCCCGTGGGCTCGGCGGGGGGCGTGACGCTGGCGCGCGGCGATGTACCGTGGTCCGACCTGCCGGTGATCGCGCTGGCGGTTCTGGGCGGCGTGGTGCTGGGCCGCGTGCTGCGCCTGCCCGCCGGGCAGATGACCGGGCCGATGGCGCTGGCGGCGGTGCTGTCGCTCACCGGATGGCTGAGCCTCGAGGTGCCGCAATGGCTGGTGAACCTCGCGCAGATGGTGCTGGGCACGGCGCTGGGGATGCGCTTCACGGGGCTGAGCCGGGCGCTGCTGGCGCGCGGGACGGGGCTGGCGCTGGCCGCCGTGGGGGCGATGCTGGCAATCGGGGGCGCGCTGGCGGCGGGGCTGCACGCGCTCACCGGCGAGGCGGTGGATGTGCTGGTCATCAGCCTCGCGCCCGGGGGCGTGACGGAAATGGCGCTGGTGGCGCTGAGCCTCAACGCCAATCCGGCATTTGTCACGCTGCACCATATCTATCGGATCGTGCTGACCGTGCTGGTGATCGGGGTGCTGGCGCGGTTCACACCCGGACGCCGCGACGCGCCGCGAGACCGGTAAGGAACTGCCGCGCCACGCCGACAGGCGGGACACCGTTCTTCCCTCTCGCCAGGCAACGCGCGCGGCCCCTGACCGGCACCGGGGTTTCAGCCCGGCGGCTGGACATTCCAGAGAAGCAATTCGTCGATCCGGTTTTTTGGGGGGGACGGGCTCAGTGCCGGCGATCGCGCAGATTCGACCGGCAAGGCGATGCGGCCCCCACGCACCGCCGGAATACCGACAGAATACCGACACGATACCGACGCCGCTTTCGGCCCCGTTTCAGAAATCCGTCGGTGCCCCGCCCTCGGCCTTGCGGCGGGTGACGAAACCGGCCAGTTCCTCGCGGATGCCCTCGTCCATCGGCGGCGCCTCGAAGCCGGCGATGATGTCCTGGAACACCTGGTGCGCGCGCGCGGGTGTCCACACGGCCCCCGCCGCCTCCCACGCCTCGTAGTTGCGCCAGTCGCTCAGGAACGGCGCGTAGAACGCCGTGGTATAGCGGTCCTGCGTGTGCTGGATGCCAAAGAAATGCCCCTGCCCGCCGACCTCGCGGATCGCGTCGACGGCGATCTCGTCGGGCCCCGTGGCCGTCAGCATCGGGTCCATATACCGCTGAATATGCTGTAAAATCTCGCAGTCCATGACGAATTTCTCAGGGCTCGCGATCAGCCCGCCCTCCAGCCATCCGGCCGCGTGATAGACCATGTTGGCCCCCGCCTGCACCGCCGACCACAGGCTGTTCGATGTCTCCCACATCGCCTGCCCGTCGGGCACGTTGGCGGCACAGACCCCGCTCGCCCGCATCGGCAGCTTGTAGTACCGCGCCAGTTGCCCGGTCATCTGCGTGGCGCGCATGTATTCCGGTGTGCCGAACGCGGGCGCGCCGGATTTCATGTCGACATTCGAGGTAAACGTGCCAATCGCACAGGGCGCGCCGGGCTTGATCACCTGCGCCAGCACCACCGCGCACAGCGCCTCGGCCAGCGATTGCGCCACCGCCCCCGCCATCGTCACCGGCGCCATCGCCCCGGCCAGCGTGAACGGCGTCACCACCAGCCCCTGCCCGCGCCGCGCCAGCCGCATCCAGCCGTCGAGCATCGGGTAGTCGTGCTTCAGCGGCGAGGTGGAATTGATGTTGGTGTACATGCGCGGGGTGGCCTCGAATTCCTCGTGGCTGAGCCCGCCCGCGATGCGCACCATCTCCATCACGTCCTCGACCCGCTCCTTGCCGAGGCAATAGGCATGCGCCACCTTGTCGGTCAGCGTCAGCTTGTCGTAGAGCACGTCGAGGTGGCGGACGCTCGCGTGGATGTCCTGCGGCTCCACCGGGTAGCCGCCGACGAAATGGATGCAGTTGAAATACTGGCTGAGTTTCAACAGGTTCTGGCACATCTCGCGGGTGCCCGTCACCTTGCGCCCGATCTTCATGTCCCAGTAGGAGGGCGGCGAGGACACGTTGCCGAAATTCAGGTGATTGCCGCCGATGGTCAGCCGGTGGCCCGGGTTGCGCGGCGTGATGGTCCAGCTCTCCGGCGCCTTGGCGATCATCTCCATGACGAAATCGCGGCCCATGCGCACGTTTTCGCCATTGATCTCGCAGCCGCCCGAGGCGCGCAGGATTTCCACCGCCTCGGGGTTGAGGAACTCGATGCCGATCTCTTCGAGAATGCGCATCGCGCCGTCGTGGATCGCCTGCACGCCCTCGGGGCCAAGCGGCTCGGTCGGCCGGTCGGTGTTGATCGGCGGGTTCCACGGCATCTGTTCGATCACCGCGCCGCCCCGCCGCGCGGCGTTGCCCGCGCGGCCGCCGCCGCGCTTCCTGCGTTTGAGATCCTCGGCCATCTTCGCGCCCTCCCGATGCTCGTCTTCCATAACGAAACACCGCGCGCGCGCCGCCCACATGCCGCTTTGCGACGAAACCTGTCGTTTTCACTCTTTCAGGCGACGGCCATCCGCCGGCGGCCCGTGTGCCAGAGATAGACGGCGAGGCTCACCACCACCATCGCGCCCCCCGCCAGCATCATGGGCGTGGGCGCCTCCCCCACGCCCAGCCACACCCAGAGCGGCCCGAGCACCGTCTCCAGCAGCAGCAGAAGGCTCACGTTCGAGGCGTGGGTGTGGCGCGAGGCAAGCGAGAGCGAGAAGAACGACATCGGCAGGATCACCAGCCCGCAGACCGCGATCGCCCAGACCGCGCCATCGGCCATCGCCGCAGGTCCGGTGACGGCCCAGCCTGTCGCGCCCGCAAGCGTGGCGCCCACCCCGATCACCAAGGGGATCGACATGCCGGGGCGCGCACGCAGCACCACGAAATTGAGCGCCAGCACCAGCGCCACCGCCAGCCCCGCCGCCGCGCCGATGAGCGCGCTGCCGGTCATCCGCGCGCCCCCGTCACCCGCCACCGCGATCGCCAGCCCCGTCAGCACCGCCACGATCGCCGCCCATGTGGCGGGGCGGGTGCGCTCGCCCATCACCAGCCAGGACAACAGCGCGGCAAAGACCGGCGCCGCCGCCACCCCCATCAGCATCACCGCCACCGGCGCGTGCGCGATGCCGAGACTGAAGAGCGTCATGTTGGCGTATTGGCTGACGATCAGCACCAGCCCCGCCCCGGACCACAGCGCCGCCAGGTCGCGTGCCCGACCCTGCGACGTGGCCGCCCAGAGCGCCAGCATCACCGCCCCCATCATCGCCCCGCGCCAGCCCACCATCTGGTAGCCCGCCATGCCCGACAGCCGCATGAACAGCGCGTCGGGCGTCAGCACCAGCGCCCCCAGCGTGGCCAGCCCGAGACCGAAGAGCGGGTGGCGCATCACGAGGTCAGCCACCCGGGCAGGTGGCCGATATCCGGCAGCACCGCGTCGGCGAACGGGGCGAGGTCGGCCTGCGTGGCCGTGCCGGTCAGCACACCCACACAGGCCATCCCGGCCGCCCGGCCCGCGATCAGGTCATGGGTGCTGTCGCCCACCATCACCACCCGCGCCGGCGCGACCGACACCGCCCCGGCAAAGGCCAGAAGCGGCCCCGGCGCGGGCTTGGCCCCGTGCCCCGAATCGAAACCGGCGATGAAATCGAACCGCTCCAGCACCCCCGCCGCACCCAGATGGGCGCGCGCGCCGTACTCGGTGTCGTTGGTCATCACCCCCAGCCGCAGCCCGCGGGCGCGCAACCCGTCGAGGTACGGGGCCAGAGGTACGGCGGGGGTCAGCGGCGCACGGGCGGCGCTCAGCATCAGGTGTATCTCGATCTCGTCCACGTCCCTGTCGTGCAGCGCCCCGGCCAGGCATTCGGCGGCCTCGCGGTTGGTCCCTGCGATAATCGGGCTTGTCGGCAAGAACCGCGCCGCCGCCAGGTCGTAATGCGCGGCCTCGGCCAACCGCGCCATCGTCCCCGCCTCGCCACCTGCAAGCTCGCGGATCACCTGCCCGGCCCACGTGCTCCACGTGGCGTGGAAATCGAAGAGCGTGCCGTCCTTGTCGAACAGGATTGCGTCGGCGCGGCTCATGTCCAGTTCATCTCCGCCCCGCCGGGCAGGGCGGCGCGCGCGCGCATCGGCACGTCATAGCCCAGACCTTGCGCATCGCAGAACGCCGTGACCCACGCGTCGTCCATCGCCAGGAAATCGAGCACCGCGCCGAGGAATTCGGGATCGGCGGCACGGGCGCGCAAATCATCCTCCGAGGCCCCCGTGGCCCCGAGGAAAACCGGCAACAGATCGTCATGGCCCGCAAGCCAGCCCAAGGCCCCGAGCGCGACGGTCTCGGCGAAATCCTGCGTCATGTTCATTTGAGTTAATTCCCGGAAAGGTTTTCTTAACCACTCGGCGCGATAGTGGCCCAAGGGTAAACGCTCAGAGCGAAGGCGCAACCGCAATGTCGGGCACGATTCTCATTGTCGACGATATGGCCACCAACAGGATCGTGTTGAAGGTCAAGCTCGCCCCCACCCCCAACCGGGTGATGCAGGCGGCGACCCCGCGCGAGGCGCTGCGCCTCGCTGCAAACGACGCGCCGGACCTGATCCTCGCCAATACCCACCTCGACGGGCAGAGTGCCGAGCCGTTCCTGCGCGCGCTGCGCCGGGTCGAAAGGCTGGCGCATGTGCCGGTGCTGATGGTGCAGGACACCGAATGCGCGGCCGAGCGGCAGGCCATGCTTCGCGCGGGCGCCGACGACATCCTCGCCAAGCCGGTCCCCGAGGCGCTGCTGCTCGCGAGGCTGCGCAACCTGTTGCGCAGCCACCACGCCGAAACCGAGATCGCCGCGCAGGCGGGCGATGCCGCCGGCTTCGCCGAAGCGCGGGGCGAAATCGTCCTGCCCGGGCGCGTCGCCATCTGCGGCGCGGATCGCACCGCGACCCGCGCGCTGCGCAGCCTGCTCGCCGATTGCACGCCGCACCGCCTGACCTGCGTCGCGCCAGAGAGCACCACCCCGCCGGGACCGCAGGACGTACTTCTCCTGCGCATCGCCAACGGCCGGGCCGAGGCCGGGCTGCGCCTGCTGGCGGATCTCAAGGCCGCGCGCGACACCTGCCGGTGCCCCGTCCTCGTCCTGCTCGACCGCGCGGCGGCCCCGCTCGCCGTAACGCTGCTCGACATGGGGGCCGACGATGTGCTCCTCGCCCCCGCCGACGGCGGGGAACTGGCCCTGCGCATCGCCCGCCAGATCGACCGCAAGCGCCGGATCGAGGTGCTGCGCGGCAAGCTGCGCTCCGGCATGGCCGCGGCGGTCCGCGATCCGCTCACCGGCGCCTACAATCGCCGCCACGCCCTGCCCTGGCTCGAACGCCAGCTCGCGCAGACCACGATCGGGCGCAAGAGCCTCGCGGTGATGCTGGCCGATCTCGATTTCTTCAAGCGGGTCAACGACCGCCACGGCCATGCCGCGGGCGACGCGGTGCTTTGTGCCGTTACCGAGCGGCTTGGCGCGCATCTGCGCGAGGGCGACCTGCTGGCGCGCATCGGCGGCGAGGAATTCCTGATCGTGCTGCCGGATGCCACACCCGGCCGCGCCCGCCGCGTGGCCGAGCGCCTGTGCGACGTGATCCGTACAACGCCGATTGCCGTGCCGGGCCAGCCCGCGCCGATCCCGGTCACGCTCAGCATCGGCGTCACCCTCGTGCAAAGCGGCCCCGGCAATCCCGCGCCCGACATGCAGACCGTCCTGGAAGAGGCCGACCGCGCGCTCTACGTCGCAAAGGCGCAGGGCCGCAATCAGGCCAGCTTCTGCGCGCGCTCCGCCGCGTGACCGGGGCGCCCGCGAAAAGCACGCGGCGTCTCGCCCCACATTGCCACGAACGCGCGGGTAAAGGCGCTGCGGCTCTGAAACCCCACCGCGCGCGCCACCTGTTCCACCGGCGCGCGCCGCTCGGTCAACATCTGCGCCGCCCGCGCCAGCCGCAGGTCGCGCAACAGCGTCATCGCCCCCTGCCCATAGGCCGCCCGGAACCGCGCGGCAAAGCGCGACCGGCTCATCCCCGCCGCCGCGGCGAGGCTGTCGAGCGTGTGGGGGCTGCCCGGATCGTCGAGCATCGCACGCAAGCTCCGCCACAGCCCCGGGTCAGCCAGCGCGGCGAGCCATGTAACGCCCGGATCGCCCGCCTCCAGCCGCGCACGCAGCATCTCGATCAGGCATTGCAGCAACAGCGCGCGCACCATCGCCCGCTGCCCGGGCCGGACGCTCCCCATCTCGGCCACCAGCGCCGCCATCGCCTGCGCCGCCACCGGGCTCGCCGTCACATCGAGATCGAGCGGCGCGCGCAACAGGTCGATCAACCCGTGCGTGCCGCGCAGCCCCACCGAGATCGTGGAGCAGAGCACCACCATCACCCCCGCCCCCTCGCCGCGTGCGACATGCGTCTCAAGGTCGAGCCCCGCCGGGTGGCAGGCGGGCAGCCCCGCCTGACCGCCGCCGCGATGGGCGAGCGAATGGGTGCGGCTCGCCGGTACCAGCACCAGCCGCCCGGGCGCCAGGTCGAGCGGCGCGCCACCCTGCACCGACAGCACACCCCGCCCGCCCAGCACATAGTGCAGCGTGGCGCGCGAGGTGCGGCCCAGCCCCATGCTGCACGCGCCCTCCAGCGCGCAGATGGCAAACGGTTCGGCGCTGATCTCCAGCGCGTTGAGAATCCTGTCGTGGGGGTGCTCCGTCATCGCCCGACCCTGCCGCAGCGGGACGCAAAAGGCACGAAAAATCGCCTCGAAGCCACCAATTCAGGACGCAAAGGCACATCGCTTGCGACAGACTGGCCCTGTCAAAACCAAGGGAGAAACCCGATGTGCACCTGTCACGACCCCGACCATGACCCGAAATTCACCCGCCGCGCCGCGCTCACCGGCACCGCCGCGCTGGCCGCTGCCGCCACCGGGCTCGCCGGTTCCAGCGCGCAGGCGCAGGAGGCCAACCCCTACGCACCGCCCGCCGAGCCGTTCCTGCCGCCCAGCGATATGGAACTCGACCTTTCCCGCGCGGCCCTCGTCGTCACCGATCCGCAAGTCGATTTCCTGTCGCCCGACGGCGTCGCCTGGGGCGCGGTGGGCAAGTCGGTCGAGATGAACAACACCGTCGACAACATCGAACGGCTGTTCAAGGCAGCCAAGGGCGCGGATATCACCGTCGCCGTCTCGCCGCATTACTACTACCCCACCGATCACGGCTGGAAATTCGAGGGCGCGCTGGAAAAGCTGATGCACAAGATCGGCATGTTCGACCGCAAGAGCCCGCTCAGCCTCGACGGGTTCGAGGGCTCCGGCGCCGATTACATGCCGCAATACAAGCCCTATATCGAGGACGGCAAGACCATCCAGTGCTCGCCGCACAAGGTCTACGGGCCGGAAACCAACGATCTCGTCCTGCAACTGCGCAAGGCCGGTGTCGATCAGGTGATCCTCGCGGGCATGTCGGCCAACCTGTGCACCGAGAGCCACATGCGCGAACTGCTCGAACAGGGGTTTGAGGTGGCCGTGGTCTCCGACGGGACGGCGGCGGCGATGCTGCCCGAGGGCGACGGCTATCTCGCCGCGCTCACCAATTTCCGCTACATGGCCAACGCGCTATGGACCACCGAAGAGGTCGTGGCGATGCTCGGCTGAGCCCGCCACCGGCCCGCGCCCCGGGGATGAGGCGGGGCCGCCCGCGCGGGATCACGCCCCCCGCGCGGGCATTTCCTTTTTCAGCGAACCGGCCTATCCCTGCCCCTGACCAGATGGAGGCAAGGCGATGGCAGAAACCATGATCGGGGTGATCGGCGGCTCGGGGCTCTACGGGATCGACGGGCTGGGCGATGCCCGCTGGCAAGAGGTTGAAACCCCGTGGGGCACCCCTTCGGACGCGATCCTCACCGGCACGCTCGACGGGGTGGCGATGGCCTTCCTGCCCCGGCACGGACGGGGCCATGTCCACAGCCCCTCGACGGTGCCCTACCGCGCCAATATCGACGCGCTGAAGCGGCTCGGCGTCACCGACGTGATTTCGGTCTCGGCCTGCGGCTCGTTCCGCGAAGAGATGGCGCCGGGCGATTTCGTCCTCCTCGACCAGTATATCGACCGCACCGTCGCGCGCGACGCCTCGTTCTTCGGCGCGGGATGCGTCGGCCATGTGAGCCTCGCCCACCCCACCTGCCCGCGCCTGTCAGAGGCTTGCCAGACCGCCGCGCGCGACGCGGGCATCACCGTGCACGCGGGCGGCACCTACCTGGCGATGGAAGGTCCGCAATTCTCCACCCTGGCGGAATCGCGCATGTATCGCGAGGTCTGGGGCGCGGACGTGATCGGCATGACCGGCATGCCCGAGGCGCGGCTCGCCCGCGAGGCCGAGCTTTGCTACGCCGCCGTCGCCATGATCACCGATTACGACAGCTGGCACCCCGATCACGGCACGGTCGACATCTCCGACATCATCGCCACGCTCGGGGCCAATGCCGACAAGGGCCGCGAGATGGTGCGCCGCCTGCCGACCCTCTTGGGCGCGGGCCGCATGCCTTGTCCGCATGGCTGCGACCGCGCGCTCGATTACGCCATCCTCACCGCGCCCGAGAAACGCGATCCGACCCTCGTGGCGCGGCTCGACGCGGTGGCGGGGCGGGTGCTCGGCTGATCGCGGCCCGCTCAACTCTTCGCGCGCGGGCCGTCACATCACTGGACGCCGGCGCGCATCGCCCCCATTACCTAACTCATGTCCCGGATAACCGACAAGCTGACCGACCAGGCATGGCGCCACGCCATGGGCCGCCGGTTCGAGACGCTCACCGACGAGATATTCCAGGTGATCCGCTGGGTGCTGATGGTGGGCCTGGCCAATTACCTCGCGCGCAGCCATGACGCCGCGATCCTGACGCTCACCTACTGGGTGCTCTCGGCGCTGCTCTTCGGCTATATCGCCTCGCGCTTCCTGCTGCGGCCCGAGATTCCCTTTCTCGGCAACCCGCCGGGACGCGCCGCACGCCTCGCGCAATCGGCGCTCAATTTCCTGCTCTGCGTGGGCGTGTTCCTCCTCACCCTCTACGCGGTTAGCGAACTGACCCGCGCCATCGCCGCCTATCGCGGCGCGTTCTGAGCCCTTGCGTGGCACCCCGTGCTGCGGCAGAAGCGGGGCAGATACCCGGAGCGCCGCCATGCCCAAGCAAAAGACCGTCAGGGACTACATCCGTACCATCGTCGATTTCCCCCACGAGGGGATCCTGTTCCGCGACGTGACCACGCTTTTCGCCGATCCGCGCGGGTTTCGCATCGCCATCGACCAGATGTTGCACCCCTATGCCGGGCAGCCGATCGACAAGGTGGCCGGGCTCGAGGCGCGCGGCTTCATCCTTGGCGGCGCCATCGCGCACCAGCTCTCGGTTGGCTTTGTCCCGATCCGCAAGAAGGGCAAGCTGCCCGGCGCGGTGATCTCCGAGGAATACCAGCTCGAATACGGCGAGGCGGTGATCGAGCTCCACGACGACGCCATCGAGGCCGGCGAACGGATATTGCTGGTGGATGACCTGCTGGCCACGGGCGGCACCGCGGCGGCGGGCATCCGGCTGATCGAGCGGCTGGGGGCCGAGATCACCGGCTGCGCCTTCATCGTCGATCTGCCCGATCTCGGCGGGCACGCCCGGCTCGAGGCGATGGGAATGGACGTGCACACGCTCTGCGCCTTCGAGGGGGCCTGACGCGCTCAGCCCGCCACCCGCGCCGCCAGCCGCAGCACATGCGCGGGCTCGCGGCTCGTCGCGGGCAGCACCGGGTCGTATGCCGCCCGGATAAGCGCGCCGATATCGGGCCGCAGCACCACCCGCCCGTCGGCCAACCGCCCCAGCGCCGAGCGCTCGGCAAAGGCGCGGTCCGACCACAGCAGGACCGTCTGCACCACCTGGCTCAGCGCCAGCGTTTCGGCGGGCACGGCGGAGAGCTCCGCATCCATCCGCAGAAAGACAAACGCCGCCCGGATCGCGCCCGCCTCGTCGAAGCGGAAGATGCGGTACTGGTTGGCCCCTTCCGTCTCCAGCCGCGCCACCAGCGGCGCGAGGTCGGGCACCAGCCGGTCGAGGTCGGGCACGGCCAATAGCTCCTGCCAGTCGCGGAAGAAGAACATCATCAGGTTCGCGCCCAGTTCCGGGTCGGTCTCGGCCATCTCGTGACCGGCCAGCGCCACCACCGCCTCGACCGCGCCCTTGACGGTGGCGAGCGTCGCGTCCTCCACGCCAAAGACGACCGGCACGATGGGCCGCCCCCAGCGGGCAAACAGGAACTCCCCGTCCGCGCGGGTAAACAACGCCGCGATCTCGTCGGGTGTCAGGGTATCGCTCATCGGCCGCCTCCGCACTGCCGCGCCGCTCTAGCAGGACCGATCCACCGTCGCAAACCGCTGCGGTTTCTTCTTGGCCCAAATACCCAAGCCCCGCCACCGGCCACGCGCGCCTCACTTGCCGAACAGATCGCTCGTCCCCTTCGGCCCCGGCGCGTCGAGCCCGAGATGCCGCCACGCCGCCGCCGCCAGCATCCTTCCCCGTGGCGTGCGCTGGATAAGGCCCTGTTGCAGCAGGAACGGCTCGATCACCTCTTCCAGCGCGTCGCGGCTCTCGGAAAGCGCCGCCGACAGCGTCTCGATCCCGACCGGGCCGCCGCCATACGCCTCGGCGATCAGCCGCAGGTAACGCCGGTCGGCCCCATCTAGGCCCAGGTGATCCACCCCCAACCGGGTAAGCGAGGCATCGGCCAGCTCCCGGCTGATCTTGCCGCCGCCCTCGACCACCGCGAAATCCACCACCCGGCGCAGCAGACGCCCGGCGATGCGCGGCGTGCCGCGCGCGCGGCGCGCGATCTCGCGTGCGCCCTCGGTCTCTGTGGGGATGTTCAACAGCCGCGCGTTGCGGGTGACGATCTCGTGCAGCTCGTCGATCTCGTAGAATTGCAGGCGCGTGGGAATCCCGAACCGGTCGCGCAGCGGCGTGGTCAGCAGGCCCAGCCGCGTTGTCGCGCCGACCAGCGTGAAGGGCTGCAACTCGATCCGCACCGTGCGCGCCGCCGGTCCTTCGCCGATCACGAGGTCGAGCTCGAAATCCTCCAGCGCCGGGTAGAGCACCTCCTCCACCGCCGCGTTGAGCCGGTGGATCTCGTCGATGAACAGCACATCGTTGCGTTCCAGATTGGTGAGGATCGCCGCCAGGTCGCCCGCCTTGGCCAGAACCGGGCCGGATGTCATGCGAAAGCCCACCCCCAGTTCGCGCGCCATGATCTGCGCCAGCGTCGTCTTGCCCAGGCCGGGGGGGCCGTGAAACAGCGTGTGATCCATCGCCTCGCCGCGCTGCCGGGCGGATTGGATGAACACCGCCAGGTTGGCCCGCGCCTCGCGCTGCCCGATGAATTCCCTGAGCGCGCGGGGGCGCAGGCTGCGGTCGCTGTCCTCGGGCAGTTCCTCGGGCCGCAGGGTGGGGTCGGGGTCGGTCATGGATCAGCCCTTCGGTGCCAGCAGCCGCAGCGCGGCACGGATCAGCGCGGCGGTATCGGCGTCGCCCGCCTCGCCCGCCGCCTGCGCCACCGCGCCCGCCGCCTCGCCGGGGCCGTACCCGAGGTTGGTCAG
>JADQCC010000231.1:13670-21602 GCA_016278295.1 Roseovarius sp. | reverse complement strand
AATGCCGCTGGCCGGCCCCGTACCTGGCCGCTTGGCTCACGGTTCTGAAGTCGGGCAAGAAGGCCCGGTTCCTCGCGGTCTTTTCCGGCCATCAAACCCTGTAGATTGTCGCACGGCTCACCTTGAAGGTGCGCGCGATCTCGGCCACTGACCGGCGCTCCTGGTCGCGCATCCGGATGATCTCCTGCCTGGCCTCATCAGACAGGGCGCGAGGCCGGCCCCCTACCCGACCCCGGCGCTTCGCCGCGGCCAAGCCTTCCTTTGTCCGTTCGACGATGCGCTCCCGCTCGAACTCGGCGATTGACCCGAAGACATGAAAGACGAGTCGCCCAGCCGGCGTCGTCGTGTCGATATCCTCGGCCAGCGATCGGAACCCTGCCTTCTTCTCCCGGATGGTTTCCACCAGGTCGATAAGATCCCTGAGCGACCGGGCCAGGCGGTCGTACTTGGTGACCACGATCACATCGCCCTCGCGAATCTGCTCGAACAATCTCTCGAGCTCCGGCCGCTGGCGCGACTTCCCCGTTCGCTTCTCCTGAAACACGCGCTCGGCCCCCGCCGCCTTCAAGGCGTCGATCTGAGCAAAGAGGCTCTGGTCTTCCGTCGAGACCCTAGCGTATCCGAAAATCATGATCTCACTGTATCAAAAACGTCTCAAAACCAAAGTGGTTTTGTACAGCGTTTTTGCGGCATCTCGCGGCCTGAAAAACAAGGGGGCACCAAGAATGTCTCATAAACGACCGTTTATGAGACGGGGTGCCGTGCTGGTCTGGGCATTCGCCCCGCAGGCAGCTGCCGGCGCTTTTGAAGACATTATCCGGAGCCGGCTTTTCGGCGTGATGGGGTCACGTTGACCTTTCAATCTTCCGGCATCAGGATCGCGTTGCTGGTCACTCACCTCCTGCGTCTTGCGCACCCTTAAGGCGGGATCGATTATGTTAATGCCTGAAGTCTTGCGCCGGGTCGGAAGGTTTGTCTCTGGAGACCGGAGAATGCGGAAGACTTCGATGGGTGATCACGCTCCGCCACGGCCCTTGTTCATTCCGGGCATGCCGAAATCGGGCACGACATTCCTGACCCACTCGCTCTTGGAGTGTGGTGCCGCACGCGGCTACAAGAGCCTGCACAAGGAAATACACCTGTTCTCTCCGAGGGCGGCAGAGCCTTCGGCGGAGGCGTTTTTTGCTCATTTCGAGAGTAATTCAAAAGCAGAATGGGCCTGTGACGCGACGCCGACATACATCTTTGATCCGTCCGCGATCGAGAGGATTCATGCAACCTTCGATCCCGCGCCACTGTTCATCATCTGCTTGCGGGAACGAGTCGACCAGATTTTTTCCTGGTATGTCCATTTCACGCTCAACAGGCTTATCCCTGATTTTTGGGCAAAGAGCGGTTTTTCCGAGATAGAGGAGCCGGATATCTTTGGGCCGTTGCCAAACTACCGGACAATGTTTGCACGCTCCGCTCCCGGAATAAGACGGTGCATAGAGCTTTTCGGCCGGGAGCGCATTCTGACATTCAATCATCATCGGGACTATTCTGCCGAGTCCGGGTTCTGGGACATCCTTTCAGACAGAATCGGGCGCCCATGCCCGCCTCATCCGACGGTCAAATGGCATCAGGACTTTCTTCCCGAGGCGATTTACTTCGAGGCGCCAGCAGAGAGACTTATAGATGGTCGGCTCTATCAATTTGCGCAGGGCGACCTGCTTATCGTTGCGGGCCATGCTTCACGGCTTTACAGGGACGTTTCTCCCGACCGGGGGCACGCTGTCATGGACGGGTGTGCGAAGATGATGACCAGCCTGGAAGATGGCACCATCTCTGTCATCAAGACGATCATCTATGACGACTTCCTCGAATCCCTCGACCTGCTGGATGTTCCGAGAGAACAAATACCGCCGCCGTCGACAAGAACCCTGAAACGCGCGCAGCTCTCTCTGACACCACTCGATGACGTGTCATCGAGACCTTTTCACTGGGGTGCAGGTCAGCCAGAAGCGCGCGTTTGAGGCGGGGAACGGGTGTTCCAGACGTCACGGCTTAACCGGCACGCTCGCATAAAGACTTGCGATGATAATCGAGCACGGATTTCAGCATGTCGGCAGTATCGTATTTCGGCGTCCAGTTGACGGCGTTCCGCAGAGCAGACGCATCCCCGATAAGCTTTGGCACCTCGCTTGGACGAGACAAAAGGTGCTCCTGCGGCTCGATCTTAACATCGACACGGCTCTGCGAGATGAGTATCTCGACGAGTTCGTATATCGGCCGCGCATGCCCGGAGGCGACATTGAATATACAGCCCGGTTTGAGCTGGTCGCTTGCTTCTATCACCCTGGTGTAGGCACTGACCACGTCCCGGACATCCAGAAAATCCCGGGAAGCTTCGAGATTGCCGACTTTCAAAACGGGGGCCTGCAACCCGGCCTCGATCCTTGCGATCTGTGCTGCAAAGGATGGTATCGCGAAGGTTTCCGGGTGGCCCGGGCCCGTGTGATTGAACGGCCTGAGCCGCAGACATCGCAGCCCGCGCCCTGCAAGCACTTCGAGCGCAAGATCTCCCGACGCCTTGGTCACGGAATACATGTCCATGGGGGCGAGTATGTCTGTCTCGCGCAGCGGGCCGCTGTTTGCAGTGCGCCCGTAAACAAGCCCCGAGCTTGCATGAAGAAGCCATGTCTCCGGCAGCTCCTCGAGAATAATCCTGCCGAGGGCCTCAACCGCGGACGCATGGATGTTCCATGCCTCGGCAACCTTGCCTTCCACTTCGTTGGGTGAAGAAATGCCCGCCAGATTCACGATGTGGGTGGGGCGTTCGCGTATCAGCAACTCCCGAACCGCACGAGCGTCGGTCAAGTCGAGCGCGATTTCACCATGTCTCGGAGAGCGGGCGGTGGCGATGATACGGGCGGTTGCGCCGAAATGCGCTTCCAGATTTTCCAGGAGGTGCCGGCCAACGAACCCACTGGCGCCGATCAGCAATATGCACCGCGTCCGATCCGTCATTGAAGGACGCTTGCGGCTATGCCGTGATGCAGATCAGCAGTCACCATTTTCACCTATCTCCTGTAGCGAGATCGCTGATCTCGCGCGGGGGTCGGGCGTGCGCCTTCGCCTGCTCTGGCTGCCTCGGGAAACACGTAGACCGCTCTGCTTCCGGTTTCGAGGTTCTTACATATGCGCGGTCTTCTGTTGTCAAGGCGGCAGGCAATGATCTTCCCATGCACGGCTTTACTCGCCAGATGCGCCCGCCCGCGGCACCTGCCCGGTCTGCACCTGTCGGGCGCCCCGCCCTCGCAACGCTCACTCCTCGATCAGGCTCTTGCGGACCGCGTCGAGCAGGGGGGACGCGATGAAATTCAACACCGTCCGCTCCCCCGTCGTGATGATGACATCGGCCGGCATGCCGGCCGTCAGGCGGCCTTCGATATCCTTGGGGACGTCTTTCTCATCCACGTCGATCCGGGCCAGGTAATAGGGTAGCTCCTGGGGGTTTTCCGGCGTGATGACGTCATTGGAAACCGATTGGACCTTGCCCAGCATGATCGGCGTAAGTTTCGTCTTGAAGGCCGTGAACCTGACCTCGGTATCGAGACCCGGCGACACGTTGTCGATATCGCGCGGCGACACCCGTGCGTTGACGATCAGCTCCTCGTTTTTCGGGACCAGCTCCATGAGCACCTCGCCCGCCCTGATGACGGATCCCACGGTATGAACCTTCAGGTTCTGGATCGTGCCGGACCCGGGGGCCCGAATCTTCGTGCGTTCGAGAATGTCTTCGGCGACCTTCTTGCGCTGTTCGAGCTCCGATATCTCGGAGCGGACTTCCTCCAGTTCGGAATTGGCGCGCTCGCCGTATTCCTGCTCGATCTGGAGCGCCTCCAGCTCGGTTTCGCTGATGACGTTGCGGGCTTGGGCGGTTTCGGAAATCACCTGCCCGAGGGACGCCTCGATCTGGATCATCTCGTCTTCGCGCTGCGACAGGACATTGCTCTGGATCAGGCCCTTTTCCTGGCCGCTGCGCATCCGTTCAATCATGTCGCTGAAGTTTGCGACGCGGCGCTCCAGGGCGGATTTCTGAAGCTCGAGCCCCTCGATCTGTTCTTTCGTCTGGTCGATCCGGCTGGACAGGATGTCGGTCCGGGATTTCATGATCGAGCGGCGGGCATTGAAGCGGTCCTTCTGATCCGCGATCACCGCCTTCAGGTCTTTCGATGCGGTGTCGGGGTCGATGCCGTCCGGCAGCTCGATCCGGTCCGCCATCTTGCGTTCCGCCAGGAGGCGGGCCTCGGCGACCCGGGCCATGTTCAGCCGGGTGTTGATGACCTGAAGGTTGGAGCGCGCCTCGACACCGCTGAGGCGCAACAGGACGTCGCCCTCATTGACCGAGTCGGCCTCGTCCACGAGGATTTCCTCCACGATCCCGCCTTCGAGGTGCTGCACGACCTTGCGATTGCCCTCGAGAGAGATCGTGCCGGGCGCAAAGACGGCGCTGTCGAGCTTGGCGACGGCGGCCCAGCCCCCCAATACGCCGAACGTGATGAGCACGATCGCGTATCCCATGATTGCAATCGGCTTGGGGCTCGGTTTGATGGCCATGTACGGCACGTCCTTGTGTGGCTTGGTCCTGCGTGGCTTGGTCCGGTTTCGACACCGCCCGAAAGACGGGTTTCGCAATCAGCCGCTGTCAGATCCCTTCCTTTTCGGATGTGGACAGCTGAACCACCGCGGGCGAATTCCCGGACGCCGCTTTCTGCGCCTTTTCCGCAGCCGGCGCGGCTTGCGGCTGTTGAAAGAAGTCGCGGGTCAGGCCGAATTTCTCGACCGTTCCGTTCATCAGCATCAGGGTCTTGTCGGACAGGGCGAGCAGGTTGGTCTTGTGGGTTACCAGAACGACGGTCTTGCCCATGGCCTTGAGTTCCTGGATGCAGGAAACCAGCGCTTTTTCGCCCATGCTGTCCAGGTTGGAATTGGGCTCGTCCAGAACCACGAGGCTGGGATACCGATACACAGCCCGGGCGAGACCGACGCGCTGCCGTTGCCCGCCGGACAGGAACATGCCGCCATCGCCGACATTGGTCTCGTAGCCGTTGCTCAGCTTCTGGATCATTTCATGCGCGCCGGCCAGGGTGGCGGCGGCGACGACATTGGTATCCTCCGGGTCGTCCTCGAACCGCGAGATGTTTTCAGCGACAGACCCGCCGAAGAGCTTTACGTCCTGCGGCAGGTAGCCAAGGTAACGCCCGAGCTGTTCGGGGTCCCAGTGGTGCATCTCGGTTCCGTCCAGGCGCACGGCGCCGGCGGCCGGTGTCATCGCCCCGACAAGATGCCGGACAAGAGAGGACTTGCCCGATCCGCTGGGGCCGATGATCGCAAGCACTTCCCCCTGGTTGACGGAAAAGCTGATTCCCCTGAGCAGCGCCTCCCGGGTGCCCGGCACGGTCGCGAACAGCTGCTCTACCTTCAGGTTCCCCTTCGGCTCTGGCAGTTCGGTCCG
The DNA here is from genome assembly GCA_016278295.1 of Roseovarius sp. Taxonomy (GTDB): domain Bacteria; phylum Pseudomonadota; class Alphaproteobacteria; order Rhodobacterales; family Rhodobacteraceae; genus Roseovarius. The sequence continues at coordinate 16,102 of JADQCC010000231.1, read as the reverse complement.
CTCTTCCTGTTCCGAGATGCTGGCGAACAGCTGCTTCAGGCGCTTGTGCGAGGACCGCGCGTTGACGAATTGCTTCCACTGGCCGACGGCCTGTTCCACCGGCGCCAGCGCGCGCCCCATCACGATCGACGCCGCGATCATGATGCCGGGCGAGATCAGCTGCTGGATGGCCAGCAAGGCCCCTGTCCCCAGGATCGCCACCTGCAGGCTCATGCGCACGAATTTCGACGACGCCATGATAGAGCCGGCCCGGTCGCTGGCCTTTGCCTGGTGAATCAGCATGTTGTCATGCTGGTTGAGCCACCGCCTGGTCAGCTGCTTTTCCATGCCGAGCGCGCGGATGACCTCGGCGTTCTGCATGGTGGTGTTGACGAAATGGTTGGCGCCCTGCGATGCCTTGCTCGCGTCCTGCAGGGCGTTGCGGGTGGCGAATTCATTGGCGAGCGCCAGGCCAAAGATGATGACGGCCCCGATGGTCGCCACCAGGCCCAGCCACGGGTGGAACGCGAAACACAGGGCGAGGAACAGCGGCACCCAGGGCGCATCGAAAAACGCGAGGATCCCCTGCCCGGTCATGAATTCCCGGACCTTGTCGATATCGCTCAGGGCGACCTGCGCGTTGCTGCCCGGCAGCGCCGTCTGCTGCTTGACGACGCGGTGGAACACGGGATTCGCGAGAACCTCGTCGAACTGCATCCCCGCCCGCACCAGAAGGCGCGAGCGCGTGAATTCCAGCAACCCGTAGCTGACCAGCATGGCGATCGCGATCGCCGAGATCATGATCAGGGTCATCTCGTTGCGGCTGGACAGCACCCGGTCATAGATCTGCAGCATGTAGAGCGGGCCGACGAACATCAGCAGGTTGGTGAAGAAACTGAAGACGACGGTCGCGATGAACGTGGACCGAAACTTGCCATAGGCTGTCTCGAGCGAGGTTTTCTGACGCATTTTCACGAACTCTCCGCAACCCGGGGTATATGAATATCGCTATACACTAGCATAGCCTCGAAATTGTTTCCATCGGCACAAGCCATTATCCTGCCTGCATCGGTGCGCACCGTGGTATTCGCGCATGTGGCGCGGATCGTCGGTCAGTTCATCCGCGCCATATCGGCCGGGGAATGGTCCGGGGTGATCCAGCCGGGCCAGAAATCGCCGCCCCACCCAGCCTGGCAATAGCACTTGTGCAGCACGCCCAGCCATTGCCGCAGGGCGTCCCCGGCGAAGGGGACCGCCTCCAGCACATGTTGGCCGCCCTTGAATTCCACGACCAGCCCCCCCTGCCCGTCGCGCAGGCCGATGCTGGTCACAAGCATCGCGACACCCGCCTGCCGGGCAGAGGCCCCGACCCGGACCGGGGCTTGCGGCTTCAGCGATGCCTCTGCGGCCTGCTGGGTAAACCGTTGCTGTGCCTCGATTTTCAGCGGTTTGCCCATCGCCGCCGATGGCGCGGCGGCATCGACCCGCCGGACCAGTTGCACCACCAGCCTGTTCAGCAACGGGCGTGTCAGCCACAGGATGCGCACCGCCCCGTCATCGCGCTCCAGCGACAGCCGCATACGGTCCTCGACCGGCACGTAATCCGTGGTGAAACGCCGGATACCGGTCATCGGGGCGCGCGCGCTCCGCCCTCAGCTCGTCTGGCTGGTTTCGGCGACGAGCATCTCGCCCAGCGACCGGGCATAGGCGTTGCGGGCCGTCTGGATGACGGCGGCCTCGTTCTTCAATTCCTCGATCTTGCGGTCGCAGTAGGATACGTTCTGCACCTGCCGCTTGATGTCGTCCGACAGCTCGTCGGTCTCGTATTCGGTGCCGTCGATGGTGATCCTGGCCATTGGAAGCTGCCCTCTTGCATGATGAAATCCGCTGGCCGATCTCTATCCGATGCGGGCCGCGGGATCAACAATAGCGCACCCCGAACCCGCCCTGCACGGCGTCGGTATTCTGTCGGTATCGCGTCGGTGGCGCGGGTGCCGGGCGGGGCGCCATGAAAGACCCCGCCACGACGAAAAACGCCGGCCCCGAGAGGCCGGCGTTTCCCTGTTTCGTATGGCGGGGCGGCGGTGGCCGCCCCGAACCCCTGGATCAGATGAAGCTGATGTCGCCTGCGGACACATCCCCGTTGATCCCGGTCAGATCAATCGTGATGTCGTCGCCGCTGGCATCCTGAACAACGAACCCGTTGAACGAGGTGTCACCCGAGACGTCGAAGCGAAGAACATCGTTGATGTCGTCCCAGATGAACGTCCCGGCCAGCGTCGTTGCCGTCACTGCGTCGGTATTGTCGTTCGGGGCGTTTCCGTTCTCTTCGAACGTCCGGAAGGCAACCGTGCCACCATCACCCACACCGGCGGCAAAGACACCGGTCAGGGCCACGGAGGTGCCGTTAAGCGCCGCCGCCTCGAACTGGATGGTATCACCCTCGGTGGCAT
>JADQCC010000231.1:11664-13570 GCA_016278295.1 Roseovarius sp. | reverse complement strand
ATCCGCCCCCGACGCATTCCCGGCCAGGTCGGTGAAGAACCCGGCGCCCAGGTCGATCGTGGGGTCGCCATGGTTGCCCCCGCTATCGTCGCCCATATCGGTGGCGCCCTGGACGGCCGTCAGACCGGCCGCGGTCAGGTTCACCGTGATCTGGGTGCCGGACTGCACGATCGCACCATCGATGTCAGCGGCAAGCAGGGTGTATGTGCCACCGTCGCCATCATTCAGGGTGAGCTGGGTTCCATCCACGGCGTCGTTCGTGTCGAACGTGCCGTTGATCTGGATGAAGCCGTTACCGGTCCCGCCCGTGCTGCTGTAGAAGCCGGAGGTGACGTTGATGCTCGGCGCGGTGCTGTCCTCGACCCAGACATTGGTGTTCGAGCCAACGGCGCTGGTGTTGCCAGCCACGTCGGTCTGACGCACCTGGATATCCCCAGCCGCATAGGTCGTATCCGACGTCATGTTGAAGCTGGCACCGGCACCGGGGTTCCAGGTGGTGCCGCCATCGAGGCTGAACTCCCAGGTTGCCGTGGGTTCCAGACCCGCAACATTCACCGCGTTGTCATTGGTGATTTTGTCGGTTCCCGAAGTGCCGGTATCGCTGTTCAGCGAGATGATCGGCGCCGCCGGCGCAGCGGAGTCTTCTTCCCACTGCACACCGTTCTGGCCAACGGCGCTGGTGTTGCCAGCGGCATCGGTCTGACGCACCTGCACATCACCGGCGGCAAAGATCGTGTCCGACGTCAGGTTGAAGCTGGTTCCGGTTCCGGCAGTCCAGGTCACACCGCCATCGAGGCTGTATTCCCAGGTGGTGGTGCCACCCTCCAGATTCGCGACATTCACCTGGTTATCGTTGGTGATCTCGTCGACTGCCGACTGGCCGGTATCGCTGTTGAGCGAAACCACCGGGGTCGCCGGGGCCGAAACGTCGATGACGATGGCCTGCGCTGCCGCAGTGCCGGTGCTGGTGCCGTCATCGATGGCGACCGTCATGTTGGCCGAGAAGTTCCCGACCGGAGCCGCACCCAGCGTCACGTCGACAAAGCCGTTGGCGATGTCGCCTGCCGTCAGGGCATAGCCTGCCGCCGCCAGACCGCCGATGGTGGACCCGCCGGGCAGGCCGGTGAACACAAGGGTGTTCCCCGCCAGCGCCGCCGTGCCATCGACCGCCGTGGTGTTGAAGCTGACCCGAACCACCGGCTGGGTGGCATCGGTGCCGTCATCATTGGTGATGAAGTCCGACCCGCTGGTCCCCGTGTCGGTGGTGATCGAGTCGATGGTCGGCGCGGCCGCTGCGATGTTGTCCTGAAGGATAACCTCGCCACCCGCGAACGAACCGGCAAAGCCTTCCAGCTCGATCTGGAGGTCCTGCGCGTTCAGCGTGCCATCATCGTTGACGTCGATCCACAGGGTCGGTGCCTCGACCGCGTTGCCAGCCTGGAAGACATAGTCCGCCACACCGTCACCCGCCGTCGCGGCGATGGTGCCCTGCGCCTGTGCAAAGTTCGGCGCATTGCCCGCGAAGGCAACCGAGGTCGCACCGCCACCGGCCTGAACCAGAACGTTGGTCTCGATCTGGACGGTGTTGCTGCCATTGCCCCAGTCGGTGATCACGTCGTGATCGAGCCCGGCCGAGTCGCTGACCTGGATGAAGCGGAACGTGTCATTGCCATTGCCGCCGGTCATCCGGTCGCCCTGGTTCACCGCCGGCATCGGCGTTTCCTCGTTGCCGCCGCCGATGATCAGGTCGTTGCCGTCGCCGCCGTCGAGCACGTCGATGCCGGTGCCGCCATCGACGGTATCGTCGTTGGCACCGCCGTTGACCGTGTCGTTGCCGGTGTTGCCGGTCAGGTTGTCGCTGCCGGTGCCGCCATCGACGCTGTCATTGCCAGCGCCCGCATCGACA
>JADQCC010000231.1:9830-11564 GCA_016278295.1 Roseovarius sp. | reverse complement strand
CAGATCGACCATCAGGTCGTTGGTGAAGGCCGCGTCGAGCAGGACGTTCTCGTTCAGGCCGGTGTCCCGGATACGGTCGATCCCGGCTGCCGCCGCGTTGGCGCCCAGCGTGGCGACCAGCGGGCTTTCCGCCGTCAGACCCTCGACATTGCTGACGTTGATGAAGTCGTCATCCGTCCAGCTGCCGCCGGTCTGGCTCAGCCAGTCGATGCCGGTGCCGCCGTCGATGGTGGTGGTGCCACCGAGATCGCCGTCGTTGATGGCCACGGTATCGCTACCGGCGCCGCCGTCGAAGGTGATCTGGTTCGCCAGCCCGTCATTGGCCTTGTCGAGGCGGTCGTTGCCCGCGGTGCCGGTGATGGTGAAGCGGTAGTCCACGTCAACGGTATTGGCCGGACCGCCGTTGCCGACACCGTCGATCAGGACGGTCAGGCTGTCGGCCCCGTCGGTGACGGTGGCGCCGTTGATGTTGATATCCGTCACCGTGCCGACATTACCACCCTGGAAGGTGATCGAGTGCGCGGCGGAACCGAAACCCTGACCATTGGTCGCGAAATCGTAGTTCTCGATTCCGGTCACGTTGGTGAGGTTGACCACCGCACCCACGGCGGCGCCACCAACATTCTGCAGCTCGACCGTGTCGTTGCCGCCATTGTCGGTGATGGTGTCATTGCCGGTCAGATCGACAACGGCGATCTGGATCACGTCATCCGCAGAGCCGGTGGTGACGTTGTCGTTGCCACCGTTCAGCTGCAGGGTCAGCGGATTGCTGTTCGGCCCGAGGATGGTGCTGTTGCCGCTCCCGTCGATGATGGTCAGCGGACCGGGGAAGTTCGACGCATTGATGGTGATAGCACCGCTCGCCATGCTGGCGTCCACGGTGGTGATGCCCGCATCAAAGGCCGCCTGCCCCAGCGTGATGGTGCCGCCGCCGGCACCGGTCACTTTCAGCACCTCGACATTCGACACGTTGGTGAGGTCGGTATTCGTCGTGTTGCTGGCCGTGCCCACGATCAGGGTGTCGCTGTTGCCAGCCCCACCGTCGATCGTGTCGCCGCTGTCCATCGCATCGCCCATGTCGAACGTATCGTTCAGCGCACTACCGGTGATCTGGATGTCGATTTCACCAAGGGCGTTCTTGGCTTCGCTCTGGTTGTTGTGGTTGACAGTCAACGAGTCACTCGTCAGCGCGCTGCCGTCCACGTGGAGCGTCGTGCCACCATTGGTGAAGTTGTCGGTGATGTTCAGGGTGAAGTTGCCCGAATTGTTCTGCACGAACTCCATGGACTCGATGCCGGTCACATCCACGTCGATGGTCGAGGAGCCGCCATGGTTCTGTACGAGGATATTGTCGGTCCCGTTGCCACCGGTGATGGTGTCGCCACCGTCCAGTTCGAACCAGTTGCTCAGGAACGTGTCGTTGCCATTGCCGCCAACGAGGGAATCATTGCCGCCGTTGCTGGCACCAGAATCACCGTCACCGGCAATCGTGTCGTTGCCCGTGCCACCCATCAGCGTGTCGTTGCCGTCGCCACCGATCAGCGTGATCGCGCGGGTCAGGGTCGAGGCGTCGATGTTCATCGACGTGGTGCTAGAGCCGGGGCCCGCCTGCGCATCCGAGCCATCGATGGTCACACTGGTGCTGTCGTTGTCAAAGGACGAGGTGTTGCCGATGGTATAGACGTGGGTGCCACCGTTGAGGCTGATATTCTCGAACTGGGTGACGTCGTTCAG
>JADQCC010000231.1:8313-9730 GCA_016278295.1 Roseovarius sp. | reverse complement strand
CCGCGCCGTCGAGGGTATCATTGCCGTCGCCGCCCGACAGGGTGTCGTTCGACTGGCTGCCGAGGATGGTGTCATTGCCACCGGCGAAGGTGCCGGTCACGCCGGCGCCACGGGTGGCCGTCGCGGTGTCGCCATCGTCCTGCAGGCTGAGCGCGACATTGCCGTCACCCGAAGCGGTGACCGTGACAATGGTGTTGCTGAGGGCATTGTTGAAGCCGGAGATGCCGCCGGTCGCCGTGCCCGCCGTGAGGCTGGTGGAGGTGGATGCCGCGACATCGCCCGGAATGTTCGTGTCGCCGATGGTCAGGCCGGCCGCACCGGGGCCGGTATCCGTGGCGATGTTCACCGTGGTGCCGCCGGGGGTGTTGAGATCGTCGAGGAACACGCCGAGCGGGCTGCCCATGACCGACAGGTCAAAGACCTCGATGCCGGAATTGGCCGTCCCGACAGTGCTGTTCTCGGTGTTGCCCGGCGTGCCGAAGAAGCTCAGCGCGCCGACATGGGCGTTGTTGTCGAGGTTCGAGAACAGGACGTTGGCCTCGTCATCACCGGCCACCACTTCCGCGGGGCGGGTGGTAAAGGTGGTCGAGGCACCCTGCGTCACGTTGCGCAGCTCGACATCGAGCTGCGTGGTGCGGGTGTCCGCATCCGAGCCGTCCGGGTTCACGTTGACGCGGTCATAGATCACGTCCGCCGTGCTGTTGGCGTTGATGAAGGTGTTGCCGGTGATTTCCGAGCCGGACATGTCGAAGGTGGCCGAGCCGGTGCCGTCGATCGTCGTCCGGAAGGTTTCGACATGGGCCTCGAAGCCGGCGAAATTGATCGCTCCCGCCGTGTTCACATTGACGATCAGCGTGTCGTTGCCGTCATTGCCGTTGACGCTGTCGCCGGGGTTGAGCGTGGCCTCGTTGCCGGTGATGGTGTCGTCGGCCACGCTGCCCTGGAAGTTGTCGACGCCGACGGTCAGCTCATCGGTGGCCGCCGCGACGGTGACGGTCACGGTCGCCGTGCTGGTCGCACCCTGGCTGTCGGTCACGGTGTAGGTGAACGTGTCGACGCCGTTGAAATTGGCGTCCGGCGTGTACTCGAACGAGCCGTTCTGGTTCATGGTCACGCCGCCGTTCGACGGGCCGTCACCGGGCGCGACGCTGTAGGTCAGCGTGTCGCCATTGTCGACATCGGTGGCCACGGCCAGGCCGGCGGCAACCGTATCCTCGACGCCGGCAACGGCCACGGCCGTCGCGACCGGCGCGTCATTGGTGCCGGTCACGGTCACGGTGATGGTGCCGGTGTCGCTCTTGCCGTTGGAGGTGGCGGTGTAGCCCGCGACCACGACCTGAACCTGGCCCGCGGCCAGGTTCTGATAGGCCGGAACGGAGGGGTCGAAGGTGTAGGTGCCATTGGCGTTCACGGTCAG
>JADQCC010000231.1:0-8213 GCA_016278295.1 Roseovarius sp. | reverse complement strand
TTGTCGCTCACATCGCCATTGAGCGCGGTATCCTCGGCGGTGCTGTCGCTCTCGTTCGCCGCGGTCGGCGCCTCGTTGAAGTAAGCGTCGGTCGTGGCCTTGGCGTCATCGACGCTTTGCTGGGTCTCTTTGACACCGTCGAGGATCGAGCGCGCCTCGGCCTCGTCCGCGGGGCCAAGGTTGAGCACGCCGTCGTCGATGGCGCTCTGGGTCCAGTCGCCGGCAACCTCGAGCTTGTTGTCGAGAACGTCGATGTCGGTCCCTTGGGCACCGGCAATGATCTTGAGCAGGGCTTCGGCAGGGCTGATGTTGCCGTTGTTGATGTTCTTGACCCAGTGGTTAAGACCATCCGTGTCGGGAAGACGACCGAAGAGGTTGATATAGACCTGGGTGACGAAAACGCCGGGGTTGTTGCCATCGGCGACACCGTCGTTGTTGCTGTCGCCCAGGAAGTCCGGGTAGACCGCTTTGGATTCAGCCGCTCCGGCGAACTTGTCCGCTATTTGTCCGAGGCTCAGACCCGGATCGCCGTCATTATCGTTCGCGAGGAACTCTTCCAGACGTGCCGTCCAGAACGCGAGACCACCGGGATCGGGAGCGCGATCGTAATAGGCAATGTAGAGCGCCGTGATTTGCTCTTTCGGGGTCAGTGCGCTGATATCGTAAGCCATGGACGTTTCTTCCCTCTTTGCTCAACCCTGTCGGGCCAATTGGATCTGTTTACAGCCTGCCAATTCTTCCACGCGTTATACCGCGCATACGATCCGCAGACGGATTCCCGCAGTGGATTACAGACTGTTCAGTGATTTTTCTACCCCTCAAAGGGGCGCGCAGCAAGGAAAAGATGTATAGTGAAACTTATACCTTGGCAGGGAAACGGCTTATGTTATTGATTTCAAAAGATATTTTTTTCCTGCAGGTCCCGGGCAAGTTGCGAATTCGCAACAGGTGCATGTACAGGCTGGGCACCAGATTCCACGCATGTCGCGCAAGGCCGTACCACAATAGCGGCCCGCTAATGCGATGTAGCCATCGAATGGTCCGGCGGTCAGCGTTTGCTCCGAATCCGAAGCGGCACAGCGCGCCCTGCCCTCGCCAAGGCCGGCTGAACTTCAAAACCCCCGGTTGACAGCTGTCAACTCTGGCCCCCGGATCCCGGCCCCGCACCTTGTTGACAGCTGTCAACCGCGCGCCGGTCGGGATTGAGGAGCGCCATGACCATCGGCCCGGGTGAGAAGGCCCCCTCCGCCGCCTTTCGGGTCAGGCTGCGCAGGTACCCGCCCGGGCTGCGGATATGCTGGATCCGTTGCAGGATACAGACCAGGGCAATCGCCGCCGTGGGACGCCCCATCGTCTGGATGGCCTCCTGCCAGGCGTCCGGTGACACGCCCATCATGCCCCGCACGAAATCCGCGGCATGGCAGAGATCGGACCAGCGTCCGATGCCGTCCTCGGCATAATCGAGAATGTCGGGGCAGGCCTTGACCACCAGCATCAGCGGCAGCCTTGGTTCTACCGGCGGAGGCGAAGCAGCACCCGCCGCCGCCCGTGCATTTTCCATGCAGGGTTCAAGACAAGGAGAGTCTGGTTTTGAATTCTGATAGTGCCGCCCGGAATCGCTGTCACTGCCGCTCATATTTTCTGATTCAGAGGGGGGATTCGAGGCGATCGCATCCCGGAGCTGCGCCAGGAACGCCCTCAGCTCTTCGCGAAGGGCGCGGGCCGTCTCGATATCCGCCTTGTGGCGGGACCGGCGGTGCAGGTCGAGCAGGGTGGCGCCCAGCCCGTCCCAATCCGGGCCTTTCAGCGTTTCGGTCCCGTAGTCCAGGAGCTTGACCGCGTCCCGCTTGAGCAGGGTGATTTCCTCGCGCAGGCGGCGCTTGCGTTCCTCGGTCTCGCGCAGGGCCTGGGCGGCGCGGGCGATTTCCTCGGCCCGCACCAGCAGCGGGCGCAGGTCGAAGCCGAAGGCGCGGGCGATCGTCCCGTCCGCGCCGCGCGCGGCATAGCGTTTGCCGTTGGGGCTGTCATGGCGGCGAATCACGCCGGCCCGGACCAGCGCGGCCAGGTGGCGCCGCAGGGTGCTCTCGGCCATGCCGTGGGCGCGCTGCGACAGGGCGGCGTTGGACGGGAACACGATCAGCGCGCCGGCATCCTCGAGATCCTTGCCGGGATGAAAGGAGAGCAGGGCCGAGAGGACGGTGAGATCGCGGTCGCTCAGGCCAAAGGCCGTGCGGGCGGCGCAAAGCTCGCGAAACAGGCCCCATTTGTCGCTTTGGGGCAGGGGGGCGGGCGCCGTGGCGGCCGCTTCCTGTTTCAGCAGCTCATAGCTCATCCGCCGCGGCCCGAAGGGGGTCGTCGTCAGAATTTCCATGTTCGGTTTTCACAAGACAAAACTTTTCCGCCCGCCGGAAACCGACGCTTGTTGACAGCTGTCAACAGATGGCCCATGTTCTGAAGTGTGTAGATTCAGAAGATCGTGTGGTCATGCGATCGTACGATCATGGGCCTCTCGGGATATATTCTCGGGGGGCTTTCTTTTTGCGTTCTGTCTGTCTGTGCCTCCTTGTGGTTTAAGGTTTCGTTAACCGGCCGCGCGCGGGGCGCGGCCGGGCCTAGCCATCATCGCCGTCCTTCCAGCGATGGTGGAGCTCCGGCAGCGCCGCGATCAGCCACTCGGCAAATCCCGGCGCGCCCTTGTCCGACAGTTTGAGCAGCGTGGCGCCCGGCTTGCGCCGCACCTGCCCGATGGGCTCGCCCGCCGCGCCCCTGAGCGGGGTCTCGGGCGGGGCGTCGCTCCGCTGGCGCGCGGGCTGGCCGCGGTGACGCCCGATCGCCGCGTAAAGCGCCTCGAACCGCGCGTCGGAGCTGGTCCCGTCCCGCGCGAGATTGACCGTGGCGATGGCCTCGTCGAGCGAGAACACATCCGCCTCGATCCATTCGGCCAGGGTCAGCCAGCGGTCGCGCCCCACCGACGGCGCCGCGCCGATAACCTCTATCAGGTCGGGCGAGAGACGATCGACAACTGAAAACATGCGTGAAATCAATGTCTTGTCTATATGGAGCGCGGCGCAGACCGTGGTCCGGTCATAGCCGTGATCGCGCATCTGCCGGGCGAAATTGGCCTTTTCGATGAAGCTCAGATCGCGGCGGGCGGCGTTCTCCTGGCCCTGGGCCAGGATCAGCTCGCGGTCGTCGAGTTCGCGCACCAGCGCCTTGACCGGCTGGCCGAGATCGCGCAGCGCCAGGACCCGGCGGCGGCCATAGACCACCTGGTAGCGGTCCTTGCGGTCGGGATGGGGCCGCAGGAGCACCGGCACCTGCTGGCCGTGATCGCGGATCGAGACCATCAGCGCCCGGTGGTCGGCCTCGTTGAAATCCAGCCGGTCGCGCAACCCGCCGGCCTCGATCTGGTCGGGCTCTATCTCGAGCACGGAGCGCGATTTCAGCCCGGCGATGGACTGGCTGACCGCCCCGATCGCCCCGCCGGAATAGCGCGGCCGCCCGGTATCGACACGGGCCCTATCATTGCCGGCCCCATCATTGCGGGCCGCCTCATCCGCCCCGCCATCGGGTCGCGGCCCCTCCATCAGCCCCTTGAGAAGATCCTTGCGCGCCATCCTCTAGTCGCGCCCCCACGCCGCCTGAATGAGCCCTTCGATCTCGCCATTGACCGCGTTCAGGCTTTCCATCGCGCGCTCATAGGTGGTGCGGGTGAACTGGCTCTTGTCGATCTCGTAGAGCGTCTGCTTGGTGATCCCCGCATCCGAGATGGCGGTGGATTTCAGCACCGTGTGATTGAGCACGTGTTCGCCGAACATCGAGCGCATGAAGCTGACCATCTGGTTCTGCGGTCCGTCGCCGGGCTCGTAGCGGGTGATGACGTAACGCATCCAGTCATAGGACATGCTGCCGCCAGCCTCGGAGACCACGCCGAGGAGATTGGAGGTCATCAGCAGGAACTGGCACATGCTCATCACGTCGAGCATCTGCGGATGCACCGTGACCAGCACCGCGGTCGCCGCCGAGAGCGCCGACATGGTCAGAAAGCCGAGTTGCGGCGGGCAGTCGATCACCACCACGTCGTAATCGCCCTCGACCTCGGCCAGCGCGTCGCCGACGCGGGTAAAGAACAGCGTGCCGTCGCGCTCGGCCAGCGCGCGCGGGGTTTCGTGCTCGAATTCCATGACATCGAGATTGCCCGGCACGATGTCGAGATTGGTGAAATAGCTGCGCCGGATCACCTGGCTGAGCGGCACCGGGTTCTCGTAGCGGATCGCGTCGTAGAGCGTGCCGCCGTCGAGCAGGTCGAATTCCGGCTGAAACCCGTGCAGCGCCGAAAAGCTGGCCTGCGGGTCGAGATCGATGCCCAGCACCCGGTAGCCGTCGAGCGCCATCTTCTGCGCCAGGTGCGCGGCGGTCGTGGTCTTGCCCGAACCGCCCTTGAAATTGATCACCGTGATGACCTGCAGGTGGTCGCCGTCGCGCCGCCCCGGCAGGTAGGTGCCCGGGCTCTTGGCCCCCGCTTCGAGCAGCACGCGCAGGTTCTGGATCTCGGCGGTCGTGTAATAGCGCCGCCCGCCGGTGCGAATTTCGGGGGAGGGGCCCTTGCCATCGAGATGCAGCTTGCGCAGGTAGGCATCCTTGACGCCGAGCAGGCCGGCCGCCTCGCCGCTGGTGAACTTGCGCATCTCCTTGCGGCTATCGGGCGGGAAGAGCTGTGCCCGATGGGCCTGCAGCCGCTCCGACAGCCTGAGCGCGTGCTCGCCGACAAGAAGGTCGATCCGCGTGCTGTTCATCATCCCTCACCCTGGGGCGCAGTCGTTAGTTACGGTTTGCCGCGCCACAATACCCTGTAAGCGTAATGTTATGCCGGGCCCGGCACGGGCTGGCAAGTGATTCTGCAGGATATTGTGGGTCACATGCGGCGATACACTATAGAGGCCATCCAGTTTTTTGCCCCCGCGCCGGAACAAACACGGAATATCATGCGCGTCGCCGCGCTCGGCGCCGGACCCGGGGGGCGGAACCGGGGCGAAATCCGCGCCGCGCGCCGAATCGTTTTACCCACAAGGCCGCCGCATCCGTCACCGGGACGGAAAGGCACCGCGCGGTTCCGTCATCCGACAGGGGCCGTCACCCTGGTCGTCACCCTGCCAGATCATCCAGCATAACCCCGAGGGCGTCCGCCAGGGCGCGCAGGGTCGTGACAGACCCCTGTTTGCGGCCGGTTTCGATCTCGGCAATCGTGACGCGGTTCACACCGGCCTCCTTGGCAAGCGCCGCCTGGGTCAGGCCGCGCAGATCGCGATAGACCCGCAGAGCGCTTTCACCATTGAGCAGACGATTCACGTACTCTGCCGGGATCAGCTCGTCCTCACCCGCGGTCAGGTCTGCCTTGGCCCGATCATAGGCCTTGAGATCCGCCAGATCCTCGGCAGTGGCCCGCAGCCGGTCGTACTCTTCACGGGGGATGGTCACCATTTCGCTCATGTCATGTCCTCTCAATCGTAGATACCGCCACGGGGCCCGATATCCAGGATCGCCAGAATGTTGCCCTGGTCATCCATAATGACCCGCCAATCGCCCACGCGCAGCCTGATACCCTCCCGACCCTTCAGGGATTTCAGGTTGTTGGACTGCGAAGCCGGATTCCGCGCATAAGCTTCGATCCTGGCCTGGATACGCCTGGCCGTGTTCGCGGGCATCCGGCGCAAGGCACGGATCGCGGCTTTCGTATAGCTGATCCGCTTCATGATGTCTCTTTAAGCTACATATGCAGCCCGGTCAACAAAAATGTCGCCCACGGCGACATGCGCGCCCTTTGGCGGCGACCTGCTGACCCGCCACGCGAGGTTTGCCTCGGGAAAGCAAGTGATGTATAGTGATCTACTGAACGTTTACGAGGCCGCAAGCCTCGTGAGACCTGAACCCCTCAAGACTGCTGCCCGCGAGGATACCGAAATGTTGGCCGAACTTCACAAGAACACACCCGAAGAGACCAGGGAACAAAGGGTCACCCTTGGCCTGTGGCTCCGTTCGCTCCGCGAAGAGCAGGGACTGTCACAGCGCGATCTGGCCGACATCCTGTCGCTCGACTATTACACGTTCATCTCCCAGCTGGAGAACGGCCGGGGCAAGATCCCCACGCACCGGTATGTCGAATGGGCCAATGCGCTGGGTCAGAACCCGCAGGATTTCGTCCGCATGCTGCTCAAGCATTACGAGCCGATGACATACAGGATCCTGTTCGAAGACGAGGCATCGTAACCGGGGGGCAGGCGGATCAGGCAAGCCGGGCGCGTCCCGGAACGAACCAAAGAGAGCAAGAGCACCATCACCCATGGCCAACATCCTGAAATTTCCTGAAAAATGTGAGGGAACGAAACGCCAGGCGTTTCTTCAGGACGGTGATGACATCCTGCATTTCGACGATCAGACTCTTGCGGGCGACCACAGGTTCCCGCTGCCCCAGAGGAAATCCGGCCCCGGGTTCGGAAAGTTTCGCATCAAGGACTGGTCCAACCAGGAGCTCGCCAACCTGTTTCGGGTCAAGCGGCTTCTGGACTCGGCGGGGGTCCCTAACGAGATCGACCGGGGCATTACCGACGAGGGCGACCCGTGGTTTCTTTTCTGTGACGGCAGCGGCGAGGTCTTCATCCACCTTTGCCGCCTCGACGGTGTCTATATCCTCGACAGCCCCAACATAAGCGCGCCCTTGCGCGGCCGGGATTTCAATGCGCTGATCGAGGAATTCACCGACCGGAAGGTGACCGGCGAAGAGGCCGACGCACCGGACACGCAGCGCGTCGTCCGGCTGGAACGTAACGGAAAAGTGTTCCTGCACCCCTCCACGATGCTGGCCGCGCTTGTCTGGACCCTGTTCATGGCAGCCGAGGATCTCGTCGTCATGATGCCGGAGGAGGGCGCCGGCGCCCCCGGACCCGACCTCTCCGACGATCTGGATCTGCTGCCCGTCTCCGGGACCGGCGGCCAGGACATGGATTTCGATCCGCTGCAATTGGCCCTGCAAGACCGGGGCCTGCAGGACGACGACGCGAGACCGGGCGGCTTGATGTCTCAGAATGCGACCGACATGGACGCATTCAACGAGGAGAAAATCGGCCAGAATACGTATGCGATCGGGTTGAGCGCCGTCGCCATATCGCTCGGGTTCATGTCGGAAACGCACGTCCCGGATGTCGATGCGATGACGCTGGAGAACATCCTTGCCATGATCTCCGGCCAGGACAGCGCGGCTGAAGCGGGTATCGCTATCCCGGATGATTTCGGGCTTGTCCAGAATGGCGCGCAGGAATTCCTCGCGGCCCTGACACGGTTTTTCGGTGAGGTCTCGCTTGCCGCCGGGGACGACAAGGAGCCGGCCGCCCCGGAACTGGATGCGCGCCAGGACACCGGCCTGACGGACCAGATCCAGGCGTTTATCGACGACATCGGAACCCAGGTCAGCGCCTTCCTGCAGGACCAGGAACAGCCCCGGGACGCGCAGCCCCCGGCAGAGGCGTCCCAGCAGGCCACCCTGAACACCGAGACCGTGCAGGACACGCTCGCGGAGCAAACCAGCGCCTCGGTGCAGGAGCCGGGCCAGGAATCGGGCCAGATGGTTCAGATGCTGTCCAGGTTTGGCCTGGTGGATGTCTCGGGAACCCTGGAGACCAATGCGCGCGCGTATACGTTCGACAACAACACGGTGGTCGCGACCTTCGATGTGAACGCCCGTGAACTGGAGAAGACCGCAGACCTGATCACCGGTTCCCTGAAAACAGAGAAGCCGGAGCAGGATGTCATCAATGTGGATCCTGGAAACGCATCCGGTCAGCAGAGCCCGTTCCAGGCGTATGACGACGACGCGTATGCGTTCATCACCTTCCTCATGTCGAAGGAAAACGATCTGGAAATGATCGCGATCGGCAATGAGCTGATCCTGCTCGACCCCGAGGTCTTCAACGTTGCCACGGACGATACCTTTACCGCGTCCTGGTCGCTGGAAAACGGCGAAATCATCTCCACCATCGGCCTGCGCAGCGATTACGAGGCGTATGATCTCGTAGGCTAGAACATGTTGCTCAAAAGTGGGACCCGGTTTTGAGCTCCTTGAACATGCGAAATCAAGGAGTTAGAGCGTGTCGCGTGAATGCGGATGAACGCGGCACGCTCTAGCGCATGGTGCCCAAAACCGGGGCCCGGTCTTGAAC
>JADQCC010000308.1 GCA_016278295.1 Roseovarius sp. | reverse complement strand
AGGGGCCGCAACCTCACCCCGCCGCGAGCCGGTCCACGAGGCTGCGCATGAAGCCGTGCCCGGTCTCGAACTGCGCGCGTGTGATGAACTCGTCCGGCTGGTGCGCCTGCGCGATGTCGCCCGGTCCGCAGACCGCCGCCGAATAGCCCGCCGCCTGGAACTGCCCCGCCTCGGTGCCGTAGCTGACCACGTGGGCGGCATTGTCGCCGGTGACCTGCCGGATCAGCGCCTCGGCGGCGCCGCCCTCCTCGGGGCGCAGGCCCGGCACGGTAAAGCGGCGCGTGGCCTCGATGCCCGTGTCGGGGCGCACCGCCTGCATCTCGGCCTCGACCTTGCGCACCTGATCGAGAAACCGCGCGCCCCACGCCTCGGGATCTTCGCCCGGTACCACGCGGAAATCCATGCCGAACCGGCAGTCCCTGGCGGTGATGTTATGCGCGGTGCCGCCCTCGATCTGGCCCACGTGCAGTGTTGTCCAGGGGGGCTCGAACATGGCGGCGAGGTTCGAGGGCTCCCTGGCGCGATTCTCGGCATTCATGCGGTTGGCCCAGTCGATCAGCGGGGCGGCGGCCATGATCGCGTTGACGCCCCGGTGCATCAGCGAGGAATGCACCTCGTAGCCGCGCACCTGCACGTCATAGCCCAGGCCCCCCTTGTGGCCGGTCACCGCCTGCATCGTCGTGGGCTCGCCGATGATGGCCAGACCGGCGCGCGGCACCACGCCCTGCATCGCGTCGATCATCGGCGGCGCGCCGATGCAGCCCACCTCTTCGTCATAGCTGAGCGCCAGTTGCAACGGGCGGGCGACGCCGCGCCTGTGCGCCTCGACCAGCGCCCAGATGGCGAGCGCGTCGAACCCCTTCATGTCGGCGCAGCCGCGCCCGAAATACTTGCCGTCGCGCTCGGTCACGGTGAACGGGTCGGTGCTCCACGCCTGCCCGTCAACCGGCACCACGTCGGTGTGCCCCGACAGCACCACGCCGCCCGCGACCGGCGGCCCGGCATGGGCAAAGAGCGCAGCCTTCTGCCCGGTCTCGTCGGGGTGGCGATGCGCCGTGATGCCATGCCCGGCGAGGTAGTCCTCGACCCAGTCCACGAGGTCGAGATTGCTGTCGCGGCTGACCGTGGGAAACCCCACCAGCCGGGCCATGATCGCCTCGGGCGAAAGGTGTTCCATGCTCAGTATCCGTTGTTTCAGTATCCGCTGTCGGAGGTCAGCACGAAATGGCCGGGATCGACCTCTTTGTAGACCGACGGCCCGGGCTCGTATCCGACCGGGTGGATCGGCGACGGGATCGGCTTGAAATTGAGATCCTTTTCCGACTTGCGCTTGCGCGGGTCGGCGATCGGCACGGCCTTCATCAGTGCCTGCGTATAGGGGTGTTGCGGGTTTTCGAACACGGCGGCGCGCGGCCCGCGCTCGACGATGCGGCCCAGATACATCACGCCGACGTCGTGGCTGACGCGCTCGACCACCGCCATGTCGTGACTGATGAACAGGTAGCCGAGGCCGAGATCGGCCTGCAATTCCAGCATCAGGTTGACCACCTGCGCCTGCACGCTCACGTCCAATGCGCTCACCGCCTCGTCGGCGACGATCAGTTTGGGGTTCAATGCCAGCGCCCGGGCGATGGCCACGCGCTGCCGCTGTCCGCCCGACAACTCGTGCGGGAAACGGCGCAGGAACGATCGCGGCAGTTCCACCCGGTCGAACAGCATCGCCACCCGGTCGTCCATCTCGGACCGGCTGACGAGGCCGTAATTCTTCATCGGCTCCGCCACTTGCGCGGCGAGCTTCATCTGCGGGTTGAGGCTGGCGAACGGATCCTGGAAAATCATCTGCATGTCGACCCGCGCGCGGCGCAGGTCGCGCGGGGACAGCGCCAGGATATCGGTGCCGTCGAGCACCACCTCGCCCGCCAACGGCTCCACCAGCCGCAGGATCGAGCGTCCGGCGGTGGACTTGCCGCAGCCCGACTCGCCCACGAGGCTGAGCGTGCGCCCCTTTTGCAGGGTGAAGGATAGGTCCTCGACCGCGTGGACATTGGCCAGCGTGCGGCGAAAGAAGCCGCCGGTGACGGCAAAGCGCGTGGTCAGCCCCTTGACCGTGAGCAGCGTCTCGTCGCTGCCCTTGATCGGCTTGATCTCCTGCCCCTCGGTCCCCAAAAGCTTCATCGGCTCGGGCCAGGCCTTGCCGCGCATCTCTCCGAGCTTCGGGACAGCGGCCAGCAGCGCGCGGGTATAGTCGTGCTGGGGGGCCTCGAAAATCTCCTCGACCGGGCCCTCCTCGACCTTGTTGCCGCGGAACATCACGACCACGCGGTCGGCCATCTGCGCGACCACGGACATATCGTGCGTGATGAAGATGACGGCGGTGCCCGTCTCGCGCTTCAAACGGTCCATGAGGGCCAGGATTTCCGCCTGGATGGTGACATCGAGCGCGGTGGTGGGCTCGTCCGCGATCAACAGCCGCGGCTTGCAGGCCAGCGCCATCGCGATCACGACCCGCTGGCGCATGCCCCCCGACAGCTCGTGCGGATACTGGTTGAGCCGCCGTTCCGGTTCGGGGATGCGGACCTCGCGCAACAATTCCAGCGCGCGGGCACGGGCCTTGGCCTTGTCCATGCCGCGATGCACGCGCAGCCCCTCGGAGAGCTGCCGACCCACGGTAAAGACCGGGTTGAGCGCGGTCATCGGCTCCTGAAAGATCATGCCGATCTCGTTGCCGCGAATGGTGCGCATGAGGCTCTGGTCGGTCTGGGCGAGGTCGATTTCGCCGCCCTCGCGACGCTCGAACAGCATCCGCCCACCGGCGATGGTGCCGCCGTCATACTCGATGAGTCGCATCAGCGACAGCGACGAGACCGACTTGCCCGATCCTGATTCGCCGACGATGCAGACCGTCTCGCCGGGATCGACGGAAAAGGACACGTCCTCGACGCCCACGACGCGGCCATCGCGGGTTTCGAATTCGACGCGAAGATTCTCGATCCTCGCCAGCGGTTTGTCGAGCATGACGCGCCTCGCTTTGCCTATCGCCCAAGCCTGAACGCTACGCATAACCGCCGCAGCCTGTCAAACGCCGAACGAAAGCGAACCGCAAGCGCGTTCCATTGGCGCGCGCACCCTTGCTTTTTGACAAAATCCGGTCTGTGATGGCCGAACCGGTTGGGGCCGGGAGGGTGCCGCTCTCCCGGTTGCCCCGACAAAACGGAACCACAGATGGTCGCAGAGCCATCGCAACAGCGGAGGAAACGCACCGTTATGACCCTCAAACCGATTCTTTTGGGCGCGACCGCGCTCGTGGGCCTCGCCTCGATGGCGATGGCCGAGCGCGGCTCGGACGGCCATGTCAACGTGATCTACTGGCAGGCGCCGTCGATCATGAACCCCTATCTGACCGGCGGCACCAAGGAGCGCGAGGCCGCGAGCCTCGTGATCGAGCCGCTGGCGCGCTATAACGAAAAGGGCGAGTTGGTGCCCTACCTGTCCGACGGCATTCCGACCGTCGAGAACGGCGGCGTGGCCGAGGACCTCAAGTCGATCACCTGGAAGATCAAGCCGGGGCTGAAATGGTCGGACGGCACGCCCTTCACCGCGAAGGACGTGAAATTCACCGCCGAATACTGCATGAACCCCGAGGGCGGCTGCGCGCAGCTCGCCAAATTCGAAGGCGTGTCCGAGGTCGAGGTGGTCGATGACCTGACCGTGACCGTGCATTTCGACGGACCGCAGCCCAACCCGTATGGTCCTTTCACCGGCGGGACATCGCCAATCATCCAGGCCGCACAATATGCTGAGTGCACCGGCGCGCGTGCCTCGGAATGTGCCGATGAAAATTTCTATCCCATCGGCACCGGGCCCTTCGTGGTCGATGAATTCCGCCCCAATGACGTGATCTCTCTGTCGGCCAACGAGAACTATCGCGATCCCGACAAGCCGGCCTTTGCCACCATGACCTTCAAGGGCGGCGGCGATGCCACGGCGGCGGGCCGGGCGGTGCTGGAGACCGGCGAATTCGACTATGCCTGGAACCTGCAACTTGCCCCCGACGTGATCGCCAACATGGAAGAGGCGGGTCAGGGCGAGGCGATCGCCGCCTTTGGCACGCTGGTGGAACGGATCGAGATCAACCTCACCGATCCGTCGCCGGATCTGCCCGAGGGCGAACGCGCCACCACCAAGAACCCACATCCATTCCTGACCGATCCGGCGGTGCGCAAGGCACTCAGCATGGCGATCGACAGGGTGCTGCTCACGGAAATCGGGTACGGCAAGGCGGGCAAGCCGACCTGTGACTGGGTACCCGCCCCCGAGATCTACGCCGCAAATAACACCCATTGCCTCGAACAGGACATCGAGGGGGCCAAGGCGCTTCTGGAAGAGGCGGGCTGGACCGACAGCGATGGCGATGGCGTGCGCGAGAAGGACGGCGTGCGGCTGTCGATCCTCTATCAGACCTCGACCAACGCGGTGCGCCAGGATTTCCAGGCGCTCATCAAGCAGTGGTGGGGTGAAATCGGCGTCGAGACCGAGCTGCGCAATATCAATGCAAGCGTCTTTTTCGGCGGCGATCCGGGCAGTCCCGACACGTTCGTCAAGTTCTACGCCGATGTCGAGATGTATGCCAACAACTTCGACGGCACCGACCCGCAGAGCTATCTGGCGTCGCGCACCTGCGAGAAAATTCCGCGGCCCGAGACGCAATGGCAGGGCGAGAACATCAACCGGTATTGCGACCCGGAATATGATGCGCTGGTCAAGGAGCTGGGCGGCACCGCAGATCTGTCGAAGCGAGGAGAGATCGCCATCAAGCTCAACAACATGGTCACCAAGGACAGCAATGTGATCATCCCGCTGGTCCATCGTGGCCGCGTTTCGGCCAAATCCAACACGCTCGGCGGTGTGGTGATGAACACCTGGGATACCGAGCTGTGGAACGCGGCCGACTGGTACCGCATCAAGGAGTGATCCGGCCCGCACCGGATAAGGGCCGGGCAAATGCCCGGCCCCTCTTGTCCCAAGATACCCCGCTGAGGCGCCACGCATGCTGACCTATACGATTCGACGGCTCGTGCTCTCGATCCCGACGCTGCTGTTCATCAGCCTCGTGATCTTTCTGCTGCTGGAGCTTGCCCCCGGCGACCCGATGGCGCAGGTGCCGCTCACCGTGCCGCCCGAGGTCAAGGAACGGATGCGCGAGGCATTGGGTCTCGGCGAGCCGACGCATGTCCGTTTTTTCAAGTGGATGTACCAGTTTTTCGTGGTCGAGCCGATGATGCTGATCGACCACATCTTCGGCACGGCACTGGCCGAGGGCCAGCAGCGCGTGCTGAGCTGGCAGTTTCGCTCGCCGGTGATGGACGTGATCGTGCAGCGCATGCCGCAGACGCTGTGGGTGGTGGCGATGTCCTACGTGGTGGGCATCCTGATTGCCCTGCCCATCGGCATCTATTCGGCCTACCGGCAGTACTCGCTGTTCGATCAGACGGGCACCTTTATTACGATGGTGGGCTACTCGGTGCCGCCGTTCTTCTCTGGCGTGCTGGTGATCGTGATCTTCTCGGTACAGCTTGGCTGGCTGCCCTCGATCTACGACACCACGCTCGATGTGGTGGGCTGGGAAACCTTCAAGCAGCAACTGATGCAGATGGTCATGCCGGTGATGGTTCTGGCCCTGCAAACCACGGCGCAGATCAGCCGCTTCATGCGCGCCTCGATGCTCGACAATCTCAACCAGGATTACGTGCGCACCGCCCGCGCCAAGGGGCTCTCGGAATGGACCGTGGTGATGGTCCACGTGCTGCGCAACTCGATGATTCCGGTCATCACGGTGATCGCGCTCGGCGTTCCCTACATCTTCGGCGGGGCGATCATCACCGAGCAGATATTCAAGGTGAACGGGCTCGGCCAGCTTCTCATCACCGCCATCCAGGCCAATGACCTGCCGATGGTACAGACCGTGACCTTCATGATCGCCGTCTTGATCGTGATGTTCAACATCGTCGCCGACGTGCTCTATGGCGTGCTCGACCCAAGGATCCGCTATGACTGACGCCCCCGATCCCAAACCCATCGCCGCGCTGGCCGACGAGGGCCCGACCGCGCCGCCGCGCAGCCAATGGCGCGATGTCTGGGACCAGTTCAAGACCCATCGCGGCGCGCTCGCGGGCGGCATCGTGCTTTTGCTCATCATCCTCGCGGTATTCATCGGGCCGTATCTCTGGCCCTACGATGCCACCTTCATCGACATCCGCGCACGCAACCAGGGGCCCAGCCTCGCGCATCCGTTCGGCACCGACCAGCTTGGCCGCGACACGCTGGCGCGAATGATGGCAGGCGGACAGACCTCGATCTCGGTGGGGCTGACGGCGATGCTTCTGGCGCTGGTTCTGGGCTCGCTCATCGGGGTTCTGGCGGGGTTCTTCCGCCGTCTCGACGGACCGCTGATGCGCTTTACCGACCTGTTCCTGTCGCTGCCGCTCCTGCCGCTGCTGCTGGTGATGGTGCTGCTGTTTCGCGAGGCGCTCAACAGTACGTTCGGCCCCGAGCAGGGCATCTTTATCCTGATCGTGGTGGCCATCGGCGTGACAAGCTGGATGCCCACGGCACGGATCGTGCGGGGTGATGTTCTGGCATTGAAGGAGCGCGAGTTCATCCTCGCCGCGCGCTCCATCGGGACCACGAATTTCAACCTGATCACCCGGCACATCCTGCCCAACGTGATGTCGCCGATCATGGTCTCGGCGACGCTGGGCATCGCCAACGCGATCATCACCGAGAGCGCGCTGTCGTTCCTCGGCCTCGGGTTTCCGCCCGATTTCCCGACATGGGGGCGGCTGCTGAACGACGCGACGCAATATTTGCAGGATTACCCCGAGCGGGTGTTCTGGCCGGGTCTGGCGATCTCGCTCACGGTGCTGGCGATCAACTACATGGGCGACGGGCTGCGCGACGCGCTCGACCCGCGCATCCGGGGGCGCTGAGGCCGGCCGGAGTCGCTCACAACGCGCGCACCGCAAACCGCCCCGGCCCGAAGCTGGCCGAGACCTGCGCCACCTCGATCCGCTTGCCCGCGTCCGGCCCATCCCCGGCGCGGGCGGCTGCGGCGTAGGTCCATTCCGGGCCAGACACCGTCACCTCGCGCAACACCTGCGCCCCGCGTCGCACGCGCACCACGTAAGTCTCGCTCTCCTCACCCAACGGCACCTCGGGCGTCTCCCACCTGTCGCCGCCGATCCGCGTTCGCCGCACCCATGTGACGCGCAAATCGCCCGCCGCCCCGGCCACACGCAGGTGCACCGGCGCATAGGGCCGCAAGCCCAGCCCGTCAAAGGCCAGCACCGCATGGCCGAAACTCGGGTCGTCCACCGGACGCCCCCCCGGCCCGATCCGGTAATGCCGCGCCTGTCCGCGCTGCGCCTCCTTGAGCCCGATCTGGCGCGGGATACCGTCCATCCGCACCACGATGGACCCCACCGGCCATGTACTTGCCCCTTCGGTCCCCAACTGCCCGCGCAACCGATGGCGCAGGATATAGGTCTCGGGCGCCACCAGCTCGGCATCGCGAAACTGGAAAAGCTCCCACCCGTCGGGCGTGCCGTCACCGATGGCACACAGATTGCCGCCGTTCAGGAAAGCCAGGTCGCTCACGCTCTCCAGCGTGCCGTGGCGCATCCGAACGAACAGGCCCGCGCCCCGGTCGACCCGCCCCGGCGCGGCAGGAAGGAGCGATGCCTCGGTCACCCCCACCGTGGCCTGCGCGGCGACCAGCGTGTCGAGCGTGTAACCGGCGTCCTCGTCAGAGGAATAGAGCGCCACCGTCCCCGGCCACGGATCGGCGACCACCGCGAGGTGCGGCGCGTGCGGCACCTCCTCGCCGGTCATGAGCGGCAGGTCGAGGAACAGCGGCGTCACCGGCGCAGGCGCCACGAATGGCGTGATCCGCGCGGATATCTCGCTCAGCAGGATGGGCCGAAAGCTCTCGGGATCGGTGCGCGTGGCCTCGATGCGTTGCAGGCCGCCCATCTGCTCGGCGCGGTCGATGCGGAACCGCCCGCCGCCCTCCGCATCGGGCAATGCGATCACGTCCCCCGCCCCGACCGCGATTTCCGATGGCGGCAGCGACAGGCGCAACGTATCGACCGACAGCCGCGCCTCCGACAGCCACCGCTCCACCACCTGACGCCCCTCGGCGCGGGTCAGCGACAGCGACAACTCCGACATCGCGACCGCGTGCGTTGCCTCGTCTGGCAGGATCGCCTCCTCGGCCACCGCCTCGTAATCGCCGTCTGCCTCGATGAATCGAAGCCGCACACGGCCCGCCAGTTCCAGGTCGCTGCCGCGGGTTTCCTCGATCACACCGCCAAGCTCGGGGTCGCGTACCAGCCGGTCATGGACGGCGGCAAAATTCGCCCGCCCGTCGCGCACACGAAAGCCCAGCCCGCCATCGCGCTCCACCGCGTCCGCGCCATAGGCCAGCAACAGCGGCTGAAGCGATGCGCGCGCCGGGCCCACCTCGTCCACGGTATAGCCCCGCACAAAGCCGGTGGCCGGTGCGCTGTCGGGCGGCGCAAGCCCCGCACGGCCCGTGATCTCGTCGATCACCTCGGCCAGCCTGCGCCCGCTTACCCGGCCGGTGATCCAGTGCCCGCGGGCGTAATTGTCGCCATCCGACCACAGCGTACCATTGGCCGGAAACCACGGATAGGGCCGGGCGTCCCACGCCCAGACATAGGCCCGATCCATGTCGAGCATGGCCCCCTCGTATTCCTGCGAGACCGGGTTGTGCGCCGGATCGCGCCAATAGCCCGCCATCGCCCGCAGATACTGCATCTGTATCAGCTCGTCCCGCTGCCCCGTCGAATGGCGGGGCAGCCGCGATTCCGAGGATTTCGGATCGAGAAACTTGTTGGGCTGGTTTGTGCCCTTGTCCACCGCCGCGCAGCCATACTCGGTAAAGCGAATGGGCTTCGATTCAGGCACCCAGGCGCTCGGTTCGGGCGCGCGCACGCCGCCCACGCGGGCGAAATGCCGGTTGGCCCACCAGTTGCGCAGATCCTTGAACCGCCAGATCCACGGCTCGTCATAGGCATCGTCGGTGATCGGCACCCGCCGTTGTGCCGCGCGTGCCTCGGGCGAGGGATAGAACCAGTCATACCCCTCGCCGCCCTCGATATTGGATTGCAGGTAGCCAAGGTCGTAGATCGACGGCCACGCCTTTGCGTCGAGATGCTCGTACCCCTCGCGCCAGTCCGAGAGCGGCATGTAGTTGTCGATCCCGATGAAGTCGATATTGTCATCGGCCCAGAGCGGGTCGAGGTGAAAGAACCGGTCGCCATTCCCCGGCTGATACCCAAAGTATTCGGACCAGTCGGCGGCATAGCTGATCTTGACATCCGGCCCGAGAACGCTGCGCACCTCCGCCGCCAGATCAACCAGTTGCACCACCGCCGGAAAGCTGTTTTCCGCGCCCCTGATCTGCGTCAGGCCGCGCATCTCCGACCCGATGCAAAAGCTCTCGACGCCCCCCGCCGCCGCACAGAGCGCCGCCTGGTGCAGGATGAAGCGGCGAAACGACCATTCGTCGGGGCCGTGATAGGCGACCGGGCTTGCCTTGACCTCTCCGCCAAAGCTCAGCAGGTCGAGCGCGCCCGTGCCCGGCGCCGCCACCGGCACCACCTCGATCGGCGTCACGGAAAAATCCGCCGCCGTGGCCGTGCCGAAGAACGCCGCCACCTCGTCCGTCGCCGTGGCCGTGCCGTCGGGGCTGTCCGGCTGTCCCGGCGCCTTGGAGGTGGTGATCCGCCCCCGCCACGGCAGCACCGGCTGCGTCTCCGCATCGCTCCACGGGTCGGGCAGGGTGTTGCCCGGCATCTGCGTCATCAGGATGAACGGATAGTAAAGCACCTCCTGCCCCGCCTGCCGCAGCGCGAGAATCGCCTCGATCACCGCCTGGTCAGAGGGCGTGCCACCATAGACCACGCGATCGTCGGCATCCTTGGGGACCTCGTCCGCCGCGGCGCGCGTCAGGCTCGATACCGTCCACGGCATGTTGGCGGCATCGAAATCCCGCGTCTCGACCAGCGGACGGATTTGGCAGGACCCGCAGCGCAGATCGTCGCCGAACCAGCTCACGATCAGCGAGGTCGCCTGCACGCGGGGCAATTCGGCGGTCAGCGCCCCAAGCGACACGGTGAAATCGGTGCGCGCGCCGGGCGTGCTGATATTGGCCACCTGCTTGGAGCCGAACCCGAAATCGAGCGTCACCGGGGTCGTGGCGAGCACGTATTCGCCGGTGCCCGGCAACATGGCCACCCCGCTCAGGCTATGGACCGGATCGAGATCGGCACCGGGGTTGTCGATCTGCGCCGGCCGGCAGACCTCGAAGCTGAATTGCGGCACACGGGTGCCGAACGGGGTCAGGTCAAGCTCCTCGATCACCACATAGGCGGTGCCACGATGGGCGGGCACGCTGCCCGCCCCTTCCACAGCCTCGATCAACGGATCGGGAAGCTGATCGCGGCTGCCCGGATACACCCGCATATTCAGGCTGTCGGGCGCGATCTCGGTGCCATCGGCCCAGATACGGGCGACATTCGTGATCTCGCCCTCGCAGAGCGCGATCGCCAGGCTCACCGAATAGCGAAACTCGCGCACAGTAGGGGTGGCGGGGCGCGGGCTGCCCTTGCCGCCGCCGCTCTGTCCCGGCATGACGGTTACGGTTTCGCGGAACTCGGTGGCCCAGATTACCTGCCCGCCCACGCGCATCCGGCCATAGACCTGCGCGATGGCGTCGCCCTCGCCCGACCCGGTCAGCCGCAATCGGTTGACGCGCCCGGTCTCGACCACCTCCGAGCCCTGCCCCAGCAGCCGCTGGTCGATCGACCGTCCGATCACCGCGCCCGCGAACCGACCGAGCGCCACCGACGAGATGCCGAGAACCGAGCCGCCGACCGCGCCGCCGATGGCCGCCCCGGCGGCAGACAGAAGAATCGTTGCCATGCTTATCCCTCCTCAGGAAAGGTGAAACGCGCCACGATCCGCCGCCGCCACGGCAGGCTCAGCGCGCTTTCCACCACGCCATGCCCCGAATAGGCATGGACAAATCGCGCGTCCCGCCCGGCGCGCGTACAGATACCCAGATGCTTGGCCACCGCGCCATCGCGCATTCGGAACAGGATCACGTCGCCCGGTTGCTCGCCGGTCACGGGACGCGCCCGCAGGTGGCGCAGCGCCGCTTGCCATAGCGCCTCCTCGCGCGCAGGCTCGGACCAGTCCATCGAATAGGCGGGCGGGCGTTCGGGCTCTTCGCCCATCACCTCGCGCCAGATTCCGCGCACCAGTCCAAGGCAGTCACACCCCGCCCCCCGGCACGCCGCCTGATGCCGGTAGGGCGTGCCGATCCAGCCGCGCGCGGCGGCCACGATCCGGTCCTGCCGGGCGCTCATCGCCTGCGGCTCCCGCCGTCGAGACGCGGCGATTTGGTAGGATCGGTGATCACCCAGTCATCGCCCGGAATATCCGGGAATCCCTGGAAATTCAGGATGTTGTCGAACTTGAACTGACAGGTCTCGCGGCGCTTGTCACAGCCCGCCTCGATCCGCAGCGCGTCGCCCGGCGCGACCGGTGCGCCCAAGGGATGCCACAGCTCGATCACCCGCGCGGCACCGTCCATACGGTCGCGTTTGATCATCCCCTGAAGACCCCGCGCAGCGCCGCCTTGCACCTTCAACACGCCATGCCGGAACCAGTCCTCGGCAAATCCGGCCATATCGGCAAAGCGGAACACGCGGTTCTCCGCGACCTCCTCGGCCGTGCGCTCGGACACATACCCCGGCGTATCGAGATCGAAGGTGCAATCGCTGTCCCCCAGCACGGCGCTGCACGATTTCTGATAGACCCGGCCCAGCGGCACGTTGAGCGCGTCCGTGAGGCCCCGCAGCTCCGCCTCGAAGGCGCCGCCCGCGCGGCGGATATCGCCGATGGTCCCGGCAAAGATCGCCATCCGCTGCGTCACGTCCCGCCAGTTGACGATCCACGCCCGCACGCCCGCGCCGTCATAGCGCCCGGCCTCGATATCCGCCTCGCCGATGGCCGTATCCGACAACGCACCCAACGCTTCCGTATTGTTGACGGCAAGCCCGGTGCTCGCCGCCACGGCGCGCGCGCTCAGGCCCGTCTCGGGGCGAAACGCGATCCCTTCGAAATGCAGCGCGCGGTCGTGATCGGTGAACCCCATCACCACCCCGTCGCGCCGCGTCAGCGCCCAGGCCCGGCAAGTGGTGCTCACCCCCGACCCGAGATGCGCGGCCAGCGCCTGCCCCCCGGTCATACCCGGATCTCCACCACCGGAACGCTCGGCACCTCGCCCGCCTGGAACGACGCGAGGCTGACCTGGATGCGGTCGGTATCGAACCGCACCGGCACGTCGAATTCATACCCGGCGGTCACCGCCACGTCCCGGTTGGGCGGCTCGGCAAAGGTGACGATACCGGTGGAATCGTCCACCTCGTAATGCACCCCCTCGCGCATCTCCACGCCGCCAAGACCCATGCGCACGCTGCCCGCCACCGGCTTGACCACGGGGCGCACCGCCTCCTGCGCGCCCGAGCGATAGGTCTTGTATAACTGGAACGCCACGGTGGCGTCGTCGCCCACCCCGATCCGCTGATCGTCAAAGACGGGCGCCGCACGCGCGCGCGACGATTTGTAATCGCTCCAGTCCTTCCAGCGAAAGCCGTAGAGCTGCCCCTGCCGCGCCTCGAAGAACGCGATCAGCGCCTCGACATCCTCGAGGCTGCGCAGCGCCACGCCCGCGTCATACCGCCTGCGCGCCTGCGCCCACGGCGTGTTACGCTCCTCGTGCCCGCTTGCCAGCGTGACAATCTCGGTGAGCCGCTCCGGCCCGCCTATCGAGCCAAAGCTCAGATTGACCGGAAACCGTATTTCGTGAAATCCCATGCCTGCCTCCCTCTCAACGATTGCGCGCGCCGCGACCGATCACCCGACCGATCTGCGCGGCGATCTGTCCCTGGCTGCGGCGAAATCCCTCGATATCCGGAGTGCTCACATTCATCACGACGTTCACGGTGCCGCCGCCCTGCGCGCGCACACCGAGCCGCCCGTCGGTGCCGCGGCTGAGCGGCAGGATCGCCTCGGGTCCGGCCTCGCCCATCAACCCGGTGCGCCCGCCGCGCATGGCAAAGCGCGCCGGCCCGCTCACCACACCGCCGCTGGCAAAAGGCATCACCCGCCCCTGCGCGAAACTGCCCCCCTTGGCAAAGGGCAGGATCCCGCCCACCAGCGCCCCGACACCCTGCGCGAGCAACCCGCCGACCTGGTCGGTCACGGGCCGCACCGCATCGCTGAATGCGGTGTTGACCATCGTCGTGGCCAGCCGCCGCAGGCTCTCGGACAGGCTGTCGCCCTGCACCACCGCGCCCCTCAGCGCCCCGCGCAACCCGCGGCTCAGCCCCCGCTCCAGGCTCTGCACGTCCTGTCCCGCGGCGGCAAACCCACCGCGCACCCGGGCAAGCTCCCCGGCAAATGCCGCGGCCATCGTGCCGGCCTGCCCCATCGCGTCGTCCAGTGCCGCGATCTGCGCCTCCATATCCTCGGCGCGGTCCAGCTCATCCATCGCTCGTCACTCCTCTTCGTGATCGGGAAAGGCCGCCAACAGCGCCTCCAGCCCGTCGCGCGCCATCGGGCGCGCCCCCTGCCGTTCGCCCAGCATCAGACGCAATTCCGCCGGGGTCAGCGCCCAGAACTCACCCGGGCGCAGGCCCAGCCCCTGCACGCCCGCGCGTAAAAGCGCGGGCCAATCGAAGCGCGCCTCGCTCACCCCGCCTCTCCCGGCAGGGCAAAGGCCCGCGCCAAAAGCTGCGCCGCCGCCCGCGCCGCGGCCACCGGCCCGCCCTCGATCTCGGCGGTCAGCAGGTCCGAGGGCTGCCCCTCCCAGCCGCCGCCGCGCAGGCCCGCCACGATCACCGCCAGCACATCGCGCGACGAAAACCGCCCTTCCTCGAATCGCGTCACCAGATCGACGAGCGAATCCGCCCCAAGCGCCGCCTCCATTTCCGCCAGTGCCCCGAGCGTGAGCCGCATCACACAGCCCTCGCCGTCCAGCACCAGCGCCACCTCGCCCGCGTAGGGATTGGCCATCGCCGAACTCACAGCGCCACAAAATCGAGCCGCCCCGCCGAGGCGAGCGACAACTCGTAGGTCGCCTCGCCGTCATGGGTGCCGCCATACTCGATCCCGGTCACCTGAAACGGCCCCTCGATGGTGCCGAAATCGGGGATCACCACCTGGAAATTCGGTGTTTCTCCGTCAAAGAAAATCTGCCGCATCCGCGCATCGCTCGCCGCGTCGCGAAAAACCCCCGATCCGCTCATGCTGGCGGATTTGACGCCCGCGCCAGCCAGCAACTCGCGCCAGCCGCCCGCCGAATCGAGGCTGGTGACATCCACGCTTTCCGCGTTGAAGCTCACCCGCGTCGCGCGCAGCCCCGCCACCGTCTGGAAATTGCCGCTACCGTTGAGATCGACCTTGATGAGAAGGTCCTTGCCATTCTGAACTGCCATGTCTCGTCTCCGTTCTGTCTTGGATCAGGTGCCGTCATCCACGCGCGCCCGAAAGGTCAGGTCGATCCGGCGCAACTGCCCGTCGCGGCTGCGCCGCGCGCGGGCGCGCAGGAAATTGAGCGACACCAGCCACCCGCGATCGAGCGCAAGCGCCGCCCCGGCCAGGGCATCGCTCACCGCGCCCGCCGTCTGCTTGGCGATGAGAAATCCCGCCGCCGCGCTCACCACCGTGACGGTGACGCGGTGCTCGGCCCCTGCCGCCGTGCCATCGCCGCGCTCGCGCACATCCTCGGGGCCGAGGATCACGTAGAGATCGGGCGCCGTGCCCTGCGGGGCCGCGTCGTAGATCGCGCCGCCCACCAGCGACACCAGCGCCGGGTCGGCCGAGAGCCGCTGCCAGATCGCCGCCTGAAGTGCTGCCGCCATGCCATAGCTCATGCCACCACCTCCTCTTCGGCCCAGAGCGTGAGATACCCGCGGCCCGCGTCGCTCTCGGTCACGGAAAGGATGTGAAAGAACCGCGCGCCATCGCGCAGCCGCTGCCCGGGGATTGGTCGAGAGGGGGCGCCCTGCGGGGCGGCGCGCACGGTGACGCGATAGCCCGCGCGCCCCAACCGCAGCCCCTCGCCCGCCACCTCTCGCCCCGTGCGCACGTCGAGCGCCGCCCAGAGCGTGCCGCGCACCGCCCACACCTGCGCGAACCCGCCCGCGCCGTCGGCCACGCGATCGGGCGCCTCCAGCACCAGCGGGCGATCGAGCATGGGCCGCGCCATCACCGTGCCCCCCCGCCCAGCAGCCGCACCTTGCGGTAGCGCTCGATCAGGCTCGCCACGCCAAACGGCATGCAGCCCTCGCGCAACGCGGTCTCGGACCGGTGCTCGTAATAATGCGCCGCGAGCAACAGCACCGCCTGCCCAAGGTCCGCGGGCAGATCACCCCAGCCCGCGCCATAACCCGCGCGAAACACGATCTCGGCCACGCCGCCCGTCGGCACCATCGGCAATCCATGCCCTGCGGGCCGCAGAACCGGGCGGTGCGCGTCGCGCTCCAACCGATAGAGCGCGGGGCCGATCACCTCTTCCTCGTCGGCACGGTCGCGCAGCACGAGGCTCAGGACCGCGCTCACCGGCGCCACCGGCAGGGGCTGCCCTGCCGGGTCCTGCCAGTCGTGCAGCACCCAGGAAAATTCCCGCTCGATCAGGGCCTTGCCGGTGCGCCCCTCGATCGCGGCCAGCGCCGCGCGCAAAAAACCCTCCAGCACGGGGTCCTGAATATCGTCATCCGCAAATCCGGTGCCCAGCCGCAGATGCGCCTTGAACTCCGCCAGCGGCAATGCGGCATCGGGCACCGCGGTCTCTTCCATCAGCAACATGGACCATCTCCATCATCCCGGACCCCTCCGGCTCTTGCGGCGCGTGCCGCCCGGCGTTGCACGGACGGAGGGGAAGCTGAACAACGCCGCTTCGCACGGCACGCGCCCCGGACGGGAGCCATCGGCCCCCGCCCGCCTTCACCGCGCGCCTCAGGCGACGGCGAACCGCAACAGCTTGATCGCCTTGAAATCGCTCACATCGCCGCCCACGCGCTTGGTCGCGTAAAACAGGACATGCGGCTTGGCGCTGAACGGATCGCGCAGGATGCGCAGGTCGGGCCGTTCGGCCACCGTGTAGCCCGCGCGAAAATCGCCAAAGGCGATGGCATCCGCCCCGCTCGCGATTTCGGGCATGTCCTCGGCGATCAGCACCGGGTAGCCCATCAGCCGCGCAGGCTCTCCGGCGGCCAGCCCGTCGGACCACAGGAACCGGCCATCCACATCCTTGAGCTTGCGCACGACACCGGCGGTGCGCGAATTCATCACAAAGGTGGCGTTGGCGCGGTATTCGGCACCCAGCGCATAAACCAGGTCGACAATCGGATCGGGGCCGCCCAGGTCAGCGTCGATGCCCGTCGGCACATAGCCCAGGTTGCCCCAGGTCCACACGTCGTTGTCCACCGCCGGACGGCTCAGGAACCCGCGCGGCTTGTCCACCCCGTCGCCCGACACAAAGGCCGCGGCCTCGGCGCGCGAGAACCGGTCGGCAATGCGCGTGGCCAGCCACCCCTCGACATCAAAGGCACTGTCATCGAGCAGCCGCTGGCTCGCCTTCGGCAGCGCGCTCAGCTCATGCAGCGGAATCGCGATGCGGTCGATCTGCGGCGTGTCGGTCTCGGCCACGCTCCCGGTCTCGCTGGCCCAGCCGTGGCCCAGTTCGGTATGGTCCACCAGCACGTCGAACGATGTCGCCTCGACCGCGACCACATTGGCGATCGCCCGGATCGACGCGGTGGAATTGAGCACCGAGCGGATCGTCTCCGAGGTCTGCGGATCGACCAGATAGCCGCCCTCCGCCGTCACCGAAGTGTTGAGCGCCTTGCCCTCGAGGTCGAGGCCGCGCAGCCCGTCATCGTCCCCCGAGCGCAGGTAGGCGTCGAACGCCTTGCGATGCGGTGCATGCATGTCGGGCTGGCCTGCCAGTTGCGGGCGCGCCTGCGTCAGGCTCTTGCGTTCGATCATGGTCATCTTGTCTTCCTGCTGTTGAAACCGCGTGGTGATCTCGGCCCGAAAGCCCTTGAATTCATCGAGGAACCCGCACAGGGCCTCCCCCATCTCGGCTGCCGGAGACACGTCTTCCCCGGTCCGAGCCTTCGTCTCGGTCGTCATCGTCAACTCCTCTCGGTTGCGGGTTGGCGGCTCAGTCGCGCGCCATCTCCCGGCGCGCCGCTCTCAGAACGGCCGCCATCTCGCGCAAGGTTTCGTCCCCGGGGCTCTCGCCCTTGGCCGCCACCCGCGCACTGGGCAGCATCGGGAATGTCACCAGCGACACCTCCCAAAGCTCCAGTTCCTGCAAGAGCCTCTGGCCCTTCTCGTTCCGGCCCGCGCGCACGGTGCGATAGCCGATGCTCAGCCCGTCGAGCGCCCCCGCGACGATCAGCGCCGCCGCCTCGCGGGCGCGCGCGACACCGTCAAGCAGCCGGCCCTTGACCCACAGGCCGCGCTCGTCCTCGCGCACCTCGTCCCAGATGCCGATGGGCTCACGCGGATCGTGCTGCCACAGCATCCGCACGCGCCGCCCGTCTGCGTCCATCCGCTTGAGGCATGGCCCATAGGCCCCGCGCGCGACGATATCGCCGCCCTGATCGGGCGTATCGAACAGGCTCGCATAGCCCTCGATCCCGCCCGCTTCGGTCACGCGCAGCCCGTCGGCCCCGCCGTGCATGAATTTGCGTTCCAAATCCGTCTCCATCTCCATCCACCTCATCCTTTCACCTCACCCCGGCAACGCCGCCAGGATCGGCTGAAACGCCTGCACCAGCACCGCCGCCACCACGCCATAGACCGCCAGCCACAGCCGCCGCTCCAGCCGCTCGACCGCCGCCTCCAGCCGCTCCAGCCGCTCAACCATCGCCCGCTGCTGCAAGTCAGAGACCCGCTCATGCGCCTCCAGCCGAAGCGCGGGCGCGCAATCGAACACCTCAAAGCCATAGCGCGGCGGCGGCGCGCCCTCAGTCATCCGCCATCCCGCCCGGCAGCGCGGGCAGGCCCAGAAGCGCCCGTTTCTCCGCCGCCGTCAGGAAATCCGCGCCCGCCACGCGGGACCATTGCGCATCGCGCTCGGCCGCAAGCGCCGGCACCCGATCGAGATCGGGCTGAATCTCCAGCGCCTCGCCTGTGAACGCGTTGAGCCACGTTGCCACCTTGGCGCTCACCCGCGCCACCAGCGGCAACACCGTCAGCCGGTAAAAGGCACGATTGGCCTCCTGGTAATTGGCATAGGTCGCGTCACCGGGAATACCGAGCAGCATCGGCGGCACACCAAAGGCCAGCGCGATCTCGCGCGCCGCGGCCTCCTTGGTCTGCTGAAATTCCATGTCCGAGGGGCTGAATCCCATCGGCTTCCAGTCGAGCCCGCCTTCCAGCAGCATCGGGCGGCCCGCGTTGCGCGCGCCCTGATGATGCGCCTCCATCTCGGCGACAAGCCGGTCATACTGATCGGTGCTCAGCGCGCCCTGCCCCTCTGCTCCCTTGTAGACGATCGCGCCCGAGGGCCGCGCCGCATTATCGAGCAGCGCCTTGGACCACCGGCTCGCCGCGTTGTGCACATCCACCGCCTGCGCGGCGGCCTGCATCGGGCTCAGCCCGTAATGGTCGTCCTGCGGGTGAAAGCTCTTGATGTGGCAGATGCAGGGCACCCCCTCGCCCAGGCGAAACCGGTGCTTGCGCCCGGATACGCTGTATTCATAGGCCACCGGCCAACCATCGGCACCCGGCACCACGCTCATCCGGTCCGAGCGCAGAACGTGCAGCTCCAGCGGCAGGCCCGCGCCCGCGCCGACCGCCTCAAGATAGGCATTGCCGCTCAGCAAAAGCTGGCCAAAGAGCGCCTCGAACAGCTCCGCCCGCCCCTGCGCCGGATTGGGCGCGGCCACCAGGTCGAGCACCGGATGCACCGCGTAACGCTGCTCGGCATCCTGCAACACCAGCGGCAGCGCCGCCGCCGCCTCGGCGATCATCTTGACGGCACGAAATCCCACCGGGTTGCCCGCAAAACCGCTCCGCGTCAGGCTCACGGTGTCGCGCGGGCTCCACGCCACGCGCCCCGACCCGCCCCAGGCGATGACGCGGCCCGCGGCGCTCGCCTTCTGCTCCGGGCTCTCTGCCACCTCTGCCCCTCCTTGCCGGAAGAAATCCAGTATCATCGCTCACTCCTTCACCTCGGCGCTCAAGGGGCATCAGACGGTCAAAGGTTTAAGGAAAGTTAAGCGATGCGTGCGGTGCGGGCGGGGGCCGGATTGCCGCCCCCCGCCCGCCGCTCACACCGCGCGCACGCTCGGGCGGCGCCACTTCGCCCCCGGCTCTACGATCAGATCGGTCAGCGCCCAGACCAGCGCATCCACCCGGTCCGGGCTGCCGCGCCCCTCGTAGCCACGATTGGTCATCGCGCACATCTGGTCCTCCAGCGGCCCGAGGCCCCGCAGGTGATGCACCCGCCCCTGCTCGTAAAGCGCCGCCACCGGCTCGGCGCGCGCCGCCTTGCCGCGGCTGGCGTGTACCTTGCGGAACGGCACCAGCGGATCGACCTGCCGAATCACCTGCTCCACCAGGTCGCCGCCCTGGTTGACCTCGGCCACCAGCCGGTCGGCCCCCCAGCGCTCCATGGCGCGGATCGCGGCCCGCGCCCACGCCGCCGGGCTCGCCGCGTTCACGCTCGCGTCGGCCAGCACCCAGGCCCGCCAGTCCTGCACCGGGCCTTGCGTGACCACACCCACCACGACGATCCCGCATGCGTCGGACCCGGCATGGCCCGTCACCGGCGGGTCGATCGCCACCACGATCCGGTCGAGATCGGGCGCGGCCTCCACCCGCCCTGCCTCCAGCATCGCCGGCGTCCAGAGCGCGTCCTCGGCGGCGTCCACCAGAACCCCCTCCAGCTCCTGCCGCCCCAGCCGCGTACCGGCGTAGCGCGCGCGCACCTCCTCCAGGAAACTCTGCGCCAGGTTGGCGGCATTGGCCTCTGTGGGCGCGCTCGTCACCACCGTGCTGCCGCTCGCGAGGATGTCCTTGATCACACCGACATTGCGCGGCGTGGTGGTCACACAGACCTGCGGTGCCTCACCCAGCCGCAGCCCGAATTGCAGCATGTCCCAGGTGTCGCGCGCCTTCTTCCACTTGGCCAGCTCGTCCACCCACGCGCCATCGAATTGCGGCCCGCGCAGCCCCTCGGGATCGTGGGCCGAAAACACCTGCGCCACCGCCCCGTTGGGCCATACCAGCCGCTTGCGCGTGGCCTGCCATTCGGGCCGCCGGTCGGGCGGGCTGCACGCCATGATCCCGCTCTCGCCAAAGATCATCACCTCGCGCACCTGCTCCACCGTCTCGCCGATCAGCGCCAGCCGCTTGCAGGTGCCCGCGTCAAGCGGCAGCGCACCCTCCACGCGGGCACGCACCCATTCGGCCCCCGCCCGCGTCTTGCCCGCGCCGCGCCCGCCCAGGATCACCCATGTGCGCCAGTCGCCCTCGGGCGCCAGCTGATGCTCCATCGCCCAGAACTCAAAGATATAGGGCAGCGCCAGCAGCTCACCCTCGCTGAGGGCATCGAGGAATTCCGCCTCGGCATCGCGCCCTTGCGAGACGATCCATGCGGCACCGGATCTCAACCCGGGCGGCGTCGAAGTCGATGGCGTAGCCGTGGACGATGCCACGCTCGTGTTGTCTGCGTTTTTCAAGCTGTGCCTCCATTTCAATGGCGATCTTGAGCCACTGACGGATTTCCGTCGTGGCCCGCGTCGCGTTCTTCAATTCGTCGAGTTCCCCGGCCCGTATCCGCCGATAAAGTGCCTCGAGCTCCCCGCGCATGTCCGCAAGCTGCTCTTCAAGCGAATTGATCGCATTGGTCAGGCCCGAAGGCCCCTCCTCCGGGGTGATCAGAACCATGCGTGTCGCTGCCTCATGCCGTTTCCCTTCTCGCGATGCCCCCCGCCCGCGCCGACATGAAAAGACGGCCTCCGGGGGTGTCCCGGGGCCGCCAGCCCATCTCGTCCAGCATGACACAACCTATACGAGAAATCGCGCGCCAGGTCAAATTCCCGCCACCCGCCAACTATCCGTTATATTTACATTTTCTTAAGGTTTCGGTGCCCCGCCCGCACGCCACACAGCCCAGTCCTCGGGCGTGTCGAGATCGGTCACCGCGCGGCACCCCGGCAGCGCGACGCGCGCTACATCATGCGCCGCAAGGATCGCCCGCGCGCCCGCGTCCCCCCGCAGCGCCGCCATCTCGGGCAATAGCCGCGCCGGAAACACCACCGGATGCCCCGCCCGTCCATCCTCGGCGGTCGCACGCAGGATGCGCCGCCCGTCAAAGGCGTCCCACACCGCGCGCAAATCCGTCACTGTCAGGTCCGGCAGATCCGGCAACAGCACCATCAGCGCCCCTGCCCCGCGCGCCTGCGCCCATTTCGCCCCGCGGCGCAGCGACGCCGCCATGCCTTCGGCGGCGTCCGGCACCTCCTCGACCCACAGCCCCGGCCCCATC
>JADQCC010000175.1:3132-22255 GCA_016278295.1 Roseovarius sp. | reverse complement strand
CGCTGCCCCCACACCCCCGGCGTATTTCGACCAAGAAGAAACATCAGACAGGCGCCAGCCCCGCCCGCGCCTCATCCAGAATACGCTTGGCTTCCGAACCTTGTAATCGCGCAATATCGTCCTGGTATTTGAGCACCGCGCCCAGGGTGTCGGCGATCACCTCGGGGGAGAGGCTAACCACGTCAAGCGCCAGCAGGCACTTGGCCCAGTCGATTGTTTCGGCCACACCCGGCTTCTTGAACAGATCCTCGGTGCGCAGGCGCTGAACAAAGGCCACAACCTCGCGACTGAGGCTTTCGGCAGCCTCGGGAGCGCGGGCCTGCAATATCTCGATCTCGCGGTCGAAACCGGGATAATCCACCCAGTGGTAGAGACAGCGTCGCTTGACCGCGTCATGCACTTCGCGGGTACGGTTGGACGTCAGGATGACAATAGGCGGCTCGGGGGCGGCGATGGTGCCCAGTTCGGGAATCGTCACCTGAAAATCGCTCAGAGCTTCGAGCAAGAACGCCTCGAACGGCTCGTCGGTGCGGTCGATCTCGTCGATGAGCAACACCGGCGCACCTCCGGGTTGCGGCCGCATCGCCTGCAACAGCGGGCGCTCGATCAGGAATTCCTCGGTGAACACCTCGTCCTTGAGATGCGCGCGATCCACCCCGCCCGTGGCCTCGGCGGTGCGGATGGCGATCATCTGCCCGGCAAAGTTCCACTCATAGACGGCGGTAGCGGCATCGAGCCCCTCGTA
Source organism: Roseovarius sp. (assembly GCA_016278295.1). Classification (GTDB taxonomy): domain Bacteria; phylum Pseudomonadota; class Alphaproteobacteria; order Rhodobacterales; family Rhodobacteraceae; genus Roseovarius. Next base: position 21,510 of record JADQCC010000175.1, on the reverse strand, counting down.
GCATTGCAGCCGGATCAGGCGGCGGCCCAGCGCAAGGCTGAGCGCCTTGGCGATCTCGGTCTTGCCGGTCCCGGCCTCACCCTCAAGAAACAAAGGCCGCCCGAGCCGCAGCGCGAGAAAGGCAACCGTGCCCAGCGCGCGCCCGCAGACATAACCTTGCGCGCCGAGCATGTCCTGAACCGCGCCGATGGATTGGGGGATATTCACCTGCCAGACCTCCGTCTTCCTCGCCCCGCACAGGACTGCATGGCCCGCGTGCCCCGGTCAAGGGCGTGCATCTGTAACCCTCGTCACCTGCAACCTCGCAGAAAGCCCCCGCATTTTCCCAAGTTTCGCCCCATTCGAACGGCAATTTCCGACTTCGAAGCGGGCTGTAGACCCGCGACGGGGCAGTGTGTGGCAGACTAGGTCGGAGCGGATGCAGGACAAGAGCGATATCACCAGTGCCGATCTTACGGGGCACGATTGGCAAGGCTGGCTCGACCGCGCCGAGATGGTAATCGGCGATGGCGGGTTCATGCAACCATTGGGGAGCGAGCACGCGGCGCTGTTTTGCGAGCGCAAGCCGGTGCTGCTTGTCACCTTCGAGAGCTTCGACCGGCTCGAGCTGCTCTCGGAGCGCGCGCAGCCCTTCGGCTGGACCATGCTCGAGGCGCTCGGATGGTCGCATCTGTGCCTGCTCAGCAACGGCGACACGTGGTTTCGCGATGCCCGCGTCTACGGGTTTTTCGACCGGTTGATCGACGACGGTTTCTTCGACGAGTTCGAGCAGGTGATCTTCTACGGCGCAGGGCCCCGCGGCTACGCCGCCGCCGCGTTCTCAGTGGCCGCGCCGGGGGCGAAGGTGCTGATGCTGCGTCCGCAGGCCACGCTCGACCCGCGCGTGGCCGAGTGGGACGACCGCTATCTGGCGATGCGCCGCACCTCCTTTACCGACCGCTACGGCTATGCGCCCGACATGCTCGACGCCGCCGCCCACGCGGTGCTGCTTTACGATCCCGAGATCGAACTCGATGCCATGCACTCGGCGCTGTTCAACCGCGGCAACGTTTTGCGCTTCCGCACCCGCCACCTTGGCTATTCCATCGAGGAGACGCTCTCGCAGATGGGCGTGCTGCCGCGCATCCTCGCTCAGATGAGCGCGGACAAGCTCAACTGCCAGAGCCTCGCCCGGCTCTGGCGCAAGCGCCGAGAGGAACAGGGATATCTCTTCCCGTTGTTGCGTCGGCTGGTCAACGAGCAGCGTGACGGGCTTACCGTGCTCTTTTGCACCAACGCCCTGACCCGCAAACGGGGCGGCCCGCGCTACCGAAACGCACTGAGCAGGGCGCAAGCCCGCCTGGCGGAACCCAACGGCTAGCACTGGCGCAGCCGCGCGCGATTGTGTATGCGCTCGGGCCATGCAACCGAGCCTGACCATCCGCCGCCCCGACGACTGGCACCTGCACCTGCGCGACGGCGCGATGCTGGCCGCCGTCCTGCCAGAGAGCGCGCGCCACTTCGCCCGCGCCATCATCATGCCGAACCTCGTGCCGCCGGTCGTCACCGGCGTCCACGCCCGCGCCTATCGCGACCGGATCATGGCCGCGCTGCCCGGCGGGATGGACTTCACCCCCCTGATGACGCTCTACCTGACGGAAGAGACCGATCCGGACGACGTGGCCGCTGCCCATGCCGACGGGCTGATCACGGCGGTCAAGCTCTACCCGGCAGGGGCCACCACCAATTCGGCCTCCGGCGTGCGCGATTTCGACCGCGTGCGCGGCGTGCTGGAAAAGATGGCCGAGATCGGCCTGCCGCTCTGCGTGCATGGCGAGGTGACCGACCCGGAGGTGGACATCTTCGACCGCGAGGCGGCGTTCATCGACCGTGTGCTCGATCCCATCCGCCGCGCCACGCCGGGGCTGCGCGTGGTGATGGAGCATGTGACCACCTCGGATGCCGTGGCCTATGTCACATCCCAGGACCGCGACCTCGCCGCCACGATCACCACCCATCACCTCGTCATCAACCGCAACCACATCCTCGTGGGCGGGATCAAGCCGCATTACTACTGCCTGCCCGTGGCCAAGCGCGAGGCGCACCGCCTCGCCCTGCGCGCTGCCGCCACTTCCGGCGACGCGCGGTTTTTCCTCGGCACCGACAGTGCGCCCCATACCGACCCGTTGAAAGAAAGCGCCTGCGGCTGCGCCGGCTGCTTCACCGCGACGAACACGCTCTCGATCCTCGCTCACGTGTTCGAAGAGGAGGGCGCGCTCGACCGGCTCGAGGGCTTCACGTCCCTCAACGGCCCTGCCTTCTACGGCCTGCCACCGAACGAGGCGCGGATCACCCTGACCAGGGGCGATCCGGTCCCCTACCCCGACAAGATCGACACCGGCGACGGCCCCGTCACCGTCTTCGACCCCGGCTTTCCGCTCCACTGGCAGGTGGGTTGAGCGTCATCTTGTTCGAAACATCCCCGCCGGAGGCTTCATATCTTTCCGGCACACCGCGCAAATCCAAGGACCACGCCATGATCCCCGCCACCTACCCCCCAAAGGACGAAATTGCCCGCCTCACCGCCCGCATGCTGCTGGAAATCGGCGCTGTGCATTTCAACGCGGACGAGCCCTTCACGCTCGCCTCCGGTCTGCCCTCGCCCACTTATATCGACTGCCGCAAACTGATCTCATTCCCGCGTATCCGCAGCACCTTGATGGATTTCCTCAGCATCACCGTGATGCGCGAAGCCGGATTCGAGGCGTTCGACAACGTCGCCGGCGGCGAAACGGCGGGCATCCCCTTCGCCGCGCTGGTAGCCGAGCGCATGGCCCTGCCGATGACCTATGTCCGCAAGAAGCCCAAGGGCTATGGCCGCAACGCCCGCATCGAGGGCGCCATGACCGAGGGCCAGCGCGTGTTGCTGGTCGAAGACCTTACCACCGATGGCGGCTCCAAGCTCAGCTTCGTCGATGCCATCCGCGAGACCGGGGCCACCTGCGGGCACACGGCGGTGATCTTCTACTACGGCATCTTCCCCGAGACCGAGAGAACCCTGGGCGATCACGGCGTCGCGTTGCACCATCTCTGCACCTGGTGGGACGTGCTGGCCGAAGCCCGCGCGCAGGGTGCCTTTGCCGCCGCGACGCTCGACGAGGTCGAGGCGTTCCTGCGCGCACCCCGTAAGTGGCAGGAAGCAAATAGAAAATAAATTCACGCCAAAGAGCGGTGGATAACTCACCACTCGAATCGAAATTCCACTCCAGATATGGTAGGGTAATCGCCTAGCACCACAGGATGCGGGACAGGGCGTCGCGCGGCTGGGGGCACGGCCCCTTTATCCCCGCTATCGTCCACAGCTTTGTCCATGTGGCGCGAACCCTGACTTTGGCGTAAAACACGCGGACGCCGGACATCACAAAGAACGAGGGCAGCACAGGCATGAACGAGGTCAGCGTATTCAATCCCACCGGGGCAGGGATCGAGGCCGCCGACAGCGTGCCCCATTCCATCGAGGCAGAGCAGCAGCTTCTTGGCGCGATCCTGACCAACAACGACATCTACGACCGCGTGGCCGCCATCATCGGGCCGCAGCATTTCTACGATCCCGTCCATGCCCGTATCTTCGAGACGGCCGCCGCGCGCATCACGCGCAACGCGCTTGCCTCGCCGGTGACGCTGCGCGCCTTCCTCGAAGAAGATGACGGGCTCAAGGAGCTCGGTGGTCCCGCCTACCTCGTCAATCTCGCGGGGGCCGCGATCTCGACCTACGCCGCGCGTGACTACGCGCAGATGATCTATGATCTCGCCATCCGCCGCGAGCTGATCGCATTGGGTCACGACATCGCCGCCCGTGCCGCTCGCGTCGAGATCAGCAGCGAGCCGGGCGACCAGATCGTCGAGGCCGAACAGAAGCTCTACCAGCTCGCCGAACAGGGCAAGTCGGAGAGCGGATTCCAGAGCTTTCTCAAGGCGGTCAAGGATGCCGTCGATGTCGCCAACGCCGCCTACCAGCGCGACGGGGGCCTCGCGGGGCTCGCAACCGAGCTCCACGACATGGACAGCAAGCTCGGCGGCTTGCATCGCTCGGACCTTCTGATCCTTGCCGGGCGGCCCTCGATGGGCAAGACCTCGCTTGCCACCAACATCGCCTTCAACATCGCCCGCGCCTACCGTAAGGGCACACTCCCCGACGGGACGCAGGGCACCGTGGATGGCGGCGTGGTGGGCTTTTTCTCACTCGAAATGTCGGCCGAACAGCTCGCCAGCCGCATCCTGTCCGAAGCCGCGGAAATTCCCTCGCACAAGATCCGCCGCGGTGACATGGACGAGGGCGAGTTCCGTCGCTTTGTCGAGGCCGCCAAGGCACTCGAATCCTGCCCGCTCTTCATCGACGACACCGCCGCGCTGCCGATCAGCCAGATCGCCGCACGCGCGCGACGGCTCAAGCGCACCCACGGGCTCGACCTGTTGATCGTGGACTATCTCCAGCTCGTGCGCGGCACTGCCGAGAACCGGGTGCAGGAGATCGGCGAGATCTCGATGGGCCTCAAGGCCATCGCCAAGGAACTCGATATCCCGGTGCTCGCGCTCTCGCAGCTCTCGCGCCAGGTGGAAAGCCGCGAGGACAAGCGCCCGCAGCTCTCGGACCTGCGCGAGTCGGGCTCGATCGAGCAGGATGCCGATGTGGTGATGTTCGTCTTTCGCGAGGTCTATTACAAGGAACGCGAGAAACCGGGCGACCACGAGCTTGAAAAAATGGCCGACTGGCAAGAGGCGATGGCCCGGCTCGAAGGCAAGGCCGAGGTCATCATCGGCAAGCAGCGCCACGGCCCCATCGGCACTGTGGAGCTCAGCTTCGAGGATCAGTTCACGCGCTTCGGCAACCTCGTGAAACCGTGGCAGCAGGGCGCGGGCGGGGATTTCTAGCGGACAGGCCGAGACACCGGGCCGAGCGGTGCGTTTGGCCCGAACCGGACAGTCAGGGCATTACCCCGCGCGGCGCAAAGGCGGTATTGCACGCCGCCAGCCTCACCCCGCCGCCTTGCGACACCGCAGCGCGCCAGGCATCCCCTCTTCGATCCCGCCGATCAGCGCCGCATCGTGCCCGGCGGCGCGCAGCCGCGCCACCAGTTCGTTGGCTTGCCCGTCCTCCACCGCAGCCAGCAGTCCCCCCGCCGTTTGCGGATCGTGCAACAGCGCCTCCCGCGCCGTCTCGCCCAGCGCGGCCACGGGGGCCGCGCGCCGGTTGGCCGCCCAGATGGTTGAACGCACCCCGCGCGCGGCCAGCACCTCGGCCCCCTGAAACACCGGCACCGCCTCCGCGTCGATCCACGCTGCCACGCGTGACTCCAGGCAGATGTTGCGCAGATGCCCTGCCAGCCCAAAACCCGTCACATCGGTCATCGCCCGCGCCCGCGCGAGGATTGCCGCAGCATCGCCCTGCGGCACCACCAGCCGCTCCAGCAGCGCCACGATATCGCGGCCCTCCGCCTCTCCGCGCATCTCGGCGGCCAACAGCGTACCGGACCCGATCGGCCGCGTCAGGATCAGTGCATCTCCCGGTCGCGCGCCCCCGAGCGTGATCGTCGTGCCCTCGACGATCCCGGTGAGCGAAAACCCGATGCTCGCCTCCGCCCCCATGCTCGAATGGCCGCCGACGATCCGTGCCCCGGCGGGATTCAGTGCCGCGCGCGCACCCGCCATGATCTCGGCCATGCTGCGGGCCTGCAATGCTTCGCTCATCCGTGGCAACGTCACCGACACAAGCGCCGCCTGCGGGCAGGCGCCCATCGCCCAGATGTCGCCCAGCGCATGTAGCGCCGCAATCCGCGCCATCAGCCCGTGATCCTGAGTAAAGGCGCGCAGATGATCGGTGCTCAGCACCTGCCGCACGTTGCCCGTTTCGATCACCGCGGCGTCGTCGCCCGGACCCGCGATCGCGTCACGCAGCACCGCTGGCGCCACCTTGGCCCCGCAGCCGCCGCACATCGGCTCATCCCCCCCCTCGTCGAACAGTGCACGGACACGCGGGGGCGTGTCCCCCCGCATCTCCGGCAACGGATCGAACTTGCCCATGAAGGCACGGTCGATCCGGTCCTTCCAGCGCCACAGAAGTCGCCCGGAAAAGGCGATCCCCAGCTTCTCGGCCGCCGCCCGTCGTTCGCCCAGCGACACCAGCTTGAGATAGTCGCGCTGTGGATGAAATGCCCGCGTCGTCCCGCCCGAGAGCACTGCGCGCAGGTTGTCGCGCAGCACCGGCGCCGCGCGCACCGCAAAGACCCCGGCCTTGGGCCGCGGCGCGCTTGAGTGATGCGCGCAATCGCCCACGGCAAAGAGCGCCTCCTGCCCCTCGACCCGCAAATCGGACGCAACGCGCACGAAGCCGTCCTCCGTCACCGGCATGCCGGTGCCTGCCAGCCACCCATGCGCCCGCGCCCCCGCCGCGCCAACCGTCAGGCGCGAGGGCACGCTCTCGTCGCCGTCCAGCACCACCGCTTCGGCCTGTATCGCCGCGACCTGCGCGCCGGTGTACACGCGCACCCCCATGTCCGCCAACGCACGCATCAGCCGTGGGCGCAGAACCGGCCCCTCCGGCGCGATCTGGGCGGCACGCTCGATCAGGCTTACCTCGGCGCGTCCCACCACCTGCCGCAGCCGGTGCGCCATAGCCAACGCCACCTCGACCCCGGCGATCCCGCCGCCGACCACCGCCGCCTCGGGGGCCTGTCGCCCCGCCGCCACATCGGCCACGAACGCCTCCCAGCGCATGGCAAAGGGGCCGAGCGGTTTGACGGCCACGCCGTGTTCCGAAAATCCTGGCAGGGTCGGCATCCGCGCATGCACGCCCACATCGACCGAGGCCACATCATAGCCGATCTCGCGCCCGTCCCCGAGCGTGATCTGCTGCGCGTCCGCGTCGATCCCGCACACCGAGCCCACGATCAGCCGCGCACCCGCGAAGCGCGCCAGCCGCACGAGGTCGATCTCCAGGTCGCGCTGGCGGTAGTGGCCTGCCACCATCCCCGGCAGCATCCCCGAATAGGGGGCCACCGGGTTCGGGTCGATCACCGTCAGCCGCGCTCCCGGCAGCGGGTCCATCCCCCACATGCGCAGCACCAGTGCATGGGCGTGCCCGCCCCCCACCAGAACGAGGTCGCGGCTCAGTGGCACGGGTTGGGGCATCATCGCGCGCGCTCCTCAGAACGGAAAGAACAGCGGGATCACCAGCACCGCCACCACCGCAAAGATCACGTTGAGCGGCAGCCCGACGATCAGGAAATCGTGGAACTTGTAGCCCCCCGCGCTATAGACGAAGGTGTTGGTCTGATAGCCGATGGGCGTGGCAAAGCTGGCCGAGGCCGCGAACATCACCGCGATGATGAACGGGCGCGGATCATAGCCCAGTTGCAGCGCCACCCCGATCGCGATGGGACCGATTAGGATCGCCACGGCGTTGTTGGTGATCATCTCGGTCAGCACGCTGGTCAGCACGTAAACCGACCCGAGGATCACCACCGGGCCGAACCCGTCCAGAAGCCCCACCACCGTCTCGACGATAAGCCTCGCGGTGCCCGTCTCCTGCATCCCGAGGCTCACCCCCAGCATCCCGAAGATCAGGAACAGGATGCGCCAGTCGATCGCCTCGAACGCCTCTTCGGGGTCGATGCAGCGGGTCATCATCACCACCACCGCGCCGATCACCGCCAGCCCCGAAATCGGCATGACATTTGCCGCCGCAAGCCCCATGACGCCAAAAATCGTGAGAATCGCAATCGGTGCCTTGGCGCGGCGCATCGCCTGATCGGACGGGGCTGTCAGGTTCACAATGCCGCCATCGGCCATCAGCCGCTGAATACCCTCGGGCGGCCCTTCAAGCAGCACCGTATCGGCGAATTGCAGCCGCACCTCTGGCAGGTCGCGGCTGATGTTCTGCTCCTGCCGGTGCACGGCCATCAGGTAGACGCCATATTTCCGGCGCAGCTTGAGGTCCTTGATGGGCCGCCCGCGCAGGTGCGAATGGGGCCCGACGCTTGCCTCCATCGTCACCGTCCGCTCGGCGGTGACGGGCTCGAAGCCGCTGTCATCCATGCCGCGGAACTCGATCTCGCCGTTTTCCTTCAGCCCCAGGATTTCGCCCGTGTCGGTCTTGATCACCACCCGGTCACCGGATTCCAGAACCAGCTCGCGCATGTGACGCCGCATCGACACCTCGCCGCGCACCACGTCGAGGATGCGCGCCCCGGCGCGGCTGAACGGCAAATCCTCCAGCTTCTTGCCGATATAACGCGACTCGTGCGGAATCAGCAGCCGGGCGAGGAATTTGCGCTTGCCCTCCTGCCCGATCATCCCCGCCAGCGATGTCCGGTCGGGCAGCAGGAACCGCCCGGCAAACACCATGTAAAGCAGCCCCACCGTGGCAAAGACCAACCCCGGCAGCGTCATCTCGAACATGGTCAGCGGTGGCTGCCCGGCATCGCGTGCAACCCCGCTCATCAGGATATTGGTCGAGGTGCCCACCAGCGTCAGCGTGCCGCCGAAAATCGCCGAGAAACTCAGCGGGATAAGCAACCTGGACGACGACACCCCGACCGATGTGGCGACCGAGATCATCACCGGCGTGAGCAGGATCACCACCGGCGTGTTGTTCATGAAGGCCGAGGCCCCGACCGTCGCCACCATCATCAACAGCATCGTGCGCAGGTAGGAACCGCGCGCCTGCGAGCGCAGAAATCCGCCGATCATCTCCAGCACGCCGGTGCGCTCCAGCGCGGCCGAGATGATGAACATCATCGCGATGGTGATCGGTGCCGAAGAGCCGAACACCTTGAGGAAATCGCGCGTCTCCACGATCCCTGTCGCCAACAGAACCGCCGACGCCCCCAGCGCCGTCACCTCCGGCGGGTAGATTTCCTTGAAGAAACCGACAAACACCACCGCCAACAACAGTAGAACGAATATCTGGTCGGGGCTCATGGGCGGCACTGTCCTCATCGGGAATGCGGGCTGACGCGCAGTAACAGCAGGACGCCCCCCGAATTCAACAGCGAATTGCGCAGCGCCGCCACCGCCGCAAGACCCCTGCCCTCATCCTGCCCCAAATATTCCCGGAGGTGTTGGGGGTGGGGCCCCCACTCATTGCTCAATGAATCGTGAACTCGCCGGTCACGTTGCGCCACTCGCCCGGCGCGATCAGCTTGCGATGGGAAAAGCGCACAGAATGCAGCGGCCCCTCGATCTCGCGCTGCCAGAACTCGATGAAATCGAAAAGCTTCGGGTGATCGGGGGCAAGATCGTAATCCTGCCACAGATAGCTGTTGAGCACGTTCTGATAATCCGGCATCCGGTAGAAGAATTCCGCCGTGGTCAGTCCGTAACCCTTCAGCAACATTTCCGTCTCGGTCATCTCCATTTTCTGCTCCTGTCATTGCCTGACCAGATCAGTTTGCCATGAAAGAATTCCTTTTCAATGAAAACAGTGTGTTATCACTCGTGATCATTGGCTGCCACGCGCCCCGCCCCTGCGCCATTGCACCCCATATCGTGGCTCTGATATAGACTGAGGTGCAATATATAGCGCATGTCACAGGACGGTCAAAAACGTGAGCGATACGCCTCAACCCCCTGAAAACCCAGACGAAACGACGCCATCGGCCTCCGGTCCGCAGGTCTCGATCACCCACGAGATGAAGACCTCCTATCTCGATTACGCGATGAGCGTGATCGTGAGCCGTGCCATTCCCGATTTGCGTGACGGCCTGAAACCTGTGCACCGGCGCATCCTCTACGCCATGCACGAGGGCGGCAACACCCATGACAAGCCCTATCGCAAGTCCGCCCGCGCCGTCGGCGACGTGATGGGTAAATACCACCCCCACGGCGATAGCGCGATCTATGACGCGCTGGTGCGCATGGCGCAGGATTTCTCGATGTCCCTGCCGCTCCTCGACGGACAGGGCAATTTCGGCTCCATGGACGGCGATAACGCCGCGGCCATGCGCTATACCGAGGTGCGCATGGACAAGCCCGCCGCTTTCCTTCTCGCCGATATCGAGAAGGAAACCGTCAATTTTCAGGACAATTACGACGGCAAGGACCGCGAGCCCACCGTCCTGCCCGCGCGGTTCCCCAACATGCTGGTCAATGGCGCGGGTGGCATCGCCGTGGGCATGGCCACCAACATCCCGCCGCACAATCTGGGCGAGGTGATCGACGCCACCCTGGCGCTGATCGACGATCCCGATCTCGGCAGCGAGGATCTCATCCGATACATCCCCGGCCCCGATTTTCCCACCGGCGGGCTCATGCTGGGCCGCTCGGGCGCGCGAAAGGCGTATCTGGAGGGGCGGGGCAGCGTCATCATTCGCGCGCGCACACGCGTAGAAGAACTGCGCAAGGACCGCTACGCCATCGTCATCGACGAAATCCCCTACCAGGTGAACAAGGCCACGATGATCGAGCGGATCGCCGAGGCGGCCCGCGAAAAGCGGATCGAGGGCATCGCCCACGTCCAGGACGAGAGCGACCGAAACGGCGTGCGCGTGGTAGTCGAGTTGAAGCGCGACGCCACCCCCGACGTGGTGCTCAACCAGCTTTACCGCTTCACACCGATGCAGACATCGTTCGGCTGCAACATGCTGGCCCTGAACGGCGGCAAGCCCGAGCAACTGACCCTGCACCGCTTCCTGTCGCTGTTCGTCATGTTCCGCGAGGAGGTCGTCGCGCGGCGCACCGCGCACGACTTGCGCAAGGCGCGTGAACGGGCGCATGTGCTCTGCGGTCTCGCCGTCGCCGTATCGAACGTGGACGAGGTGGTGGCCACGATCCGCGCCTCTGCCGACGCCGCCGAGGCAAGGCAGAAGCTGATGGAGCGGCGCTGGCCGGCGGGCGACATCCTCGAATATATCGCGCTCATCGACGACCCCACCCACCGCGCCAACGAGGACGGCACCTACAACCTGTCGGAAACGCAGGCCCGCGCCATTCTCGACCTGCGCCTGCAGCGGCTGACACAGCTTGGCGTGCGCGAGGTCACCGACGAGCTGCAGGAGCTTGCCGGCAAGATCAAGGACTACCTCGCCATCCTCGCCTCGCGCGAACGGATCATGCAGATCATCTCGGACGAGCTGCGCGAGGTGCGCGAGCAATTCGCCGTGCCGCGCCGAACCGAGATCGTGGACTGGTCCGGCGACATGGAAGACGAGGACCTCATCGAGCGCGAGGACATGGTCGTGACCGTCACGCAGGGCGGTTATGTCAAGCGCACGGCACTGGCCGATTTCCGCGCGCAGAAGCGCGGCGGCAAGGGCCTCAGCAGCATGTCCACCAAGGACGAGGACGTCGTCACCTCGCTGTTCGTCGCCAACACCCACACACCGCTTCTGGTCTTCACCACCTCAGGAATGGTCTACAAGCTCAAGACATGGCGCCTGCCGCTCGGATCCCGCACCGCGCGGGGCAAGGCGATCGTCAACATCCTGCCCATCCCCACAGGCGTCTCGATCGCCGCAATCATGCCGGTGGACCGCGCCGAGGAGGACTGGGACGACCTGCAGATCGTGTTTGCCACCTCTGCGGGCGATGTACGGCGCAACGCGCTCAGCGATTTCACCAACGTGAAACGCAACGGCAAGATCGCAATGGACCTGCCCGAGGGCGTGGAACTGGTCAACGCGCGCATCTGCACCGCCGATGATGATGTGATGCTGGTCACCGATTCCGGTCGCGCGATCCGGTTTCCCGTCACCGATGTGCGCGTCTTCAAGGGCCGCAAATCCACCGGCGTGCGCGGCATCCGCCTCTCCGACGGCGACCGCGTGGTGTCGATGTCCGTGATCCGGCATTTCGAGGCCACGGCGGACGAGCGTGCCGCCTATCTCAAGATGCGCCGCGCCGCTGCCGGGGCTCCCGATGACGAGACGGGCGAGGACGAGGGCGATGCCGGGGCGGCGATTGACGCCACCCGCTTCGCTGAGATGCAGGCGGCCGAGAATCTGATCCTGACGATCACCGCATGCGGCACCGGCAAGCTGTCATCGAGCCACGACTACCCGGTGCGCGGGCGCGGCGGCATGGGCGTGGCGGCCATCGACCGCGCCATGCGCGGCGGGCCGCTGGTCGCGTCCTTCCCGGTCAGCCCCGAAGACCAGATCATGCTCGCCACCTCCACCGGCCAATCCATCCGTGTGCCGGTCGAGGGCATCTCTTTCCGTTCGCGCAGTGCAGGCGGCGTTCGGGTGTTCGACACCGGAAAGGGCGAGGAAGTGGTCTCGGTCGCGTGGATCGCCGACCGCGCCGAAGAGACCGATGAGGACGCGGATGCGGAGGATGCGCTCGGCTGAGGCCGGGCGCGTATTTTCCCTGAAACGGTCAGATTCCGGCCAGAATTCGCGGCAATTATCTCCACAGAGCTTTCGTTCTGGTTGCAAGTGACGTCTGGTTTCCCGCATTCGGCAAGAAAGGCCCGACCGTCATGGAACGAAACCCCGGCATCGATCAGATCGGCATCAACCTGTTGCGGGTCGTCACCGGCACCTTTTTCATGGCGGTGGCGCTCGAGCTCGTCGATGGGTTCGACCCTGCGGTCCTGTTCCGGCCCGTCCTCGACCCTGCAATCAGCGGGGTGGCGGGCGCAACCACGCTGCTGGCGCTGGCGGTCTGGTTCATGCTGGGTGCAGCCCTGCGGCTTGCCGCGTTGAGCCTCGCGCTCTTCGTGCTTGTCTCGAGCTTCACAGCCAATTTCATCGTCGGCTCGGTCGAGGATTTGTCGGCCTTCTGGTATGATCTGACGCTCTGCTGTGGTGTGCTGCTGAGCTACCTCACGCTGGACGAGCGGCGTTTGCGCCGGGCCTCGGTGTTCTCGCACCAGGCGCGCGTGCAGCGCATCGCGGCACGGCGCCGCGTGCGGCCCCGCCGCGTCGCCCCGAACCCCGGCACCAAGCCGACCAAGCGCGCTCGCCCCGCGTCCCGTGAAGAAGCCAACATCTTCGCTGATATCCGAGGCTGACACCGGGGTGTAGCAGAACTGTCTAAATCGCTGCTACTACTTCCCTCATCCTGTCACTCATTCACAGCCTCCCCCTCAGGGGCCTGTTCGATCCATTGCGCGAGTATGGTGCGCAAGAGTGCCACGTCGCGGGTCTCGATCGCCTCGGACAGCGACCGGAGCGCCTTGGCAAGCTCTATCTCCGAGAGGTGCCCCTCCTGCGCGCGCAGGATGCGCGGATGCGGCGTGGTAAGCATATCCGAGCCGATGAGCAATTCCTCGTGCAGCTTCTCGCCCGGGCGAAGGCCGGTCACGGCGATCTCGATATCGCCGTCGGGATTGGCCGCGTCGCGCAGGGTGAGCCCCGACGCCTCGATCATCCGCAGCGCGATGTCACGCACACGGATCGGTTCTCCCATGTCGAGCACGAACACATCGCCGCCGCGCGCGATGGTGCCCGCCAGCAGCACAAGCCGCACCGCCTCGGGGATGGTCATGAAGTAGCGTGTGACATCCTGGTGCGTGAGTGTGACAGGACCGCCCCGCGCGATCTGCTCGGAAAAGGTGGGGATCACCGATCCCGACGAGCCCAGCACGTTGCCGAAACGCACCATGGAAAAGCGCGTGCGCGTGGCGCGGGTAGCGAGATCCTGCACGATCATCTCGGCGAACCGTTTGGAGGCGCCCATCACCGAGGTGGGGCGCACCGCCTTGTCCGTAGAAACGAGGATGAACCGCTCGACACCGGCATCGAGCGCGGCGCTGGCCACGGTGCGGGTGCCGATCACGTTGTTGCGCATCCCCTCGATCGCATTGGATTCCACCATCGGAACGTGCTTGTAGGCGGCGGCGTGAAGCACGACGTCGATCTTCTTGGCCTGCATCAGCACCGAGACGAGCGCCGGCTCGCAGACCGAGCCGAGGATGGGAACGATCTCGACCTCGGGGGCGATCTCACGCAATTCGCGCTCGATCTGGAAAAGCGCGTGTTCTCCGTGGTCGAGCAGGATCAGCGTTTTCGGCGCGCAGGTCGCGATCTGGCGGCACAGTTCCGAGCCAATGGAGCCGCCCGCACCGGTCACGAGGACGCGTCGTCCGGCATAGGCGTCGGTGACTCCGGGCAGCTCGTTTTCCAGCGCGTCACGACCCAAAAGGGTTGTCGGGTCTATGGGATGGCTTTCGTAAGGGGTGACCGCACGGCCTGTCACCAGATCGGCAAAGGAGGGCAACGCGTGCACCTCGCAGCCGGTGGCGGCAAGCCGACGGGTGAGCCGCGTGCGCGCCGCCTCGCTCGCGCTGGGCATGGCGAGGATGATCCGTCCGATCCCGTGCCGCGCGACAAGCGCCTCGATCTCTTCGGGGCCATGCACACGCAGACCCGACACGATAATGCCCCGAAGCCGGGGCTCGTCATCGGCAAAGGCCACCGGGCGCAGCCGGTCATCACGCAACAGCGCGGCGGCAAGCTGCTGGCCGGTTTGCCCGGCCCCGTAGATCAGCACCGGCAGACGGCCCTCCGTGGTCATCGCCGAGGTATCGCGCCGGGACCGGTCAGAGGCGATCCAGGCGCGGATACGTCGCAGCACATTCAGAAGGCTCTTGGGCATGGCTGGGTCCGTCCTCGTGCGGCGGGGGATCGCTTGGCTTATACCAAGGTAGGCCGACCGGCACGGTAACGGCAATGGTGTTCACCGCCCTGTGACGGATTGTGCGGGCCGGACGAGGCGATGTGCTGGATTATCTTGCGGCAGTCGCACGGGATCGGACAAGATAAGGAATTGAAAAATCGCGTTATTGTGGCTCAAGGAGACGCAGCCTTGCCGCCAGCCATGAAATCGGCCGTGGCGGGTGCGCACCATCCCGACACCGCTCGGCACTGTGGTGAGGATCGGTGCGACGGCGAACAGCCTCCCGCAATAGGCACGAGCAGGCGGGCGCGGGCCTCAGACCCCCAAGGTTCCGCGAGGTCTGGCAGCCCGCTCACACTCCCCACGCGGCGCATTTTCGGTCCACCGTCTTGCGCGCCACGCCAAGCCGCCGCGCGGCCTCGGCCCGGTTGCCGCCGCAGGCGTCGAGAACGGCGAGGATGTGGCGCTGCTCGACCATCTCCAGCGTCTCGATGGCCTGCGCGCCGGTCACCCTGCCCTGCCCTTCGAACTCCGCCGGAAATTCTCCGAGGATCACCGACCGCTCAACCAGGTTGCGCAACTCGCGCACATTGCCAGGCCAGTCATAGCGGCTGAGCTTCAGCAGCACCTGATCGTTGAGTTCCAGCGCGGGCATCCCAAGCGTGGTGGCAAACTCGCTCATGAATAGCGCGGCCAGCTCCGCGATGTCCTCCTTGCGTTCGCGCAGGCTGGGCATCCCGACATTGACGATATTGATACGGTGGTACAGATCGTCACGGAACCGTCCCGCCGCCACCTCGGCCTTCAGATCGGCATTGGTCGCGAACAGGAATCTCAGGTCCAGCGGCACCTCGCGCTCAGAGCCGATGGGCCGGATGCGCCGGTCCTCCAGCACCCGCAAGAGCGCCGCCTGCACCGCCATCGGAAGCTGCGCCACCTCGTCGAGCAGAAGTGTGCCGCCTTCGGCATGAAACAGCAGTCCGTCCTTGTGCCGCGTGCCGTCCTCGATCACGCCGAACAGTTCCTCGGCGATGTGCCCGTCGGAAAAGGCGGCGCAATTGACCGCCACGAAGGGCTTGTCGGCGCGGTCGGAAAGCGCGTGGAGCGTGCGCGCGGCGATTTCCTTGCCTGTCCCGCTCGCGCCGGTAAAGAGCACTGGCGTGGGCATCGGCCCGAGCCGCGCAAGCAGGTCGCGCACATCGCGGATCGCCAGGGAATTACCCAACAGCCGCCCGCGCGCCGTGCCACCGCCCCCCGACAGCTCGTGCCGCAGCAGGTAGTTGTCGCGCGCGAGATACTTGCGGTCCAATGCGCGCGCCACGGCGTTGAGTATCTGGTTGGCGCGGAACGGCTTGAGTACGAAATCGGTAACGCCAGCGCGCAACGCCTTGATCGCCGTGTCGAGATCGGCGTAGGCGGTCATCAGGATGGTCTCGGCAAAAAGACCCACCTGGCGCTGTTCCTCCAGCCAGTCGAGCCCTGTCTTGTCGGGCATGACGTTATCGAGGATCACGAGGTCGAAATGCACCTGGTCGAGGATTTCCCCCGCCTCGGCGCAGGATCGCGCCAGCTCGACATGGCGGCAGCGGGGGCCGAGCGTCTTGGTCAGGAAGTTGCGCATCCCCGGCTCGTCATCGACGACAAGGATCGCGGCCCGCGCGAGGCTCTCGCCATAATCGTCGCGGGGGGCATGCTTTCGGACGGCGGCACGGGTGCTCATTCGGGCGTTTCGCCCAACCTGACATTGTCGCCCGCGCGCGTCGCCTCGACGGTATAGCCCAGTTCCGTAAGCACGGTTGGCGCGGCGGCGGCGATCACCCCGCAGGCCACAAAGGCGGCAAGCATCGCTTTCATCGGGTCGTATCTCCTCTCACTTGGTGGCACGGCGCAGGTAGGCTACCAGGTCATCACGGTCCTGCACGGCGGTGATGCGCTGCATCGGCATCTTGCTCCCGGGAATATAGTGATCGGGGCCAAGATCGAACAGCGCGTCGATGGTCTCGTCCGTCCACACGATATCCGACTCGGCGAGCACAGGCGAGTAGGGATAGCCCGGCACGCTGCCCGCTTGCCTGCCGAACAGCCCGTAAAGGCTTGGCCCCGCCTTGCGCGAGGGCGGCGGGGTGAGCGCGTGGCAGATCGAGCATTTGCGCATGAACTGCCGCTCGCCATTCTCCATTTCCTCCGGCGGGCGCAGAAAGCTGTGCTCGGTCTCACCCGCCGGGTCGAACGCGTCGAGCATCGTCACCGGCCAGCGGTAAATCACGTTGCTCAGCCCTCCGGCGTAGAGCATCAGTCCATCGTCCGAGAACGCCAGCGCCCAGACCGGGCCACGCGCCATCGCCTTGAAATCGCGGGCAATCGTCCATGTCTCGGTGTCGATCACCATGATATAGCCCTGCCCGTCACCGACGGCGATCTGCCCGGTGGCGGCGTGGTGCTCGAGCACCAGGATCGGCCGCCGGTCGAGGGTGAAATCTGCGATCACGTCGCCGGTCGCGGGGTTGATCACCCGTGTCGCGCCATCGACCGCACCATAGGCGATCCATGCCTCGTCCGGCCCGACCACCAGCTTGTTGATGCCGAACCCCTGATCAAGAAGCACGCGCGCGACCGGGTCAGCCTCGCGCCAGTCCCAGACACGCAGCGTACCATCGGCGGAGGAGGAGAAAAGCCGCGTTCCATCAGCGCCAAACGCCACATCCGTCACCGGCCCATCATGGCCGTCAAGAAACCGCGCCGCGCCGCCCGCCACCGGCCAGAGCCCGACGCGTCCGTCCCAGCTTGCCGAGGCGATCCACGCGCCGTCGGGCGACACCGCGAGCCCCGCGACCTTGCCCTCATGCCCCTCGAGACGGCGGTGCGTTCCGGTCCCGGTGTCCCACACGATGACGTCGAAATCGTCGCCACCCGAAACCAGCCCGGCCTCGCCCAATGGTGCCAACGCGACCACCGCCGCGTCGTGTCCTTCCAGCCATCGGGGCTTTCGGCCCTGCCACAGGCCCACCGAATTGTCGAAACTGGCCGACGCCACCGTCCCACCGGGCAGGGTGGCCAGCCCCATGACCGGCCCGCCATGCCCTTTCAGCGTGGTAAACTCTTGCGCCACCGAGGGCGCCGCAGCCAAGAACCACAATCCGGCGATCAGCGTGCGCATGGCCTATTCTGCGGGGTGCGTGGCCTTGTCGGGCGCCGGCGCGTGGCCTTTTTCCTGCAATTCATCGAGCCACAGCCCGTGATGTTCGCGTGCCCATTGCTCCTCGACCTCGCCCGAGCCCATCGCATCGAACGCGCCCTCCATGCCGACTGAACCGATGTATATATGCGCCAGGATGATGGCGGTCAGCCCGAAGGCCATGATCGTGTGCCAAAGCGTGGCGAACTGCATCTCCTCATGCGGCGCCAAGGTCTCGGGCAGCGCGCCATAGCCCACCGCCTGCGGCAGCCCGGTGTCGTTAAGCACGGCAAAGGTCTTGGCGAACATCGGCAGCTCGAACGGAAAGAGCAGCGACAGCCCCGAAGCCGAGATAGACGCGCCGAACACGATCACCGCCCAGAAGACCAGCTTTTGCCCGGCGTTGAACTTCTTCGCCGGCGGATGCACGCCCTTGCTGAAGATGCCGCCGCCCACAGCCAGCCATTTCAGGTCGGTGCGGTTGGGGATGTTGTGAAGCACCCACATGACGAACACCATCACCAGCCCCAGCATGAATGCCCAAGAGATGTTGTTGTGCACCCATTTAGAGCCGGTTGCGAGCGTCGAGAACGCCTCGTGCCCCAGCA
>JADQCC010000175.1:0-3032 GCA_016278295.1 Roseovarius sp. | reverse complement strand
GCGCGCCACACCTCAGCGTCGGAAGCGCCGCCCAGCGTCCCAAGCTGGTTGGCCATCCCGGCAGCGTCCTCGGGGTTGCCGGTGGCGTTACGGCGAAAGCTGCTATCGATCTGCTCGCCGCGCTGGCGGGCGAGGATGTCCTCGAGCGTCTGCGCGCCACCGGTGGCGGACCGATCGGGGACGGATGTATCAGGCGTCTCCTGCGCCAACGCGGGCAAGGCGAGCAGGAAACACAAAGCCATGCTGAGTAGTGCGCGCATGATGTCCTCGATTGTTGTGCGGGAACCTGGTTTCCTTGGAAGAAACCGGATCGGAAACTCTTCAAGTTTCCGGTACCGGCGGCCTGAGAGCCTTCCGGCACCGGTATCCGGCCGGGCGCGGCCCGGCCGGACAGATTCTCGGGTCAGCCGCCCTTCTGTCCGTAGGCCGTACCCCAGCCCCAGGCGCCCGAGCCGAAACCGCGCGCCACGACGCGTTCGCGGTAGATCGCCGAGACCACGTCGCCATCACCGGCCAGAAGCGCCTTGGTCGAGCACATCTCGGCGCAGATGGGTAGCTTGCCCTCGGCGATCCGGTTGCGTCCGTACTTCTGGAACTCGGCCTGACTGTGGTTCTCTTCGGGCCCACCAGCGCAGAAGGTGCATTTGTCCATCTTGCCGCGGGACCCGAAATTGCCCGCCTGCGGATACTGCGGCGCGCCAAAGGGGCACGCGTAGAAACAGTACCCGCAGCCAATGCACAGATCCTTGGAGTGGAGCACCACGCCGTCCTCGGTCTGGTAGAAGCAATCCACCGGGCAGACGGCCATGCAGGGCGCATCTGAGCAGTGCATGCAGGCCACCGAGATCGAGCGTTCGCCCGGCTTGCCGTCGTTGATCGTTACCACCTTGCGGCGGTTGATCCCCCACGGCACCTCGTGCTCGTTCTTGCAGGCAGTGACGCAGGCGTTGCATTCGATGCAGCGTTCGGCATCACACAGAAACTTTGCTCTTGCCATGTCTCTATCTCCTTACGCTGGCATGATCTTGCAGAGAGTCGCCTTGGTCTCCTGCATCTGGGTCACGCTGTCATAGCCATAGGTCTGGGCGGTGTTGCTGGCCTCGCCCAGCACGTAGGGGTCGGCCCCGTCGGGATAGTTTTCCCGCAAGTCGCGCCCCTCGAAATGGCCACCGAAGTGGAAGGGCATGAAGGCCACGCCCGCGCCCACCCGTTCGGTCACCATCGCCATGACCTTGACCTTGGCGCCCTCGGCACCCTCGACCCAGACCTGTTCGCCGTCGCGAATGCCCAGATCGTTGGCATCGCGCGGGTTGATCTCGACGAACATGTCCTGCTGCAACTCGGCCAGCCACCGATTCGACCGGCTCTCGTCGCCGCCGCCCTCGTATTCGACCAGACGGCCGGATGTGAGGATGATCGGATAGTCCTTCGAGAAGTCGTTCTTCTGGATCGAAGCGTAGAGGGTTGGCAGCCGGTAGGCGTGCCGGTCCTCGTAGGTGGGGTAATCCGCCACCAGATCGCGCCGCGGCGTATAGAGCGGCTCGCGGTGCAGCGGCACCGGATCAGGAAATGTCCAGACCACCGCGCGGGCCTTGGCATTGCCGAAGGGCGCGCATTCATGGGCGATGGCCACCCGCTGAATCCCGCCTGAAAGGTCGGTCTTCCAGTTGGTGTCGGGCCCCGCGACCGCATCGATTGCCGCGCGCTCCTCGTCGGTCAGCTCACTATCCCAGCCCAGGTCCATGAGCATCTGCATGGTAAATTCCGGATACCCGTCCTGGATATCGGAGCCCACCGAGTAGACGCCCTCGGCCAAGAGGTTGTCGCCGTCCCGCTCGACGCCGAAGCGTGCGCGGAAGGTAAGGCCGCCCTCGCTCACCGGTTTGGACATATCATAGAGCACATGGGTGCCGGGATGCTTCATCTCCGGTGTGCCCCAGCACGGCCAAGGCAGGCCGTAGGTCTCGCCATCGGCGGGTCCGCCGACTGCCCGCAAAGTGGTGCGATCGAAGGTGTGCTGATTGGCCATGTGCAGCCGGAGCCGCTCTGGGCTCTGCCCGGTATAGCCAATGGTCCAGGTGCCGCGGTTGATCTCGCGCAGCGTGTCCTCGATATTCGGGGTCACGCCATCCGCCTCGATCTCGATGTTACGGAAGAACCGGTCGTGGAAGCCGAATTTCTTGGCGAACAGCCCGATGATCTCGTGATCGGGCTTCGACTCGAAGATCGGATCGACCACCTTCTCGCGCCATTGCAGCGATCGGTTGGACGCGGTGACCGAGCCATAGGTCTCGAACTGCGTGCAGGCGGGCAACAGGTAGACGCCATCGGTGCGGTCGTGCATCACCGCCGACACGGTCGGATAGGGATCGACCACGACCAGCATGTCGAGCTGTTCCATCGCGGTCTTCATTTCCTTGCCGCGGGTCTGGCTGTTGGGCGCGTGGCCCCAGAGCACCATGGCGCGCACCTTGTTGGGGTTATCCATGTTCTCGGGGTCTTCGAGCACGCCGTCGATCCAGCGGCTCACCGGAATACCAGTAAGCCCCTGGAGCGAGACCTCCTTGCCGTCCTTGTCCTTGATCTTGTCAAACCGCGCGGCAAGCCATTCCGGGTCTTCGCCCCAGACCCGCGCCCAATGCGCCCATGCCCCGGCGCTCAGCCCGTAATAGGCCGGTAGAGTGTGGCTCAGCACGCCAAGGTCCGTGGCACCCTGCACATTGTCATGGCCGCGGAAGATGTTGGTGCCGCCACCCGACGTGCCCATGTTGCCGAGCGCCAGTTGCAGGATGCAATAGGCGCGGGTGTTGTTGTTGCCGTTGGTGTGCTGCGTGCCGCCCATGCACCAGATCACGGTACCGGGACGGCTGTTGGCCAGGGTCCGGGCTACGCGGCGAAGCTGCGACCCCGGCGCACCGGTCACACGCTCGACCTCCTCGGGCGTCCACCCTTTCACCTCGTCACGGATCTGGTCCATCCCCCAGACACGGGTGCGGATGAATTCCTTGTCCTCCCAGCCGTTCTCGAAGATG
>JADQCC010000026.1 GCA_016278295.1 Roseovarius sp. | reverse complement strand
CGATCTCGGGCGCAGACCACGCAGCAGCGGACGACCGTCGAGCGGCGCACCGAACGGGTCGATCACCCGCCCGATCCAATCGTCCGAGGGCGCAATGCCGGGCGCGCCGAGCAGCCGCACCCGGTCGCCCAGCGCCACCCCTTCGGCGGCGGCGTCGGGAAGCACGAGGATCGCCGCGACCTCGAGCTGCAGCACCTCGCCGGTGAGCGTGCCGCCGCCGCGCGAAGCCACGCGCACCCGGTCGCCGAGCCGCGCCGCCCCCGACAGCCCGCTCACGCGCAGCACACCGCCCTGCACCGCGACCACGCGGCCCACCGCATGCGCCACGCTGAGCGCGGAAATCTCGGCCTGCATCCCTGCGATCCCGGTCTGGGTCATCCGTGCGTTCTCCTCATGTCTCAGGAACGATTTCTAAACGAATCAGGGTTAAGCCTTGATTGAAACCAAGCGAGGGAGAATCCCGATGCTCGAAGAAATCGACCTGTTTCGCCTGTCATACGCGATGGCGCGCCATGCCGGGGCCCGGCAGGCTGTGGTGGCTCAGAACATGGCCCATGCCGACACGCCCGGATACGGCGCGCGCGATATCGCGCCCTTTGCGTCCTATCTCGAGGGTCGTGCGGGCTTTGTGCCGCGCACCACGCGCCCCGGCCACCTCGCGGGGTCCCGGGCCGGGCGCGAATTCGTGCCACGGATCGACCGCGACGCGGTGCGCGACCCAAACGGCAATTCCGTGGCGCTCGAAACCGAGATGCTGCGCGGCGTCGAGGTCAAGCGTCAGCACGACCGCGCCCTCGCGATCTATCGATCCGGGCTCAGCGTGCTGCGCACCGCCGTCGGTCGCAGCTAGGAGGGCGGGAGATGAGCGATTTTTCCAACGCGCTGTCGCTTTCTTCAAGCGGGCTCCGGGCACAGTCGCAACGGCTGCGCCACGTCGCAGAGAACATCGCCAATGCCGACACGCCCGGTTACCGCCGCAAGACCGTCGCCTTCGAGACCGCGCGCGGCGCGGCCGACGCTGGAACACCTCCGGGCGGTGTGACGCCCGGCCCGGTGCGGCTCGACCAGAGCCCGCTGCGGCAGGTCTATGACCCGGCGCATCCGCTGGCCGACGAGACCGGATATTACGACGGCTCCAACGTGAACCTGATGATCGAGATGGCCGACGCGCGCGAGGCACAACGCAGTTACGAGGCCAATCTCAAGATGTTCGACCAGGCGCGGCAAATGTCGTCGGGCCTGATGGACCTGCTGCGCCGGTGACCCGCCGCCGCCGACCATGACCAGAGGAGATCCAGAATGGATATCACCGCACTCACAGCCACGCAGGGCTATGCCGACCTGCGCCGCGCCACACAGCCCGGGCCCGCCGGAGAAACCACCGGCGAGGCCACTGGCGAGACCACCCCGCCGGCGGCGGCGCTCGCACGCGATTTTGCCGCCACATTGCGCGAGGGCGAGGACACCGCCATCGCCGCCATGACCGGCGAGGCCGACCCGCATTCGCTCGTGCAGGCGCTGGTGCAAACCGAACTCGCGGTGGAGACCGCCGTGACGGTTCGCGACCGCGTGGTGGAGGCCTACCAGGAAATCCTGCGGATGCCGGTCTGAGCCGATGGGGGACGAAATCCTCTTCTACGACACACTGCGCGAGGGGCTCTGGGTCTCGGTGATCGTGTCGCTGCCGATCCTCGCGGTCGCGCTGCTCGCGGGGCTGCTCGTGGGGCTTTTCCAGGCGCTGACCTCGATCCAGGAACTGACGCTCACATTCGTGCCCAAGCTCGGCGCGATCGTCGTCACCTTCTGGCTCAGCATGGGCTTCATGACGCAGACGCTCGTGACCTTTTTCCAGGACCGGCTCGTGCCGCTCATCATCGGAGGCTGAAACATGGAAGCCGCAGGATATGCCACGCTCACCCGCCAGTCCGGGCTGATGCGCGAAATGCAGATCGTGGCAAACAACATCGCCAATGCCGCGACCACCGGCTACCGCGCCGAGGGGCTGGTCTTCTCGGAATTCGTGCGCCGCACCGGCGATGGCCCCTCGCTGTCGATGGCGCGCGGCAACATCCCCGTCACGTCGCGCGCGCAGGGCCCGCTCGGCCAGACCGGCGGGACGTTCGATTTCGCGATCGAGGGCGAGGGGTTCTTTCTCGTCGAGACGCCCGCGGGCGAGCGGCTGACCCGCGCCGGGGCGTTCTCGCTGTCGGCCAACGGCGATCTCGTGACCGCCGACGGATTCCGCGTGCTCGACGCCGGCGGCGCGCCGGTCTTCGTGCCACCCGACATCCGCGCACCGGGGCTTGCCGCCGACGGCACGCTGAGCGGCAACGGCAAACCGCTCGCGCAGCTCGGGCTGTTCCGCCCGGCGGGCGACGCGGCGCTGTCCCGCGCGGGCGGCAATCTCTTCGAGGCCCCCGCCGGGGTCGAGCCGGTGGCCGGGGGCCGAATCGTGCAGGGCTTTCTCGAGGGGTCCAATGTCGAACCGATGACTCAGATCGCGCGGCTCATCGAGGTCCAGCGCGCCTACGAGATGGGCCAGAGCTTTCTCGAGACCGAAAACCAGCGCGTAAGAGACGCGCTCGACACCTTTACCCGCTGACCAAGGGAGCCACGACATGCGAATTCTCAAGATCGCCGCGACCGGCATGGCCGCCCAGCAGATGCGCGTGGAGACGATTTCCAACAACCTCGCCAACATGTCCACCACCGGCTACAACGCACGCCGCGCCGAATTCGCCGACCTGCACTACCAGCAGATATCCCGCGCGGGCACGATCAGCGCCGCCGACGGCTCGGTGCTGCCCACCGGGGTGCAGCTCGGGCTCGGCGTGCGCCCCTCGGCGATCTCGGTCCACCTGTCGCAAGGCTCGCTGCGCGAGACGGGTGGCGATCTCGACGTGGCCATCGACGGCGCCGGATTCCTCGAGGTGACGCTGCCCTCGGGCCAGGCCGCCTATACCCGCGATGGCGGGCTCCAGCGGTCCGCCGACGGGCTGATCGTCACCGCCGACGGCTTCCCGGTGGCACCCGAGATCGCCATCCCCGATGACGCGCGCAGCCTGTCGATCAATCCCGAGGGCGAGGTCTCCGTGTTCTTCGACGACGCCGCGGCGGCCCAGCCCATCGGCCAGCTCAACCTCGTGGGCTTTGCCAATGCCAAGGGGCTCGAGGCGATCGGCGGCAACCTGTTCCAGGAGACCGAGGCGTCGGGGCCGCCCAATGTCAGCACGGCCGGGCAGGACGGGTTGGGCACGCTCCGCCACGGCTATCTGGAGGACAGCTCTGTCGACCCCGTGCGCGAGATCACCAAGCTGATCGAGGCGCAGCGCGGCTACGAACTCAACGCCAAGGTCATCACCGCCGCCGACCAGATGCTCGCGGCCACGACGCAGGTGCGGTGATGCGCACGGCGCTCGTGATCCTCGCCCTGATCGCGGCGCTGCCGGCGCGGGCCGACCGCGTCGAGCCGGTGCGCGTGATCCGCCCGCAGGAGATCATCGCACCCGAGGACGTGATCCTGCGTGCGGGGCCGCCTGCCGGGGGCGTGGCGCTCGACGCGGTGATCGGGCGCGAGGCGCGCGTCGCGCTCTACCCCGGTCGGCCGATCCGGGTGGGCGATATCGCCGTGCCCGCGGTGGTCGAACGCAACCAGGTGGTGCCGCTCGCCTATGTCCGCGGCGCGCTGCGGATCGAGACCGAGGGGCGGGCGCTCGCGCGCGCCGGACCCGGAGAATACGTACGCGTGATGAACCTCTCGTCGCGCGCGACCGTCACCGGGCGCGTTACCGCGTCGGGCCGGATCGAAGTGTCACGATAGGCAAGAGCATGACCCCCCCACCGATTTCACACGTTCTCGTCCTGATCCTGGCTCTTGCCGGCTGCGCGCGGATCGACCATATCGGCAAACCGCCGAGCCTCACGCCCACCAAGAATGCCGACGAACAGCTCGCCATGCTCAACCCCGGCCTGCCGATGGCGGCGCGGAACGGCGCGCCCTTGCGGGAGGCATCGCTGTGGAACGGCGGGCGAAGATCGCTTCTCGGCGACCGGCGCGCGGCGCGGCGCGGCGACATCCTCACCGTGGTGATCGAGATCGACGAGGAGGCGGAAATATCGAACGCCACCGCGCGCCGCCGCACCGCGGAGGAAAGCCTGTCGGTGCCCGACCTCTTCGGCCTCCCGCAGCGCATCGACAGGGATCTGCCCGAGGGTGCCAGCCTCGAGCGGGCCGTCGGGATCACCTCGTCGGGCAGTTCCGGGGGGGACGGCTCGGTGAGCCGCAGCGAAGAGCTTACCCTGCGGGTCGCGGCGACGGTGACCGATGTGCTGCCCAATGGTGTCCTGCGGATCAGCGGCTCGCAGGAGGTGCGGGTGAATTTCGAGCTGCGCGAACTGCTCGTGAGCGGATTCGTGCGTCCCGAAGACATCTCCCGGCAAAACGAGATCACCCATGACAAGATCGCCGCCGCGCGCGTCTCCTACGGCGGGCGCGGCCAGATTACCGATGTCCAGCAACCGCGCATCGGCCAGCAGGTGCTGGACGCGATCCTGCCGTTCTGAGCGCTGGCCAGGGAGAACCAGAGATGATCCGCATGCTTTTACCCGTGCTGATGGCGATCGCGGGCACCGGTGCGGGCGTTGGCGCCGGCATGATGATCGCGCCCGTCCCGAACGCGGACACGACGCAAGCGGCGTCGGGTACGGCCGCCGCCCCCACGGAACCGCCGCGCGCGGACGGCACCACGGCCCCGTCCAACGAGGAGGCCGGCCCGCCTGATTTTGTCGCGCTCAACAACCAGTTCGTCGTACCGATCCTGGAGGGCGAGCGGATCGCGGCGATGGTGGTGCTGTCGCTCAGCGTCGAGGTGACCCAAGGGGATACCCAGACCGTCTACGAGCACGAGCCAAAGCTGCGCGACGGGTTTCTGCAGGTGCTCTTCGACCATGCCAACCGGGGCGGGTTTGACGGGGAATTCACCAATGCCAACAGTATGGACGTGCTGCGCCGGATGCTTGCCGAGGTGGCGCGCGATCTGCTCGGCCCGGTGGTGAAGGGTGTTCTCATCACCGAGATCGCACGTCAGGACACCTGACCCGACCCGTCTCCGGGCCGCGCCCGCATCCGCGCCATCACCCCCAGATCGCCAAGCAGCCCTGCCTGTCGCCGCTCCTGCCGGTCGCGCGCCTCTGCCTGCGCCCGCGCGCGCAGCGCGCGCGCCGCCTCGAGCCTGCCAAAGGCACGGCGCTGCGCAGGCATGGCCTGTTCCTTGCGCGCCAGCACGCGCGCGAGCTCGTCGCGGGCCGTCGCCCGGTGCCGCGCCAGCCATCCCTGCCAGGCAATGTCGGCCCCGATTTCGCGCACCCCGCGCAACGCGTCCTGTGGCAGGTCGCGCGCGGCCCGGGCCTGCGCGTCGAGCCGCCCGATCACCGCCCGCAACCGGCCCTCCTCTTCGCGCAACGCGCGCAGCCGCGCCGCCTCGCGCTGGTAGAGCGCCTC
Source organism: Roseovarius sp. (assembly GCA_016278295.1). Classification (GTDB taxonomy): domain Bacteria; phylum Pseudomonadota; class Alphaproteobacteria; order Rhodobacterales; family Rhodobacteraceae; genus Roseovarius. Next base: position 17,192 of record JADQCC010000026.1, on the reverse strand, counting down.
GGTCAGGTCGCACAACGCGGTGTGGCTGTCGCGCATCATCCGAAATGCCGCGCCTTGCGGCGCATGCTGTCGGCAAAACGGATCGCCGCGGCCACCGCGCGGTAGTGGCGCGAATCGATTTCCTCGCCGATCTCGGTCTCGGCATGGAGCGCGCGGGCCACCGGTGGATCGTGATGCACCGGCACGCCGTTCTCGCGGGCCAGCTCGCGAATGCGCAGCGCCAGGTGATCGGCCCCCTTGGCCACGCAGACCGGCGCCGACCCCGGCGTCCGGCTCCAGCGCAGCGCCACGGCGTAATGGGTGGGGTTGACGATCACGACATCGGCCTTGGGCACGTCCTCCATCATCCGGCCCGACGCGATCTCCATCCCCTTCCGGCGGCGCTGCTGCTTCATGTGGGGGTCGCCCTCCTGCTCCTTGTGCTCGTCGCGGACCTCCTTGTGCGACATCCGCTGGCGGCGGGCGTGATCGAAGCGCTGCCAGAAGAAATCCACCGCGCCGATGGCCAGCGCGAGCACCACCACCACGGCAAGAAACTCGATCGACATGCGCGCCATCAACGCCCCGATCTGGCCCGCCCCGGCGTGGAGGGATGCGGCCACCCGCGGCATCTGACCGCCGAGATAGACCCCGAGCAAGAGACAGAAGGCCAGCAGCTTCACGGCGCTCTTGGCAAACTCGAAGAGCCCGCTCGGCCCGAACTTGTTCTTCGCGTTCTCCAACGGGTTGATCCGCGACAGCCTGGGCTCGAGCCGCGCGGTGGCAAAGACGAGGCTGCGCTGCGCCACCACCGACAGGAGCGCCGCCGCACCCGGCAAGAGGAAGAACACCAAAAGCGCCATCGCCACCGCCAGCAAAGGCCCGCCGAGCGCGGCCATCCCCGGCCCGCCGGAGAACACCAGCGGCGCGATACGGTCCGGTTGATCCACAAGGCGCATCATCAGCGACCCGGCCTCGTCCACCGCGCCTGCCCCGGCCGCGACCGTCGCGAGCAGAAACCCCGCGTAGGATCCGGCGGTGTTGAGATCGGCAGAGCGCGCGAACTCGCCCTTCTCACGCGCCTTTTCGAGCTTGTGCTGCGTGGCCTCGTGGGTCTTGTCGCTGTCGTCCTGCGGATCGGCCATCACCCGCCCCCGACCGGATCGGCGAGGAACTCGCCCAGCCCCGCCGCCCAGATGCCGAGCATCGCGGGCGCGAGCAGGAACAGCAGCACAAGCCCCGCCGCCGTGATCGCGGGCGCGCCCACGAAGACGACCATGAGCTGTGGCATGGCGCGGTTGATGACGCCAAGCGTCAGGTTGTAGAGCATCGAGGCGATCACGAAGGGGGCCGCCAGCGTGAACGCGAGGCCAAAGGCATGGGCCACCCGGCCGGCCCCCCACTCCGCCACCCCGGCAGCCGCGGGAAGCTGGGCTGGCGGGAACAGCCGGTAGCTCTCGATAACGAACTCGGCGAGGCGCAGGTGCAAGCCAAGGATCATCGCCAGCGCCAACGCCCCGCTTACCAGCAGATGCCCGATGGCGGGCATCGGCGTGATGCTCGCGCCGCCGAGGATCTGCGCCAGCGAAGTCGATTGCGCCGCGATCGAACCGGCGGTCTGCAAGGCCAGAACGAACAGGCGGATGCCGATGCCGAGCATGAGGCCGATCGCGGTCTCGGTCAGGATGGGACGGGTGAGATCGGGCCGGGGCCCGAGCAACTCACCAAGCCCGGGGGCGAGCGCGGGGGTGACGATGGCCGTCATCCCGAGTGCGAGGCCCAGCTTGATGCGCACCGGCACCGTGCGCTCTCCAAAGCCGGGAAAGAGCGCGATCATCGGCGCCACGCGCAAGAACACGAGCGCATGGAGCCAGAGCACATCCTGCGACAGCCGGATCAGCGCCTCGAGCCCGCTCATGCCGCCACCATGCCCACCAGCGCCGGGTGCGACTCGACGCCGATTTCCTCGAACGACAGGACCGGCGCGCGTATCTGCTTGGCCGCGAGCGCCATCCGCAAAAACCGCCGCCGCTGCGTCGAGGTGATCACCGCCGGGGTGATCCCCCGCTCCAGCGCGGTGTTGACCTCCGCCGCGATACCGCCGGTGAGCGCATTGAACAGCTCGGGCGGCAGGGCCACGTCGGGCCGTCCCCGCTCGGCCTCGACCTGGTGCGACAGGAACCGCTCTTCCCATTCCGGTGCGAGCTGGATAAGCGGCAGCGTGCCATCTGCCCGCCTGAGTTCGGCCACGATCTGGAAACCGAGCCGCTGGCGCACGTGTTCGCACAGCGCCTCGGGGCCTGCGCCGCCCTGCCGCCGCTCCGCCGCGGCCTCAATGATGAGCGGCAGGTTGCGGATCGAAACCTGCTCGGCCAGCAGCAGACGCAGCACACCGTGCAGCAGGTCCGGCGCGATGCGGTCCGGGATCATCTCTTCTAGCAGCTTGCGATTGGCGTCGGCACGGTCGCGATCGGCGAGGTTGACCATCTCGTCGAGCAGGCGGCGCATCGCCTTCATCGTCAGCAGGCGGCTGAGATTGCGGCGGATGATCTCCAAGAGGTGCGTGGCCAGCACCTCGCCGGGAGAGACCACCGTCGCGCCGCCAAGCACCGTGCGGTCGCGCGCCGCCGCCGGTATCCAGCGCGCGGGCGCGTGGTAGACCGGCTCGCGCACCGTCTCGCCCGGTGGCAGGTCCGGCTGCCCATCGGGATCCAGCGCGAGAAAGTGATCCGCGCGCAGCCCGGCGCGGGCCTGCTCGACCCCCTGGATACGGATCGCGTATGTCCCGGCCTCGAGCGCGGGCTCGTCGGTCAGCCGGATCTCGGGCAGGATCAGGCCGTAGCGCGTTGCGATGTGGCGGCGCATGTTGGCGATGCGCGCATCCAGCCCCTCGCCGGGGTCGAGCACCATGTTGATGAGGTCCGGCGCGAACTCCACGTGGATGTCGTCGAGTTCCAGGATATCGCCCATCGACGGCTCGGGCACGGGCGTGGCGGCGCCCGTGTCATCGGGCTCTGCCTCGGCGTCTCGCGCGGCGCGCGCGCCGAGCACGGCGACGGCGGCGAGCGCGAGCGCGCCGAGGATGAAAGGCAGGAATGGCAGGCCCGGCACCAGCGCGAAGAGCGCCATCAGCACCGCCACCGTCACCAGGGCCGAGGGATGGCGCAGGATCTGGCTGGTCATCGCGGTATCGGTCGCCCCGAGCGCGCCGCCCCGCGCCAGAAGGAGCGCCGAGGCGATGGATATGATCACCGCCGGAATCTGCGTCACAAGCCCATCGCCCACCGTCAGGATGGCATAGGTTTTGAACGCCTCTCCCAGCCGCATATCATGGACCAGCGTCCCCATTGCGAGGCCCATCACGAGGTTGAGCAGGGTGATGAGCAACCCGGCGACGGCGTCGCCCTTGACGAATTTTGACGCCCCGTCGAGCGAACCGAAAAAGGTCGTCTCCTGCTGTTCGCGCGCGCGCCGCTCGCGCGCCTCCTCGTGCGAGATGGCGCCGGCCGACAGGTCACTGTCGATCGCCATCTGCTTGCCCGGCATCGCATCGAGCGCGAAGCGCGCGCCCACCTCGGCCATCCGCGTGGCGCCCTTGGTGATGACAAGGAAATTCACGATCAGCAGCACGCTGAACACGACGAGACCGAGGAATACGCTCCCGCCCATGACGAAATTGGCGAACCCCTCGATAACGTGGCCCGCGGCTCCGGTGCCGCTATGGCCCTCACCGATGATGAGCTTGGTCGAGGAAACGTTGAGCGACAGGCGCAGCATCAGCGACGCCAGCAGGATCGTCGGAAAAGACGAGAAATCGAGCGGGCGCTCGATGAACAGCGTGACGGTGAAGATCAGGATTGCCAGCGCGAAAGAGGCCGCCAGCCCGATATCGAGCACCCATGACGGCACCGGCAGGATCATCATGACGATGATCGCCATCAGCGCCAGCGCCAGCAGCACCGTGGGCTGAAAGAGCTGCGCGCGGGTCAGGCGCGGCATCGCCGGCCCCCCATGAATTCGAGGCGCCCGGCCCGGGATGGACGGCGCGCCGCGGCGGCGACGGGCGAAGGGTGCTGGCTGCGGGGCACGTTTCCCCCCTTGGTTGTGGCGAACGGCGGTGGTGTCGTGCGGCAAGCCTGCGCGATCATGATTGAGATTCAGTTAGCTGCGGCGCGAACCCTACCGCGTGACACCCTCCGCCGGGGTCAAGGCGAGCAGCCGCTTCATTGCGCCGCGCAGCGCCGTGCTGCGCTCCAGCAGCGCACGACGCGATGCCAGGTCCGCATCGCCACCACCGCCCGCCGCCGGGGCGGCGGCGTCGCGCGAAAGCAGTTCCCCCAACTCCCGGAGCGGGGCATTCTCCGCATCCGCCATCGCCTCGGCGCCGCCGAGGTGCAGCGCGGCACGGTCCGCACGACGGTTCGCCTCATGGGCGGCAAATAGCCGCCGGGCACCGGCATGATCGCCCCGCGCGGCGAGCGCTTCGGCGCGCAGCAGGTCGGCTTCGTTGCCGTCGAGGCCGAGAAGCTCCCTGAGGGCCGCCGCCGGACGCTCCTGCGCCAGCGCGATCCGCGCGAGCAACAATTGGCGCGCCGCGCCCGCTTCGCCCGGTGCCTTGGCCGGTGCCGGGGTGACATGGCGCGCGGCCTGCGCCGGGAATCCCAGCACGAGCAGGCGATCCGCGACGCCCAGCGCCAAACCTCCGTCAAGCGCCCCCGGAGACACGATGCGGTCCGTCATCATGGCCCGCAGAAAGGTGACGTCGTCGGCACGGCGCAACAGGTACGCCACAAGCACCGATGCAACCCGCGCCGCCTCCGCATCCTCCAGCGTCGGTCGCAGCCGCTCGAATTCCGTCATTGACTCGTCGAAGGCGCCCGAAGCGGCGAGCGCCGAGAGATAGGCCCGCGCCAGCCGCCCCCCGAGCGGCGTGCCGCGATTCTCGAAGGCGAGCGCCCCGGCCAGTTGCGCGTCGTCAAACGCCACCGGGGCCTGGCGGGCAAGCGCGCGTTCGATGGTTTCGGCCAGCGCCACCCCGGTCTGTTCGGCGTTGGTGCCGGCAACCTCGCGCAGCGCCTCTTCCGCCGCCGCGTCCTCGCCCGTCTCCGCTGCCAGCGCCGCCCGCGCGAGCCCGGTCTCGACACCCGAAAGCGCATCGCCCCCGCGCAGCTGCCGAAGAAGCGCATCGGCGGTGTCGCGGTGACCGGCGGCCACCAGCCGCCGGACGAGCGTCGGGCCGAGCGCGCGCCTCAACCCCTCGGGCAGGGCGACAAAGGACCGCCGGAGCGCGCGGTGGTCGAACACGCTCTCCTCGGGCAATTCCGGCATCGCGAGGATCGCCCAGAGCACCCCCGGCTCGCCGCAGCCGAGCGCCCCGGCGAGCGCGCCCCCCGCGGGAAGCGACGCCCCCTCGACCAGCCGCGCAAGCGCGCGTGCAAGCGCGATCTCCGGCTCGCCGGAATCGAGCCAGCCAAGAACCTGCCGCGCCTCGGCCCCGAATCCGCGGTGGATATAAAGCCGCGCGAGGCGCAGGGCATCGGTCTCGCGAAGGGTGTCGAATTCCCCGAAGATCGCGCCGTTGAGACGGCCAACCTCGATCGCGAACGGGCGGGTGCCGCCCCAGGACGTAACGTCGATATACGACACCGGCGGGCACGCATCCACCGCAAGGCCCGGGCGGGCAAGGCCGGACATGTCACGGTCCATGCTGGTCGTTATGCGCAATCCGGGCGCGCCCGGGCGGCCCGCCCGCGTCTCGGGGCCGTTCCCGACGACCGGAGGCGGCGGATCCGCGCTCTCCAGGGACGCCGAGGGCTGGGCCGGCGGTGTCGCGAGACGCAGCCGATGGTCGGGTTCCGGGGTGACGAGCCCCTGGCTCGCGGCGCGGCCAAGCTGACGCCCGAGCGCGGCACGCATGGCGTCGATCCCGCCACCGGGCACCGCGGTGTCGATCTCCGGCAAGGCCGACAGGCGCGGACCGATGCGTTCGTCAAGCAGCGCGGCCAGAGCGGCGCCGGCACCGGACCGGAACAGGGCCGCGTACCGGTCCCGAATGACAGGTGTCGGCAGCAGCGGCGGCCCCGGACGGGCGGGCGACGCGCGCGCGGCAGAGAGCCCGGCGGAGAGCCCGTCGGAGATATCAATCACCAGCATGTCGCCCGCGTACCAGAACGACTCGATCCGGCAGGCACAGGCAAAGGCAAGATCGAGCCGCCTGCCGCCCTCCGGCGCGGAAATCGCGCGCAGCCGCTGCCGGCCGATCCGGTCAAAAACCGCACCGAGCTCGAAGCGCAGCGCAGCGCCGTCGAAAATCACAGAGGCCCCGGTCTCGCGGCTGACAACCTGCCAGGGCCTGCGCCCGGGCATGTCGAGCACGAGCCGGTCGAACCCGTCATGCGCGCCAGAGCGCACGGCGACAGTCTGCGCGGCGGCGGGCGCTCCGGCGATCGGCCACAGCGCACACCACGCCGCGAGCACCGTGGCGAGTCGCGCGCGGATCACGCGGCCTCCTGGCGGGTGGCCTTGAGCGCCTCCTCGAGATCGCCGAATCCCGGGCGATTGTGCGACGGGGTGTTCTGTCGCCCCACCTCGATGCAGATATTGGCCGCGTGGTTGTGGAGATTGGCCACGAGCACCTCGCGGATGAGCTTGTAGAAATGGGCATCCTCCTCGGTCACGTCGCGCAGCCGGCTGGCAAAGGGACCGACAAAGCCATAGGCGAGAAACACGCCCAGAAAGGTGCCGACAAGCGCCCCGCCGATCATCCTGCCGAGGATCTCCGGCGGCTGGTCGATCGAGGCCATCGTCTTGATGACCCCCAGCACGGCGGCGACGATGCCCAGCGCCGGAAGCCCGTCGGCCATCGTCTGAAGCGCGTGGCTGGGGTGCATGGCGTGCTGCTGCTGCGCCTCCATCCGCTTGTCGAGAACCTCCTCCACCTGGTGGGGATCGTCATAGTTCATCGAGGCCGAGCGCAGCGTGTCGCCGATGAGCGAAACCGCCTCGGAATCGGCAAGAATGCGGGGATACCTGGTGAATATGGCCGAGTCGGACGGAGATTCGATATGCTCCTCGACGGCGACCGGGTTCTGCCGCGCGAGCCGGATCAGCGTGAAGAGCAGGCACAGCAGATCGCGGTAATCCCCGGGTTTCCAGCGCGGGCCCTTGAACACGCGCCCGAGGCTCTTGAACGTGTGCCTGACGGTGGCGATGTCGTTGCTGATGAGAAAGGCGCCGATCGCCGCGCCGCCGATCATCGACATCTCGAACGGCGCGGCATGGAGGATGATGCCGAGCTTGCCCCCGGCGACGAGATACCCGCCAAAGACCATCACCAACACCATCAGGATGCCAAGGATACCGATCATCGCCTTCTCCGTACCAAGGGGCTGGCCCGCATCCTGCCATCGCCGGGTTAAGAAAGCCTGACCCGGCGCCAGTCATTCGCGCGCGGCATTGCGCCCGGCAAGCACCACGCTGAGCCTGTGCGCGATCTCGGACGACAGCCCGGCCATGATCGCCGCCGCCGCCTCGGGGCGCATCCGGGCGATAAACCCGGCGGCGAATCGTGCATCCATCTGCTCGAAAAGCGCGGCAGCCTGCTTGGGTTTCATGGTCTCATAGACCCGCGTGAGCCGCGCGATATCATCCTCCGCGGCGGTCTCGGCGATGGCCAGCGTGCGGCGCAGCGAATCCTCCGCCGCTGCAAGCTCGTCGAGCTTGCGCGCGATCTCGGAATCGACCAGCGCCAGCGCGGCGCGCCGGTCGGCAAGCGCCGCCTCGTCCTCGGCAAGTTGCGCTTCGCGCACCGTCATCTCATCGAGCAGGCGTTGCAGATCCGCGGGTGTCCGGCATTGGGCGGGCGCCGCCGCGGCGGGCTCCCCGGTCGCATCGGCGCGCGCCATCGCGTGACCGGCGCCGCTCCCGAGCCGCACCAGCGCCGAAACCAGCAGCAGCGCCGCAATCACCGTCAGCGTCCCGCGCGCGCGCATCCGGGTCCGGCCCCGCGCGCGGCTCATGCCGCACCCCCGTCATCCGGCGGCGCGTTGCGGCGAAACACCGGGGCCGCGGCGGTCTCTCCGGTCGGCGGGGGCACGGGCTGCGGGGTGGCCTGCGGCTCGGGCAGGTCGTGCATCGACGCAATCAGAAGCTCCAGCCGTTTGGCCACCGTCTCGGCCCGGTCGGTGAGCGCCGCGAGCGAGCGGGTCTCGCCGCCGGCGGCGGTCTGCGCGTCGCGCAGCGTGCGCCCGAGGTCATCGACCTGCGCCGACAGCACGGCGACCGCCCCCCCCATCCCGGTCTCGAGATCGTTGAAGCGGCTGAGCCTGCGGGCGAGCACGTGGCAATAGAGCCCCGCCCCGAGGGCCCCCGCCACCAACAGGATATCGGCAATGAGGTCCATTTCCCCTTCCTTTCAGTTGAGCACGAATTCCATCACCAGCAGGTCGTTGACCCGCGGTGCCCCGACCACGACCTGCACCCGCCGCAGCATCTGCGCGCGCAGCCGCGGCAGCGCGGCGCTTGCCTCGAGATCGGCGATGCGCAGCGCCCGCAGATAGGTGTTGAGCACATCGACAATGCGCGGCATGACGCGCGTTACCTCCGCCGCCGCGTCGGCTGGCACCTCGAGCTCGGCGCGAAAGCGCAGATGACGACTGCGGCCGCCATCGGCAAAGGAGATCACCAGCGCCTCGATCGGGACGTAGACGAGATCGCCGAAATCGACGACCGCCTCCGCTGGGCTGGCGGCCTCTTCGCCCCCACCCACAGCCGCGTCCAGCTGTCCGCTTGTGCCTGGGCCGAAGGGCAACAGCCCGGCCTGGGCGGCATAGAACCCGCCCCCGCCCCCGGCGAGCGCCAGCACCAGCCCGATGACCAGCGGCAGCCGCGACGGCGCGGTGCGGTTTGCGGTTTCTCCTGTCTCCCCGGCTTCTGCCATGACGCGGTCCTCATGTCTGCGAGCAAGGGCACCATAACCCGGCAGGAACTAACCGAATGTTAAGCCTGATGCAGGAAGGATGACCCCACAGACCGGCAGAAGGCCGATCATGAGGAGGCATCACCGTGCAGCAGATTCTCGGCCTGTGGAACGCGCTCGGCACGCGGCGGCGCGTGATCGTGGCGATGGCGACGCTGGGCATGTTCGCCGCCGTTCTGGGGCTCGCGCGAATCGCCGCGACCCCGTCGATGAGCCTGCTCTACGCCGGGCTCGACGCCCCCGCGGCGGGCGAGGTGATCGCCGCGCTTGAGCGGCGCGGCGTCGGATACGAGGCACGCGGCGACGCGATCTTCGTGCCCGCACCCGAGCGCGACGGGCTGCGCATGATGCTGGCCGGTGAGGGGCTGCCCGCCAACTCCACCAAGGGCTACGAGCTTCTCGACGGGCTGTCGGGCTTCGGCACCACGTCGCAGATGTTCGACGCCGCCTACTGGCGCGCCAAGGAAGGAGAGCTGGCGCGCACCATCCTCGCGCATCCGGCGGTCAGCGCCGCGCGCGTGCATATCGCCTCGACCGGGTCCAACCCGTTCCAGCGCGATATCCGCCAGTCCGCTTCGGTGTCGGTCACGACCGGCGGGCAGGGGATCACGCCGCGGCACGCACGCGCCCTGCGATTCCTCGTGGCCTCCGCCGTGGCCGGGCTCGCGCCCGAGGATGTCGCCATCATCGACAGCGAAGGCGGGCTGATCGGTGCCGCAGAGGACGCTTCCGCCAACGCCCCCGACGCCCGCGCCGAGGCGCTGCGCCTGCGCGCCCTGCGCCTGCTCGAGGCGCGCGTCGGCCCGGGCAGCGCGGTGGTCGAGGTGACACTCGAAACCGAGACGCGCAGCGAATCGGTCCGCGAACGCCGCTTCGACCCCGAGAGCCGCGTCGCGATCAGCACCGACACCGAGGAAAGCAGCGACACCGCCTCGGGCGGGGGCGGCGGCGGCGTGACCGTCGCGTCGAACCTGCCCGAGGGCGATGCCGGCGGCGACGCGCGCTCCAGCAGCAATCGCGAGGAAACGCGCGAACGGGTGAACTACGAGGTCTCGACCACAGAACGCGAGGTGGTGACCGCCCCCGGCGCGATCCGGCGAATCAGCGTGGCGGTGCTCGTCAACGCGCTGCCCGGCACCGGTGCCGAGGGCGCACCGGCCACGCAACCCCGCCCCGAGGAAGAGCTGGCGGCGCTGCGCGAACTGGTTGCCTCCGCCGTCGGGCTCGACCCCGAGCGCGGCGACGTGCTCACGCTCCGGGCGCTGCCCTTCAAGGCGGCCGCCCCGGCGGGGACACTGGCCACGCCCGGGCTTCTGGACCGGCTGGCCATCGACGCCATGTCGCTGGCGCAGGTGGTCGTACTCGCCCTCGTGGCGCTGGTGCTCGGCCTGTTCGTGCTGCGCCCGGTGCTGATGCGCCCTGCCCCCGCCTCGGGGAGGCTGGGCGCGCCGGGTCTCCTGACGGGCGGGGCCGCGGAGGGCGGCGCCGACGCGCCCGCCCCCCTGACCGGCGAGATCGACGACGGCGAGTTCGACGTCAGCCATTTGTCGCTCATCTCCGGCCAGAGCGGCGCGGGCGAGGACATCGGCACCGCCGCGACCTTCGCTCCCGCGCTGGGCGAGGCCGGGCCGCGGTCCGAGGATCCGGTGGCGCGGCTGCGTGCGCTGATCGGCGAGCGGCAGGAAGAGACCGTCGAAATCCTGCGCACTTGGCTCGAAGGAGAGGAGGAAAGAACCTGATGTCGATCGCTCATCTGCTCGAGAATTTCGACGGCGCGCAACCAGGCGGGCAGGTGACCATCTCGGACGTCTCGTTCGAGGAAGAGCGGCTGGCCGCCTTCGAGACCGGCTACCAGGCCGGCTGGGACGATTCCGTGAAAGCACAGACCGAAGATGTCCGCCGCATCACCGCCGATCTCGCGCAGAACCTCCAGGATCTCAGCTTTACCTACGCGGAGGCCCACGGCGCGGTGATGCAGGCGCTGCGGCCCCTGCTCACGCAGATGACCACGACGGTGCTGCCCCGGCTCGCACAGGAGAGCCTCGGCCCCCGCCTCACCGAGATGCTGCACGACCTCGCACGCGACCAGGGCCGCCTCGACATCGGGATCGCCATCTCGCCGGACGACGCGCCGCGGATCACGCATCTGCTCGAATCCGATCCCGCCATCGAGGCCACCCTGGTCGAGGACGACACCCTCGGCCCGGGGCAGGTCTCCTTGCGCTTCGGCGAGGCCGAGCACGAGATCGACCTCACCGAGGTGCTCGCGGGCATCGACGCCGCGATCCGCGCATTCTTCGACCAGAGCCAGCAAGGAAAGGCCACCGCATGACCAGCGATCCAACCGACCTCAAACCCGGAACCGGCCCGGACATGTCCAACCCGTTCTCCGCCGTTCCGATCGAGATCACCGTCTCCGTCGGCAAGGCGCGGCCCGCGATCCGCGAGCTGCTCTCGCTGGGGCGCGACGCGGTGCTGCCCCTCGACCGGCGTGTCGATGACCCCGTCGAGCTCTATATCGGCGAGCGGCTGATCGCGCGCGGACAGCTGGAGGAGATCGAGGGCGAGGACGACGGACAGCTCGCCGTGCGCCTCACCGAGGTGGCCAATCTGCGCGACGGGCTGGGATGACACCGCCGCCCCCCGCCCGCGCCGCCCCGGCACAGGTATTGGCGCTCGCCCTCGCGCTGACGCTCCTCGCCGCCGCCCCTGCGCAGGCGCAGGACATCTCGATCTCGCTCGGCGAGGGCGGCTCGCTCTCGGGCCGGGCGATCCAGCTCATCGCGCTCATCACCGTGCTGAGCCTCGCACCGGGGCTGGCGATCATGATCACCGCGTTCCCGTTCATCATCACCGTGCTGTCGATCCTGCGGCAAGGCATCGGGCTGCAACAATCGCCGCCCAACATGCTGCTGGTGAGCCTCGCCCTGTTTCTCACCTGGTTCGTGATGGAACCCACCTTCACCGCCGCGTGGGAGACCGGGATCGCGCCACTCGTGGCAGAGGAAATCCCGCTCGAGGAGGCGCTGCCGCGCGCCATCGCGCCGTTTCGCGGCTTCATGGCGGCGCGGCTCGACGCCACCACCTTCAAAGCGATGGCGGCGCTGCGCCCGGACGCGAGCAGCATCCAGACGGGGCCCGACGCCCCCCTCTCTGTCCTCGTCCCGAGCTTCATGCTCTCGGAAATCGCCCGCGCCTTCCAGATCGGCTTCCTGATCTTCCTGCCGTTCCTGATCATCGACCTCGTGATCGCCGCGGTGCTGATGTCGATGGGCATGATGATGGTGCCCCCCGCCCTCGTCTCGCTGCCGTTCAAGCTCGCCTTCTTCGTCATCGCCGACGGCTGGTCGCTGCTCGCCACAAGCCTCGTGCGCGGCTATATGTGAGCGCGCGTGGCTCCCCGCGCGTTCCTGACCGCCTCCGGGCACGCGCTCAAAGACGCGAGGGGCGCCGCCCCTCTTGGCCTGCGGCCAATTCACCCCGGGGTATTTGAACCAAGAAGAAGCAAGGCTTCGTTAACCTGGGGATGCGAGGATGAGAGCGCGGTACAGGCTGGGGAGCCGATGACCGCCCAAGGAGAAGCCGCGCCCGCCCCCGGCGCGCATCGGCAATGGGCCGACCGATGCCGGGGACGGGCGCGCATCGCTGTTTCTTCCTGGCTAAAATACCCAAGATCCGAGCGTCGCCCGGGGCGCAGCCCGTCGCTCAGATCAGCCCCTCGGCGGCAAACAGCGCCCTGACATCGGCCTCGGGCCGCGCGCCGTAATGGCCGATCACCTCCGCCGCCGCGATGCAGCCCATGCGTCCGGCCACGTCCAGCGGTTGCCCGGTGGCGAGGCCATAGAGAAACCCGGCGGCAAACTGATCGCCCGCGCCGGTCGTATCCACCGGCTCGACGCGACGCACCGGCACCGTGACCGTCTCTTCGCCCTCGACCAGCACCACGTCATGGCCCGAGCGGGTGCAGACGATGAGCCCGCTTTCGCCCGCCGCCTGTTCCAGCGCCGCACCCAGGTCATCGGTCTCGTAGAGCGCGCGCCACTCGTGCTCGTTGCCGATCACGAAATCCAGCTCGCGCAGCAGCCCGCGAAAATCGTTGCGGTGGCGATCCACGCAGAACGGGTCCGACAGCGTGATGCCGGCGCGGCCGCCACCCGCCCGCGCCGCCCGCGCGGCGCGTTCGAACGCCGCCTTGCCCTTGGGCTTGTCGAAGAGATAGCCCTCCAGGAACAAAAGCCCCGCCTGCCCCGCCACCGCCTCCGGCACGTCGCCCTCGTCCAGTTCGGTCGAGATGCCGAGATAGGTGTTCATCGACCGCTCGCCATCGGCTGTGACAAAGATCATCGAGCGCGAGGTGGGAAGATCGCCGTCACCGCGCGGTGCGTTGACGAAATCGGTGCCCACGCCGGCCATCGCATCGGCATAGAACCGGCCCAGCGCGTCGTCGCTCACCCGCCCGATGAACCCGGTCGAGAGGCCCAGCGCGCCCAGCCCCGCGATCGTGTTGGCGACCGACCCACCCGGCATTTGCTGCCGGTCGGTCATGTTCTCGTAGAGAAACTCGGCGCGTTCGGTCTCGATCAACTGCATCACGCCCTTGTCGATGCCCATCCGAACGAGGAAGGCATCGTCGCATTGGCTGATCACGTCCACCACGGCGTTGCCGATGCCGACGGCCTGATACTTGGTCATAGGGTCTTGTCCTCGAATAAACAGAGATCACGGATGAGGCAGGTGCCACAGGCGGGCTTGCGGGCCTTGCAGACATAGCGCCCGTGCAGGATCAGCCAGTGATGCGCGTGGCGCTGGAAATCCACCGGTACGTTGTCCTCGATGGCGCGCTCGACCGCGTCGACGTTCTTGCCCGGGCAGATGCCGCTGCGGTTGCCGACGCGGAAGATATGCGTATCCACCGCCTGCGCGGGATAGCCCCACCACATGTTGAGCACAACATTGGCGGTCTTGCGCCCGACACCGGGCAGCGATTGCAGCGCGGCGCGGCTGTTGGGCACCTCGCCGCCATACTCGTCCACGAGAATGCGGCTGAGCTTCATCACGTTGCGGGCCTTGTTACGGTAGAGCCCGATGGTCCTGATATGTCGGGTCAGCCCCTCTTCGCCAAGGTCCAGCATCTTTTGCGGCGTGTCGGCCACCTGAAAGAGATCGCGCGTGGCCTTGTTCACGCCCACGTCGGTCGCCTGCGCCGAGAGGGCGACCGCGACCACGAGCGTATAGGCGTTGACATGCGCCAACTCGCCCCTTGGCGCGGGCTCGGCAGCCTGGAACCGGGCAAATATCTCGCGGATCGTGTGATAATCGAGCTGGCGCGCCATGACAGCTTAATGCCGGGATTTCGCGGGATGCGCAACATTCGGGTCGCGGTGCGCGCGCGTGCCGCTTATCTTGTGGCAAAGCTGTCAGGAAATGCCGATGACCGATCTCGACCAGAGCTATCACTACAACGTCATTCGCCGCGCCATCGACCTGATCGACGCGACGGACTCGGACCTCCCGCTCGACGATCTCGCGGGCGAGATGGGCATGAGCCCCGCGCATTTCCAGCGGCTCTTCTCGGCGTGGGTGGGCGTCTCGCCCAAGCGCTACCGGCAATACCTCGCGCTTGGCCACGCGCGGACGCTGCTGGCCCGCCGCTTCACCACGCTGGAGGCGGCGCAGGCGACAGGGTTGTCGGGCTCGGGGCGGCTGCATGACCTGTTCCTGCGCTGGGAGGCCATGAGCCCCGGCGAATTCGCCCGCCGCGGGGCGGGGCTCGGCATCCGCTACGGCTGGTTCGACAGCCCCTTCGGCGAGGCGCTGGCGATGGGCACGGATCGCGGGCTGTGCGGGCTGGCCTTTGCCAGCGAGGTCGGCCGCGAGGCCGCGATGGCCGACCTGCGCGCGCGCTGGCCGGAGGCCGACTATGCCGAGGATCCTGCCGCCATCGCGCCCTGGGTCAAGGCGGGTTTTGCCGGGCGGGGCGAGGCGCGGCTGCACATGATCGGCCCGCCTTTCGGGATCAAGGTCTGGGAGGCGCTGCTCAATATCCCGTCGGGCCATGTCACCACCTATTCCGAAATCGCCCGTGCCATCGGCCATCCGCGCGCCGTGCGCGCCGTGGGCACCGCCGTGGGGCGCAACCCGGTGAGCCTGCTCATCCCCTGCCACCGCGCGCTGCGCAAGTCGGGGGGGCTGGGCGGCTATCACTGGGGCCTGCCGGTCAAACGCGCGATGCTGGCGCGGGAGAGCGCGCGCGCCGACGGATAGGCAAAGACCAGCGCGTGTGCCCGCATCTCCCCCCGAAAACGGCTTGGGGCCGGGTGTGTTATTGCATATCATCGTGCCAGACCCGATGTAGCGGGTAACTCAAACAACGAGGCGAACATCATGATCCGGGCACGCACTCCGATCCTTCTTCTTTCCGGCACGGCGCTCCTGCTGGCCACGGCCTGCACCGATCCGGGCTATGTCAGCGGGCAGGACCCCAACCAGAAGACCAAGCAGGGCGCGATCCTGGGCGGTATCATCGGCGCGGGCACCGGCGCCATCGTCAGCGACGACAAGGGCAAGGGCGCCGTGATCGGCGGCATCCTCGGTGCCGCGGGCGGCGCGGCGATCGGCAACGCGCTCGATCGTCAGGAGGCCGAACTGCGCCAGCAACTCGACGACGATGTACAGATCGTCAATACCGGCGACCGGCTCATCCTGACCATGCCGCAGGACATCCTCTTTGCCGTCGATAGCGCCACCGTGACGCCGGTCTTGCGCGATGACCTGTTCAAGGTGGCCGACAGCCTCCAGAGATACCCCGACACCACCGTTCAGGTGGTGGGCCATACCGACAGCGACGGCTCGGCCAGCTACAACCAGGCCCTGTCGGAGCGCCGCGCCAATTCGGTGGCCGACGTGCTGACGCAGGGCGGCGTGTCCTACGGGCGTGTCCGCGCCTTTGGCCGCGGCGAGGATCAGCCGGTGGCGTCGAACCTCACCCCCGAGGGCAAGCGGCAGAACCGCCGGGTGGAGATCGTGATCCTGCCCAACGCCTGAGCGGGCGCTGCCCCGACGCAAAGCAAATGGATATTTTTGGCAAGATGAAGCGGGGGGCGGTCCATCATCGGGCCGCCCCTGTCGCTTATTCCGCCGCGACCTCTTCGGCCTCGACGCGCACCGCCGAGTACTTGAACTCGGGGATCTTGCCATACGGGTCGAGCGCCGGGTTGGTCAGGATGTTGGCCGCCGCCTCGACATAGGCGAAGGGCAAAAACACCATGTCCGGCGCGATGGCGCGATCGGCGCGCGCCATGATGCGGATCGAGCCGCGCTTGGTGGTCAGCCGCACCATGCCGCCCGGCTCCACCCCCATCTTGCGCAGGGTCGCGGGATGCATCGAGCAGTTGGCCTCGGGCTCCACCGCGTCGAGCACGCTGGCACGCCGGGTCATCGAGCCGGTGTGCCAGTGCTCCAGCTGCCGGCCCGTGGTCAGCACCATCGGGTAATCGGCGTCCGGCACGTCGTCGGGCGGGATGATCGAGGCGGGGGTGAATCGCGCCCGCCCCTCCGGCCGCGGAAAGCCGTCGCCGAACACCACCGCCTCGCCCGGACCATCGGGCGACTTGCACGGGTAGGTGACGGCGTTCTCGCGCTCCAGCCGCTCCCAAGAGATATTGTCCAGCGAGCGCATGTTGATCTTCATCTCGGCAAACACGTCCGCCGGGCTCTCGTAGCGCCAGCCAAGCCCCATCCGGTTGGCCAGCGCCATGGTGATGCGCCAATCCTCGCGCGCCTCTCCCGGCGGGCTGACAGCGGGGCGGCCCATCTGCACCTGCCGGTTGGTGTTGGTCACGGTGCCGGACTTCTCGTAGAAGGCAGAGGCGGGCAGGATCACGTCGGCATAGTTCGCCGTCTCGGTCAGGAAGATATCCTGCACCACCAGATGCTCGAGCTTGGCGAGCGCGTCGCGGGCGTGCTCCACGTCCGGGTCGGACATCGCCGGGTTCTCGCCCAGGATATACATGCCCCGGATCGCGCCCGCGTGCACCGCATCCATGATCTCGGTGACGGTGAGGCCCTTTTCGGCGCTGAAATCGCCGGATTGCCACACTTCGGTAAAGGCGTTGCGCACGCCGTCATCGGTCACCGTCTGGTAATCGGGCAGGAACATCGGCACGAGCCCCGCATCCGACGCGCCCTGTACGTTGTTCTGGCCCCGCAGCGGGTGCAGCCCGGTGCCGGGGCGGCC
>JADQCC010000051.1 GCA_016278295.1 Roseovarius sp. | reverse complement strand
GCCGGATTTTCCAACGCCGCCGCATATCGTGGAGGCCGGCGTCAAGGCGCTGCGCGACGGCCATCACGGCTATACGCCCGCCAATGGGCTGCCCGCGCTGCGCGAGGCGGTGGCCGCCGACCTGCACGCGCGCCACGGGGCGGAGGTCGATCCCGGCTGCGTGGTGGTGGTGCCGGGCGGCAAGCCGACCATGTTCTTTGCCGGGCTGATGTTTGGCGAGGCGGGGGCCGAGATCATGTATCCCGACCCGGGCTTTCCGATCTACAAGTCGGTGATCGACTACAGCGGTGCGCGCGCCGTGCCCTATCCGCTGCGCGAGGAGAACGGTTTTGCCTTCGATGCCGAGGCGGTGCTGGCGCGGATCACGCCCGCCACACGGCTGATCATGCTCAACAGCCCCGCCAATCCCACCGGCGGCGTCACGCCGCGCGCGCAGGTGGACAGGCTGGTGGCGGGGCTGGCGGATCATCCCCACGTGGCGGTGCTGTCGGACGAGATCTACAGCCGGATGCTATATGGCGGGCGGGATCATGTCTCGCTGTTGCAATATCCCGAGATCCGCGACCGGCTCATCATGCTTGACGGCTGGTCCAAGACCTACGCGATGACCGGCTGGCGGCTGGGCTATGCGGTGTGGCCCGAGAGCCTTGTGGAGCATGTCACGCGGCTGTGCATCAACGATCATTCCTGCGTCAACGCCGCCGCGCAACATGCCGGGATCGCCGCGCTGACCGGACCGCAGGACGCGGTGGACGAGATGATGCGCGCATTCGAGGCGCGGCGGCGGCTGATCGTGGCACGGCTGAATGCGCTGCCGGGGGTGCGCTGTACCGATCCGGGCGGGGCGTTCTATGCCTTTGCCAATATCCACGGGACGGGGATGAGCGCGGGCGAGGCGCAGGACCGGTTTCTCGATGAGGCGGGGGTGGCCACCATCGCGGGCACGTCCTTTGGCGCGGAGGGCGCCGGGTTTCTGCGGTTTTCATATGCCAATTCCACCGAGGCGATCGAGGAGGCGATGACGCGCATCGGCGCGCTGCTCTGAGGCCCGGGGCGCCTCAGTGCTCGGGCAGCGCGTCGCGCCGGATCATGGTGCGCAGCGCAAAGCTGGTGCGCATGGCGCGGATACCGGGGGTCTGCATCAGACCCTCTTCCAGGAAACGGTCGAATGCCGACAGATCGGCGGCCACCACGCGGATGAGCACATCGCGGGTGCCGGTCATAAGGTAGCATTCCACCACCTCGTCGAACTGCCGCAACCGGGTCTCGAAGATGCGGATCGCGTCGCGGCTGTGCTGTTCGAGCTCGACGAAAACGAAGGCGTTGAGCGGCAGGCCGAGCTTGTCCTGATCGACGCGGGCGCCGTAGCCGGTGATGACGCCTTCGGCCTCGAGCCGGGCGATCCGCCGCGCGAGCGGGGTGGGCGAAAGCCCCACCTCCGCCGACAGCTCGGCGAGCTTGCGCCGCCCCTCGCGTTGCAGGGCGGCGACGATCTTGCGGTCCATCCTGTCCATTTTCACCAAAATCACGGCCCTTTCCGGCGATGATCTCCAAAACGTGCGGCTTTGTGAGCCGCAATTGGCGTTTTTTCGCGCCTGAACGCTCTTACCTTCGTACCGAGGAGGATTCCACCATGCTGACACGTCTTTCCATTTCTTCGCACGAAGAGGTTTACCGCGTCGAGGACGCCGAGACCGGGTTGCGCGGGTTCATCGCGCTGCATTCCACGCGGCTTGGCCCGGCGGCGGGCGGGCTCAGGATGCGTATCTATGACAGCGACGAGGCGGCGCTTGGGGATGTGCTCAACCTGTCGCGGGGAATGAGCTACAAGAATGCCGCGGCCGGGCTTCCGCTCGGGGGCGGCAAGGCGGTGATCGTGGGCGATCCGGCAACGGACAAGACGCCCGCGCTGCTGCGCGCGATGGGGCGGGCCATCGACACGCTCGGGGGGCGGTACTGGACCGCCGAGGACATGGGCATGAGCCCGGCCGACATGGCCGAGATCGCGCGCGAGACGCGCTATGTCGCCGGGCGCGATCAGGGGCGGCACGCTAGCGGCGATCCCTCGCCGGTCACCGCGCGCGGCGTGGCGGCGGCGATGGGCGCGGGCGCGGCGCGGACCTGGGGCGGCGACGATCTGAGCGGACGGCACGTGGCGGTGCAAGGGCTGGGTCATGTCGGCTGGCATCTGTGCCGCATCCTGCACGAGGCGGGTGCACGCCTGAGCGTGGCGGATACGGACGCCGCGCGCGTGGCCACCACCGCGCGGGAATTCGGTGCGCAGACGGTCGCGCCAGATACGATCCACACCATCGAGGCGGATATCTTTGCCCCCTGCGCCATCGGCGGGGTGCTGAACGCGGAAACCATCCCGGAGATACGCGCCCGCATGATCTGCGGCGCGGCCAACAACCAGCTCGCGACGCCGCAGGATGCGGACAGGCTGCTGACGCGCGGTATCCTCTACCTGCCCGATTACGTGGCCAATGGCGGCGGGATCATCAACGTGGCCGCCGAGATCCTGCATATCGAGGATCGCGCGGCATGGGTGAGCGAGCGGCTTGACGCGATACGGGCACGGACCGATGACATCCTCACGCGGGCTGCCGGCGAGGCGGTTAGCCCCGCCGTGATCGCCGACCGGATGGTGGAGGAGGCGCTGCTGGCGCGCGCGGGGTAGACGCGCCCGGCGAAGGGGGTCAGCCGACCCGCCGCCCGGGCGGGTCAAATGGCAGGAACTCGACCGCGGATTGCCGTACCGGGGAGGGGTAGAGCTTCATCAGGTCGAGCATGTCCTGCGGCAGCCCGACATTGACCGGCAGGCCCAACGCGGTCGCCTCGGCGGGGGTGAGCGCGTAATCATGCGTCCATGTCCCCGAGGCCAGCGTATCGGCCAGCGCCTCGGCCTTGTCCTGCGGCATGCGGGGGGTCATGATCTCGACCGCGCCGCGCTTGACCTGCGCGGTGGCCTTTTCGCTCACATCGGCGAGGACGAGGGCGAGGTCCGAGACGTGTTCGACCGGCTTGGCATCGCGTGCGGCGAGGATCGAGGCCGCGGAAACCCCCATGATTTGCGGGTCTATCGGGCCGAGCATCGAGAATTCGCCCATCACGATCTCGTCGGCGGCCAATGCGATGAGCGTGCCGCCGGACATGGCGTAGATCGGCACGAACACGGTGACCTTGGCCGGATGCGCCTCGACCGCGCGGGCGATCTGCATGGCCGCCAGAACCAACCCGCCCGGAGTGTGGAGAACAAGGTCGATCGGCGTCTGGCGCGGCGTCGCCTTGATCGCCGAGATGATGGATTGCGCATCCTCGAGCCCGATCGTGTTCGACATGTTCATTCCGAACAGGCTGCGCCGCTCCTGTCGGTGTATCATGGTGATGACGCGGCTTTTGCGGCGCCTCTGGATCGTGCTGATGGCCTGCGCGCGCCGCAGCGCGAACACCCTGCCCGCCAGAAACGGTTGCAGGATGATCACCAGAAAGGCGAGAAAGATCAGGTTGGAGAAGGTGAAATCCATCGCGCTTGCGTTCCTGCTGAGACCCGGCACCGGAACCATCGCAGCCCGCGCGGCGGATGTGAATTGAAAAATCCCGGCACATGCGGCATGGACACGGGCAACAAGAAACGAGGCAACGGGCAATGAAAACGGTTCTTCTTCTCTGGCTTGTCCTTGGCCTTGCGGCCTGCGGTGGGCCGGGCCGCTTCGCAGGCGGTGCCGGTGGCGGCAGGCCGATGGCGTCCGGTCCGATTTCCGATGCCTGCCTCGCCTCGGGCCGCAAGGAACGCTCGGTCGCGCTGTGCGGGTGCATCCAGGCCGTGGCCAATGACACGCTGGGCGGCTTCGAGCAGCGGCGCGCGGTGGCATTTTACCGCGATCTGCAATCGTCGCAGGATACAAGGCAATCGCAGCGCGCGGACGATCAGCGGTTCTGGAGTGCCTATACCGCCTATGCCGAGCGCGCCGAGCGCGTCTGCACATGATCCGGGCGATCAGACCTTGAGCCGATACCCGCGCGCCAGCATCAGCCAGGCGAGGAGGCAGACGGCGAGCGTCGCCGCGGCCCCCACCGCGAGACCGAGGGCCGGGGCGCTGTCGGAGACGCCGATCATGCCGAAGCGCACCCCGTCGATCAGGTAGAAGACCGGGTTGACGTGGCTGATCGCGTAGAGCGCCGGCGGCAGCGCCTCGACCGAGTAGAACGTACCCGACAGGAACGCGAGCGGCGTGACGATGAAATTGGTGATCGCCGCCATCTGATCGAACTTGTTGGCGAAAATCCCCGCGACGATCCCCACGCCGCTCATGAACGCGGCCCCCAGCAGGACAAAGGCCAGCGCCAGCAGCGGATGGGCCGGGGCAATGCCGAGAACGAGAAACAGCCCGGCGCCGATCGCCAGCGCCACCAGCAGACCGCGCCCGACGCCGCCGGCCAGGTAGCCCAGCACCAGTTCACCCCCCGAAAGCGGCGGCATCAGCGTATCGACGATATTGCCCTGCACCTTGGAGATCACGATCGACGACGAGGTATTGGCAAACGCGTTCTGAATGACCGTCATCATCAGGATGCCGGGCGCGATGAACGTGGTGAACCCCACCCCCATCACATCGCCCCGCCGCGGCCCGATGGCGATGGAAAAGATCATCATGAACAACCCGGCGGTGATGAGCGGCGCGAGAAGGGTCTGCGTCCAGACGGCGAGGAACCGGCGGTTCTCGCGTTCCGCCAGCGTCCTCAGGCCAAGCCAGTTGACCCGCCCGAAACGCCGCGCGCCCATCGGCATTGAGGCGGAGGATGCGGGTTCGGTCATGGGCGGTCTCCTGTCTGCGGTGCTGCCTGCGATTCGATGCCTTGTAACTCATCGTCGAGTGATTAGAATAGGAGGCCGATCAAGATGACAAGGCGGCGGGCCGAAAGCGCCTGTGCCGCCTTTCAATGCAAGGGAAGCCCCGAATGTCGTGGAGCGATGAGCGCGTCGAGCTGTTGAAGAGGTTGTGGGGCGAAGGTCAGTCTGCCAGCCAGATCGCCAAGGAACTTGGCGGCGTGACCCGCAATGCCGTGATCGGCAAGGTGCACCGGCTCGGGCTGTCCAATCGCAACGGCTCGGCCTCGGCGGCGAATGCCGCGCCTGCCGCCGCTGCCGAGGCCGAGGCACCGAAAACGGCGGCCAAGCCCGCGTCGAAGCCGACCGCCAAACCCGCCGCCCCGGCCAAGAGCGCCGAAGAGAACACCGCACCGGTCACCACGACCGTCCGGGTCAAGGCGATCATCCCGGCCGGCCAGCCGCTGCCGCCGCAGCCCTCGGCCAACGAGATCGACCCGGAGGCGCTCGCCAAGGTCAGCGAGATCGAGAAGAAGGCCAAGAGGCTCTCGCTTATGGAGTTGACAGAGCGGACCTGCAAATGGCCCGTGGGCGACCCGGCGACCGAGGATTTCTGGTTTTGCGGCCTGCCCGTGCAGACCGGCAAGCCCTATTGCGAGGCGCATGTGGGCGTCGCCTTTCAGCCGATGTCGAGCCGCCGCGACCGCAAGCGCTGAGATCAGTCCTTGCGGCGCAATTCCTCGAGATACGCCTCGCCGCGCTCGGCCAACGGCCCGGTGCCGTCCTTCCAGCGCCGGTGAATCCACAGCCATTGATCCATCCGCTCGCGCACCTGCCGCTCCAGCCGGTCGTTGACCTCTTGCGTCATCGTGACGGGATCGCTCATCGGGACCGGCTCTTCGACCACGATCTCGAAATCGAGACCGTGGTCGCGACGGATACCCCAGACCGGCACCAGCGGCGCGTCGAACTTTAGCGCAAGCTCGGCGGTGGCGAGCGGCGACAGCGCGGGCTTGCCGAAGAACGACAGCGGCACGCCGTCATGGGCATTGAGGTCGGTCAGGATCGCCAGCACGCCGCCACGCTTGAGGTGCTTGACCATCTGCATCATGCCGCGCCGCCCCTGCTCGAACATCGGCTCGCTCAGCGCGCCCATCGCCGCCACGTAGCGGCGGTTGAACCAGCGGTTGTGCATCTTGCGGTAAAACACGCCCATCGAGAAGCCCTGCTCGATCATGGCGATGCGCGCGGCGTTGAAGCTGCCGAAATGGCCGGTGACAAAGATGATCGGCCGTCCCTCGCGCTGTGCCGCGAGGATCGCGTCAAGCCCCGGGCCCTGCACGGGCGAACGGCGGGTGCGGGCGATGAAGTCGTCGGTGGAGTAAAGCTCGGCCATGTTGCGCCCGGCATTGTCGGGCACCGCGCGCATCAGGCGGCGCACCTCGGGCTCTGGCAGGTCGGGGACGGCATGGGCGAGGTTTTCGCGCACGCGCCGCCCGTAGCCCGCCAGCGGCGCCACCACCCGCGCGGTGAGCCAGCCCATGACCGGGATACGCCAGCGGTATGGCAGGAGCTTGCACAGCGCGATCGGCGCGTACATCGCCATCCCGAGCGCGGTATCCGCAGCACGGGCGGCAAGGGGGGGGCGGTCATCGTCGCTCATCGGGCGGTCTCTTGCTGCTATGGCGCCGGGATACGCGGCCCGGCCCCCGATCACAAGCCCGTCAGGGCCGGTGCGGAAGCCCCGTGCCGATCATCGAATCGCGCGTGACCAGCGCGGCAAGCTGCGCCTCGTCCATGCCGTCGGTGCCGTCGGGGCGGGCGGGCAGCACGATGTAGCGCATGTCGGCGGTGCTGTCGTGGACGCGCACGGTGACATGATCGGGCAGGTCGAGGCCGAATTCGCGCAGCACCGCGCGCGGCTCGCGCACGGCGCGGCTTCGATAGGCGCGGGTCTTGTACCAGTCAGGCGGCAAACCGAGCAGGTTGCGGGGATAGCATGAGCAGAGCGTGCAGACGATGAGGTTGTGCGTGTCCGCGGTATTTTCCACCGCGATCAGGTTGAGCGGGCCTATGTCGAACCCCATCTCGCGGCTCGCCTCCGACGCATTCTTTAGCAACCGCGCCCTGAACGCCGGATCGGTCCATGCCCGCGCGACCACCGCGGCGCCATTGGCGGGGCTGCGGGCATCCATCGCCTCGATCTGCGCGGCGATCTCGGCGGGGGTCAGGTGGCCCTTTTCCACCATGAGTTCGCGCACCGCGATCTCCATCCGCTGCCAATAGCTGAGCGGCGTGTCGTTATCGGCGCGGTAGGGGTGGCCCGAGGGGCTCATGCCCGCGTGGTGGAAATGATCGTGATGGTCATGGGGCATGGGTATCCACCTTTTCCAGCCAGTGGCCGTAGATCTCGGCATCGAGCGTGTCGTCGGGGTTCTCGGCCGCCTCGCCCCATATCTCGGCCATGCGAAAGCGCACGCGGTAGAGCGGTTTCGTATCGGCCCTGAGGCCGTAGGCCAGTTGCTCGGGGTTGGCGAAATGGCCCAGGGGGCGCTCGATCACGCCCGCCTTGCCGCGCAGGTACCACGGCGCGCGCACATGGCCCGGCGGTGCGAGCGCCTTGACGCGTACCCGCTCAACCATCCGCCTGCGCCTCGCCATAGGTGGGCCCGCGCGCCGCGATCTCGTGCATCCGCTCGCCCAGTTCCTCCAGCGTGTAGGCCCCGGCCTCGACCAGGTTCTGGTTCACGGCGGCGATCCAGCGTTCGTAGTAGCTCATGCGCTCGAACGCGTCCTCGCCCATGTCCTCGAGCGCGCGGCGCAGGCCATCGACGGTAAACAGCCCCTTTTGCCCGCACAGCACCATCAGCGCATCCACGCGCTTTTCCCACAGCGTGAAATCATGGCCATCCATCGGCACAGGCCCTGCGTCCTGCCCGCCCATGTCGTGCCAGCGTCGTCCGGTCGTATCGCTCATGGTCAGGAGACTAGGCAGCACCGCCCGTCCTGTCCAGACCACCAACGCCCTCTTGACCAATGCCCGCGACCTGCTACCAAGACGCGCGGTCAGGTCGGGCCTGTAGCTCAATTGGTTAGAGCAGGGCGCTCATAACGCCTTGGTTGGGGGTTCGAGTCCCTCCGGGCCTACCAAACCGGTATTTTTCCGGCGGTGGTCGCCTTGCGGATCGCGGGCGGGCGCTCAGCGATAGGTGCGCTGCTCCATCGGGGTCGCCTCGATCCGGGTGCGCAGGCCCGCGAGCAGGGCCTGTTCGGCGCGGTTGAGCACCGCCTGCGGATTCCACACCACGTGCACATCGACGGCCGCGGTCTGGTCGTAGGGCGGCAATTGCCACAGCAGGCTGTCGCGCACATCGCGCGCGGCGACGTGCAGCGGCAGGGGGCCGATCCCGAGCCCCGCGACGATCATGCGCCGCACTTCTTCCAGATGGCTCGACGTGGCGATGATCTGATCGCCCAGTTCGGCCTGCGCACGCATCAGCGTCACCGGTTTTAGTGCGTCCTGCAAGCGGTCGGTCTCGAAGCTGACGGCGCTCTGCCCCGCGAGATCGGCGCGGGTGAGATCGCCCCGCCCGAAAAGCGGGTGCGGCGGGCCGCAGAAGAGGCCGAAGAACTCGCGGTAGAGGCGCAGGTATTCGAGCCTCGGGTTGCGCTTGTGCACGAGGCAGATCGCGAAGGAGGAGGCGCGCGCGGAGACCGTCTCGATCGCCTGTGCCGAGGAATGCACCTCGATCGACAGGGTGGCGCGCGGGTTCTCGGCGTGGAATTCGGCCAGCACCTGATCAAAAAGCGGGCAGATGACGTGGGAGGCCAGCGAGACGCGCACATGGCCGGTGACCTCGTCGGTCATGTCGCGCATCAGCGTGGAGAGCCGCAGGATCGCCCCCTGGATATCGAGCGCTTCGCGGTAGAGCGTCTCGCCTGCCTCGGTCAATTCGAACCGCCCCGGCGCGCGGTGAATGAGCCGTTTTCCGACACGGGTTTCCAACCTTTTCAACGCGGTGGAGACCGATGGCTGGGTCAGGCGCAACCGGTTCGCCGCATCGGTGACAGAGCGTGATTGTGCCAGCACGACGAAGGTGCGCAAGAGGTTCCAATCCATCTCGCGCATGATGCGTTCGGGGCTGTCGCGGCTCTCCATAGTTTTCATCTATTGTCACAATTCTTATTATCTATTTGATTAATGATTGGCCGATTTGCACCCTCAACGCAAGCCCGCAACGGACGGGCGGCGCATGAAGGGGAGACGCATGTCGATCGAGGCCCGCGAGGCGAGACAGCCGTGGATACTGCTTTCGCCGGCCCTGGGGGCGGTGCTGTTCCTGCTGATCATCCCGCTGATGTTCATCGTGGTCTATTCTTTCTGGCTGCGCTCGGCCACGGGCGCGGATCAGGTGGGGTTCTACCTCGACAACTGGCAAAAGGCGCTGAGCGACCGGTTCTATCGCGACATCCTGCTCAACACGCTGAAAATCGCGGCGATCACCACGGTGATCTGCGCGCTGATGGGCTATCCGGCGGCCTATTTCATCGCCCGGTCCAAGGGCAACAAGATGATCCTGCTGCTGCTTTTGATGCTGCCCTTCTGGATCAGCTACATCATCCGCACGATGAGCTGGATCAACATCCTCGGCACCTCGGGCGCGCTCAACACCTTGCTGCTGTCGCTCGGCATCATCAACGAGCCGGTGCAGATGCTCTATAACGAGGCCACGGTGATCCTAGGGCTGGTGCATTTCCTGCTGCCCTTCATGGTGCTGAATGTCTATGTCAGCCTCGAGGGCATCGACACCAATCTCGAAGATGCCGCCAATTCACTCGGGGCGACCCGGTGGGAAGCATTTACCCAAGTCACCCTGCCGCTGTCGCTGCCCGGCCTCGCCGCCGGGGGCCTGCTGTGCTTCGTGCTGGGCGCGGGGACATATATCACGCCGGTGATCCTCGGCGGGCCGACCGATGCGATGTTCGCCAACCTCGTCTTCGAGGCGATCATCACGCAGCTCAACTGGCCGCTGGGTTCTGCGCTGTCGCTGCTGCTGCTCGCGGTGCTGGGGGTGCTGGTGGCGATCTACAACCGCTATCTCGGCATGGCGCAACTGGCGAAGGGGCTGGGCTGATGGGCTGGCAGGCGATTCGCGCCTGGACCGTTCTGGTCTATGGCTTCATGTTCCTGCCGGTGGCGGTGGTGGTGCTTCTGTCCTTCAACGCCAACCAGTTCGGCAGTTTCCCGATGACCGGCATGTCGCTGCGCTGGTTCGAGGAACTGTGGAACAACGATGCGGTGATGCGCGCCTTTCGCACCTCGATCGTGCTGGGGCTGATGACGGCGGTGATCTCGACCACGCTCGGCATCCTCGCGAGCCTCGCGCTGGTGCGCTACAACGTGCCCGGGCGCAACGCGATCACCACGCTGCTGATCGCGCCCATCCTGGTGCCCGAGGTGGTGCTGGCGGTGGCGCTTTTGCTGTTTCTGAACTGGCTCGGACTCAGCAAGAGCTTTGCGCTGCTGCTGGCCGGGCATGTGATCTTTACCCTGCCCTTCGTCATCCTCGTGGTGCAGGCGCGGCTGGTGTCGATCAAGCGCGACGTGGAAGAGGCGGCGCTCAGCCTCGGGGCATCGCCGGTGCAGACCTTCTTTGCCGTCACGCTGCCGCTGATGCTGCCGGCGGTGGCGGCGGGCGCGCTCTTTGCCTTTACCATCAGCTTTGACGACATCACCGGCACGCTGTTCTGGAAGCCCGGCGGCGTCGAGACGGTGCCGACGCAGATCTTCTCGATGCTGCGCAATTCGATCAGCCCGGAAATCAACGCGCTTGGCACGGTGATGATCGTGATGACCGTGGGCCTGCCGCTGCTGGGTGCGGCGGTGGCCCGCAAACTGGCCATGAAAGGCGGCAGCTAAGAACCGCCCCAACCCTCGACAAGGAGATATGAAAATGGACAATACCAAGAGATATGAACGACTTCTGGACCGCTACCGCAACGGTGACCTGGACCGGCGCAATTTCCTGGGCCTGATCGGCGCGGCCGGGCTGGCCTATGGCGTGCAGACGCCATTCGCCAAGTTCGCCCACGCGCAGGACGTGAAACAGGTGCGGTTCGACGGCTGGGGCGGCGTCGTCTCCGAGGCGTTCCGCGAATACGCTTTCGACCCGTACACCAAGAAAACCGGGATCGAGGTGGTCGATGGCACCTTCGCGGGCGGCGACGAATACCTCGCACAGGTGCGTTCCAGCCAGCCGGGCGAATACAACATCGCACACCTGTCAGGCGTGTTCGACTATGCCCGCTACGTGAATTTCGGCCTGACGGTGGAATTGAACCTCGACAACATCCCCAACATGTCGCTGGTGATGGATGCGCTGACCAATGCGTTCCGCGGTGTCACGCCCGATTACCTGTCGGCGGTGCCGTATGATTACGGCACCACGGGTCTGGCCTATAACCGCAAGTATATCTCCGACGAGGAGATGAAGGAGAAGGGCGCCAGCATCCTGATCGACGAGGCGCTCAAGGGCAAGATCGGCGGCTGGGGCGACTGGCGCACGCGCATCTGGTACGGCGCGCTCCAGACGGGCCAAGACCCCAACAACATCGAGGATATGGAGGCGGTGTGGGACGCGATCCGCAGCCACCGCGATCTGGCGCTGAAGTACTGGTCCTCCGGGGCCGAGTTGATGAGCCTTCTGGCCGAGGAAGAAATCTACGTGACCGAAGGCTGGTCGGGCCGCATCGCGGCGCTGCAACAGCAGGGCCACGACATCGGCTACTACGACGCGCCCGGCAGCTTTGCCTGGCAGGAATGCCTGCATGTCCTCAACGGCAGCCCGGTCGAGGCCTGCGAGGAGTTGTTGAACTTCATGCTGGCGCCCGAGACCTCCATCGCCGTGGCCGAGGGGCAGAACTATCCGCCCGCGCTCGACGGCACCAAGGTCGATCTGGGCGACAAGATCCCGACCCTGCCGGCCTATGATCCGACCGGCACGCTGGCCTCGCTCACCTTTGCCGATCCGAATTACTGGAACGGCAACGAGGCGGAATGGTCCGAGACCTTTAGCCGCGTGCAGCGCGGGTATTGAGCCAACGCCGCGCCCCATGCCGGGGCGCGGCCCACCACCGGACAGGAGCCGCAGATGAGCGCCGTCACCCTGCAAGACATCGTCAAGCGTTTCGGCAATTTCACCGCCGTGCATCGCACCACGCTGGAAATCCCCGAAGGCGCTTTCCTGACGCTGCTCGGCCCGTCGGGCTGTGGCAAGACCACCAACCTGCGCATGATCGCCGGGCTGCTCGACCCGAGTGAGGGCGAGATCCTGATCGGCGGCAAACGCGTCAACGATGTGCCGATACACAAGCGCAATCTTGGCCTCGTCTTTCAGAATTACGCGCTGTTCCCGCACAAGAACGTGGCCGAGAACGTGGCCTTTGGCCTGAAATACCGCGACGTGCCGAAATCCGAGATCGCGGGCAAGGTGCAGGCGGCGCTGGAACTGGTGCAATTGCCCAATGTCGGCGACCGCTACCCCAAGGAACTGTCTGGCGGCCAGCAGCAACGCATCGCGCTGGCCCGCGCCATCGTGATCGAGCCGGATGTGCTGCTTCTGGACGAGCCGCTCTCGGCGCTCGATGCCAACCTGCGCGAGGATATGCGCGTGGAGTTGAAGCGCATCCAGGAGCGCATCGGGGTGACGACCGTCTTTGTCACCCATGACCAGTCCGAGGCGCTCGCCATGTCGGACCTGATCGTGGTGATGTCCGAGGGGCGGGTGGAGCAGGTCGGCAAGCCCGAAGAGGTGTATAACACCCCCGCCTCGGAATTCGTCGCCAATTTCCTCGGGGCGTCCAATATCATGGCGGCGAAATGCACCGATCACGGCGCCGTCGTGATGCTCGAAGAGCCCACCTTTGGCCGCGTGCAGGTGCCCGCCGCCAAGGCCCCCAACCTCACCGGCACGGGCGCGGCCAAGCTCGTGGTGCGCGCCGAAAAGCTGCTTCTGGCACGCGATCCCGCACCAGAGGGCGTGGTCTCGGTCCCCGCCACGGTGGAGACGGTGGATTACCAGGGGCAGGCGGTGCGCTATTTCGTGCGCGCGGGCGAGGCGCAACTGCAAGCCATCAACATGATCGACGAACACCCCTTCGCCGCGGGCGATTCGGTCCACCTGCACCTGCGCCCGCAGGATTGCGCGGCACTGCCGGGATAAGAAAATGAACGTGAAACCCTCTCACCTTTTCTACCAGGGGCGCGAGCGCAAGCCGGTGCTCGATCAGGCGCGCGGTGTCTATATGTGGGACGTGGACGGCAAGCGCTATCTCGATGGCTCGTCGGGCGCGATGGTCTGCAATATCGGCCATTCCAACGAGAACGTGCTGGAGGCGATGCGCCGCCAGATGGAGAAATCCACCTTCGGCTACCGGTTGCATTTCGAGACCGAGGCGTCGGAGAAACTCGCCGCCAAGACCGCCGCGCTCTGCCCCGAGGGTCTCAACCGCGTGTTCTTTGTCTCGGGCGGGTCCGAGGCGGTGGAATCGGCGCTGAAACTCGCCCGGCAATACGCGCTCGCCACGGGTGAGGGCAGCCGCTGGAAGATCATCAGCCGTGCGCCGTCGTATCACGGCTGTACGCTTGGCGCGCTCGCCATCACCTCTTACGCGCCGCTGACCGAGCCATTTTCGCCGATGATGCAGGCAATGCCGAAGGTGCCCGCGCCCCGCGCCTATCTCGACGGGCTGGACCCCGAGGACGAGGCCACGGGGCACCATTATGCCGACATGCTGGAGGTGAAGATACTGGAGGAAGGCCCCGAGAGCGTGCTGGCCTTCGTGGTGGAACCGATCGGCGGCGCCTCGACCGGGGCGCTGGTGCCGCCCAAGGGCTATATGGAGCGGGTGCAGGAGATTTGCCGCAAATACGGCGTGCTGCTGATCCTCGACGAGGTGATGACCGGGGCGGGGCGCACGGGCAGGTTCCTCGCCTCCGAGCACTGGGGCCTGGCGCCGGATATCATCGTCATGTCCAAGGGATTTGCCGCCGGTTACGTGCCGCTTGGGGCGATGGTCGCGCATGAGCGGCTGGTCGAGCCGGTGCTGGATGCGGGCGGTTTTCTGCACGGATTCACCTATGCGGGCAACCCGCTGGCCTGCGCCGCCGGGCTGGCCGTGATCGACGAGATCGAGCGGCAGGATCTGGTGGGCAACGCGGCGCGCATGGGCGGCAAGCTCAAGGAGCGGCTGGAGGGCCTGATGCAGCGCTATGCCATCATCGGCGACGTGCGCGGCAAGGGGCTGCTGACGGCGTTCGAATTCATGGCCGACCGGGGCAGCAAGGCGCCGCTGCCCAGACATCTGCGCGCCTTCGACCGCTTTGTGCAGATCGCCTATGACAAGGGGCTGATCGTCTATTCGCGGCGCACACGGGACGGGGTGGAGGGCGATCACATCATCGTCGCCCCGCCGATGATCGCGACCGAGACCCATCTCGACGAGATCACCGAAATGCTGGACGCGTCCCTCGCCGCGTTCACCGAGGAAATCCGCCCCGCGCTGGACCGGGTCGTGTGAGGGGCAATGCGCGAGATCATCATCACCTGTGCGCTCACCGGCTCGATCCACACGCCGTCGATGTCGCCGCACCTGCCGGTGACGGCGGGTGACATCGCAACGGCGGGCATCGAGGCGGCGGAGGCGGGCGCGGCGATCCTGCACCTGCACGCGCGCGACCCGGAAACGGGCCGGCCCTCTGCCGACCCCGCGCATTTTCGTGCCTTCCTGCCGCGTCTGAAACAAGGCTGCGACGCGGTGCTCAACCTCTCTACCGGGGGCAGCGCGGTGATGAGCCTTGACGAACGCCTCGCCGCGCCCAAGGAGGCCGCGCCGGAAATGGCCTCGCTCAACATGGGGACGATGAATTTCGCGCTCTACCCGATGGCCGACCGCATCACCGACTGGCGGCATGACTGGGAAAAGCCGTTCCTCGAAGGCTCCGATGACCTTGTGTTCAAGAACACGCCGCGCGACATCGCCCGCATCCTGACGGAGCTGGGGCAGGAGCGCGGCGCACGGTTCGAATTCGAATGCTATGACCTCGGCCATCTCTACATGCTGCGGCATTTCGCGGATCGGGGCCTGATCGCGGCGCCGTTCTTCATCCAGTTCGTGTTTGGTGTGCTGGGTGGCATGGGGCCGGACCCGGAGAACCTGAGCCACATGGTGCGCATCGCCGACAAGCTGTTTGGCGATGACTATATGTTCTCGGTGCTGGCCGCCGGGCGGCACCAGATGCCGATGGCGGCGCAGGCGGCGGCGATGGGCGGGCATGTGCGCGTGGGGCTGGAGGACAGCCTGACGATTGCGCGCGGCACGCTGGCGCGGTCGAATGCCGAGCAAGTCGAGAAGGTGCGCGGCATCGTCGAAGCAATGGGGCGCGAGGTGGTGGATGCCGACGGCGCGCGCCGCCTGCTTGCGCTCAAGGGCGCGGACCGGACCGCGATCTAGGCCATGATGACGGGGTTTCGCACGGTCACGACAGAGGCGGACATGGTTCTTCTGGACCGCGCCCTGCGCGCGCTGAGCGATGACCTGGGCGACACGCACGAGGCCGGGATCGACGTGTTGCGCACGGCGCTGACCGGCACTATTCCGGCGGCTTACGGGCTTCTGGCCCGGGATGGTGACGTGATCGGAGCGGCGCTCTACAGCCCGGTCTTTTCCACGGCGCGGGGTGCGGCGGGGGTCTATGTCTCGGATCTGTGGGTCGATGGCGCGGCGCGCGGACTGGGGGTCGGACAGAATGTTCTGGCCGAGATCGCGCGGCGGGCCGGGAAGCTGTGGCAGGCCGAGTGGATGACGCTGGCGGTCTACGGCCACAGCACCGCCGCGCGCCGGTTTTACGAGCGGCTCGGCTTTGCGCCGCAGGAGAACGTGACACAGATGCGCCTGTCACAGTCAGGGTTTGAAGGATTGAAGGGAGAGGGCAGATGAAGGCCGTATTCGACGACCGCCAGTGGAAGCATGATCCCAAGCATTTCATGGCCAATGGCGTCATTCAGCCCAGCCCCGAACAGCCCGAGCGCATCGCGCGGCTGACCGAGGGGGCAAAGGCGGCGGGCTGCGAGATCGTCGCCCCGAAGGATGCCGGGCTCGGGCCGATTGCGGCGCTCCATTCGCCGGAGTATGTGACGTTCCTGCGCAACATCCACACCCGCTGGCAACGGATCGACGGCGGCGGGCCAGAGGTGATCCCCAACATCCACCCCGCCACGCGCGCCGATGGCTACCCCAAATCCGCCGTGGGGCAGGCAGGCTATCACCAGGCCGATACGGCCTGTCCCATCGGCGCGGGCACATGGGAGGCCGCCTATTGGTCGGCGCAGGTGGCCGTGACCGGGGCCGATCTGCTGGAGCAGGGCACGCGTGCCGCCTATGCCCTCTGCCGCCCGCCGGGGCACCATGCCTTTGGCGATCTGGCGGGGGGATTCTGTTTTCTCAACAACGCCGCCATCGCCGCCGAACGGTTGCGTATGGCCGGCCTGCGCCCCGCCATTCTCGACGTCGATGTGCATCACGGCAATGGCACGCAGGGGATATTTTACGACCGCGACGATGTGCTGACCGTCTCGATCCATGCCGATCCCGAACGCTTTTACCCGTTCTTCTGGGGCCATGCCTCGGAGCGGGGCGAAGGGCGCGGCACCGGCTACAACCTCAACCTGCCGCTGCCGCGCAAGACCGGCGACGACGACTATCTCAAGACCCTCGACCGGGCCCTCGAACGCATCACCAATTTCGGTGCCGACGCCGTGGTCGTGGCGCTCGGTCTCGACGCCTACGAGGGCGACCCGTTCCAGGGGCTTGCCATCACCACCCCCGGCTTTACCCGCATCGGCGCCGCCATAGCGGAACTGGGGCTGCCCACGCTCTTTGTGCAGGAGGGCGGCTATCTGTGCGAGGAGCTGGGCCAGAACCTGACCGCCACCCTCACCGGGTTCGAGGGGGCGCGGCCATGACCGATATCCTCGTCATCGGCGGCGGCATCGCGGGCATCAGTGCGGCGGCGGAATGCGCCCGCGCGGGGGCCAGCGTCACCGTGCTGGAGAGCGAGCCGCAGATCGGCTATCACGCGACGGGGCGCTCTGCGGCGATCTTTATCCGCAATTACGGCAACGCCACGCTGAGGGCCTTGAACGCCGTGGCCGAGCCGATTTTCGAGCAACCCGGCGAGATCAGCGACAAACCCATCCTCAGCCCGCGCGGCGAGCTGATGGTCGCATCTGAGGCGGAACTGCCGGTGCTCGACGCCTATCTAGATGGCGCGGTGGGGGTGGAGCGGCTGACCGGGCGCGAGGCGGCCGAGATCGTCCCCATCCTGCGCCCCGAGCGCATCGCCGGCGCGATGATCGAGCGCGACGCGCGCGGGATCGACGTAGACCTGCTGTTGCAGGGCTATGCAAGGATGCTGCGTTCGCGCGGCGGGCGGATCGTCACCGGCGCGGCGGTACAGGCGTTGCGACACAGGGCAGGCCAATGGCAGGTAGAGACCGCGCAGGGCGCGTTCACGGCACCGACCGTGGTCAATGCCGCGGGCGCGTGGGCCGACGAGGTGGCCGCGATGGCCGGTCTGCCGCGCCTCGGGTTTCAGCCCTATCGCCGCTCCGCCGCGATTATCCCGGCGCCGGATGGCCATGACACCGAAAACTGGCCGATCTTCGGCTCCATCGCCGAGACATGGTATGCCAAACCCGAAGCCGGCAAGCTGATGGTGTCCCCCGCCGACGAGGATCCGGTGGACCCGCATGACGCCTGGCCAGAGGACATGGTGCTCGCCGAAGGGCTGCATCGCTTTGAGCAGGCGGTGACGCACGAGGTCACGCGGCTGGAACATAGCTGGGCGGGGCTGCGCACCTTTGCCCCCGACCGCACGCCGGTGGCGGGGTTTGATCCGCGCGCAGATGGCTTTTTCTGGCTGGCTGGTCAGGGTGGCTATGGCGTTCAGACCGCGCCCGCGCTATCGCGATTGAGCGCCGCGCTACTGACCGGCGGTGCGCCTGCAATCGACACGGCGACCCGCGCCGCCCTCGCG
This sequence comes from Roseovarius sp., assembly GCA_016278295.1. Classification (GTDB taxonomy): domain Bacteria; phylum Pseudomonadota; class Alphaproteobacteria; order Rhodobacterales; family Rhodobacteraceae; genus Roseovarius. Next base: position 5,294 of record JADQCC010000051.1, on the reverse strand, counting down.
CCTGACCGCCTCATCTGACCCAACCGAAAGGCACATTTCATGAGCGATATCACCCGCCACCACACCGGCCAACGCATGAGCCAGATCGTCACCCATAACGGCACCGTCTACCTTGCCGGGCAGGTCGGCAACCCGGGTGACAGCGTCGCCGACCAGACCCGCTCCTGTCTTGAGAAGGTCGAGACCCTTCTGGCCGAGGCCGGATCGGATGCCACGCGCATCCTGCAATGCGTGATCTGGCTCGCCGACATGACCGATTTCGCAGAGATGAACGCGGTTTGGGATGCCTGGGTGCCCGAGGGACACGCGCCCGCCCGCGCCTGTGGCGAGGCAAAGCTCGCCACGCCCGCGTACAAGGTGGAGCTGATCGTCACCGCCGCGCAGGGCTAAGGCCCCTGCCCCGTGCGAATGATCGCGCGGGGCCACGCCTCAGCCGGTGCGCCCGGTGATGTAGTTCTCCGTCCGCTCATCCTGCGGGTTAGTAAAGATCATGTCGGTATCGCCATATTCCACGAGGTTGCCGAGGTGGAAGAACGCGGTCTTCTGGCTGATACGCGCCGCCTGCTGCATCGAGTGAGTGACGATCACCACGGAAAACTGCTTCTTCAGCCCGTCGATCAGATCCTCGATCAGGGCGGTCGCGATCGGGTCGAGCGCCGAGCACGGCTCGTCCATCAGCAAGACCTCGGGTTGCGTGGCCACGGCGCGCGCGATGCAGAGCCGCTGCTGTTGGCCGCCCGACAGCCCGGTGCCGGGGGTGTCGAGCCGGTCCTTGACCTCGTCCCAGAGCCCCGCGCCGCGCAGGGCGGCTTCCACCACCTCGTCAAGCTCGGCCTTGTTGCGCGTCATGCCGTGGATCTTGGGGCCGTAGGCCACGTTGTCATAGATCGACTTGGGGAACGGGTTGGGCTTCTGGAACACCATACCCACCTTGGCGCGCAACTGCACGGGATCGACCGACGGCGCGTGGATGTCCTGCCCGTCGATCCTGATATCGCCCTTGACACGGCAGATGTCGATCGTGTCGTTCATGCGGTTGATGCAGCGTAGAAAGGTGGATTTGCCGCAGCCCGAGGGGCCGATGAACGAAGTCACGGTCTTGTCCGCGATATCCACGTCGACATCCTTTATGGCGTGGGTGTCGCCATAATAGACCTGCACGCCTCTCGCGGATATCTTGGTTTCGGCCTGGGCCACGTCGTGCTCCGGTTTTGTCACGTCATACATCTTTTCTCGGTCCTTTCTACCATTTCCGCTCGAATTTATGGCGCAGGAAAATGGCGATGGCGTTCATCGTGATGAGGAAGGTCAGCAAGACGAGGATCGCGGCCGAGGTGCGGCTGACGAAGCCCCGTTCCGGGCTGTCGGCCCAGATGAATATCTGTGTAGGCAAGGCGGTCGCGCTGTCGAAAGGCGTTGCCGGGGCGGAGGTGATGAAGGCGTTCATTCCGATCAGCAAGAGCGGCGCGGTTTCGCCCAGCGCCTGCGCCAGCCCGATGATCGTGCCGGTCAGGATGCCGGGCATCGCCAGCGGCAGGACATGGCCGAACACCACCTGTTGCTTGGACGCCCCCACGCCCAGCGCCGCCTCGCGGATCGAGGGCGGCACGGCCTTGAGCGCCGCGCGGGTGGCGATGATGATCGTCGGCAGGGTCATCAGCGCCAGCGTCAGCCCGCCCACGAAGGGCACCGAGCGCGGCATTCCGAACCAGCCGATGAACACCGCGAGACCGAGCAGGCCAAAGACCACCGAGGGCACCGCGGCGAGATTGTTGATGTTGATCTCGATGAGGTCCGACAGGCGGTTCCTGGGCGCGAATTCCTCTAGATAGATCGCCGCGCCAATGCCCACGGGGAAGGCCAGCATGAAACACACCAGCAGCGCATAGGCCGAGCCGATGATCGCGCCCTTGAGCCCCGCCAGTTCCGGGAAGCGCGAATCGGCGTTGGTGATCAGCCCCCAGTTTAGCGGCTCGGAGAGCATCCCGGCCTCGGCGAGCCGGTTGAAATTCGCGATCTCGTCATTCGTGAGGCGACGGTTCTGCTCGGGGGTGTCGGGGTCGATCAGCCCCTTGTTGAGCTGATCGTAGGGGTCCGAGACCGGGACGGTCACGCTTACCGTCTCGCCGATCAGGCCGGGGTCGGCGACAACCATGTCGCGGATCGTGAACTGCGCGCCGTTGGACAGGATGCTTGTAAGCTTGCGCAACTCCGCCCGATTATCGGGCACATCGGGGAATAGCGACTGCATCGTGTTTGTCAGGATCTGACGGTAATTGCCGCGCTCGGGCGCATCGGCACGAATCAGGCCGGGGTCGAGCTCCACCTCGATTTCCAGATGGGTCTGGGTGAAGGCGTAATACCCGGTCGATATCAGCGACCCGATCAGCAGCAACAGCATCGCGAAGGCGATCGAAATGGCCCCCAGCCCGAGGGATTTGAGCCACCATTGATTGCGCTTGCGCTTGCGCAGGCCGGCCTGAAAGGTGGGGGCCGCCCAGTCGAACTTGTCCGTGGTCGCGTCGGTCATGGCCATGAGTCCTAGTCGTAGATTTCACGGTATTTGCGCACGATGCGCAGCGCCGCGATGTTGATCACCAGCGTCATCAGGAACAGCACCATGCCGAGCGCGAAGGCCGCGAGGGTCTTGGGGCTGTCGAAGGCCGTGTCGCCGATCAGCAGGGTCACGATCTGCACGGTCACGGTGGTCACGCTGTCGAGTGGGTTGATCGTCATCTTGGCGATGAGACCGGCGGCCATCACGACGATCATCGTCTCGCCGATGGCGCGGCTCACGGCGAGCAGGATGCCCCCCACTATGCCCGGAATGGCGGCGGGAAAGAGCACCTTGAGAACGGTCTCGGCCGGGGTGGCGCCAACCGCGAGCGATCCGTCGCGCAGGCTGCGCGGCACCGCGCCCAGCGCATCGTCGGCGAAGGACGAAATGAACGGGATCAGCATGATGCCCATGACGCTGCCTGCCGCCAACGCGGTGTTGGGCGCGATGGGCAGGCCCAGTTCGCCGCCGAAAGAACGGATCGCGGGGGCGATCACGAGAATGGCGAAGAAGCCATAGACCACCGTCGGCACACCGGCGAGTATCTCGAGCACCGGCTTGACCACCGAACGCACCCGGTGCGAGGCGAATTCATGCAGGTAGATGGCCGACAGGAGGCCGATGGGCGTGGCCACCAGCATCGCCACCGTGGCGATGACGAGCGTGCCGAGAAACACCGGCAACATGCCAAAGGCACCTTCTGCCGCGATCTGGTCCTCGCGCAGCGGGATCTGCGGCTCCCACGATGTGCCGAGGACAAATTCCCAGAACGGCACCATTTTGAAGAAACGGATCGTCTCGAACAGGAGCGACGCGACGATGCCGATGGTCACGAAGATCGCCACCGTGGCGCAGGCCACCATCAGGCCATGCACCATGCCCTCGGTGCCCTGCCGCGCCCGGAAATCGGCGGACACGCGACGATGGGCGCGGTACAGCAGCAGCGCCGCCAGCGCCGCAGTGGTGGCGATCAGAAGCATCCCCGAAATCGCGCGCAGCGACACGAGGCGCTCGGCGGCGTCCAGCTTCCATTGCTCGGGCTCGCCGAAGATACGACCGCCCGCGATGGAACGGATTTCGGCCATGATCAACTGGATTTCGCCGGTCCCGAGACCATCGAGCTGACCCGAGGGCAGCCCCGCCTTCACCAGCATCTCGATCACCGTTCCCTGGAACAGCAGCCACAGCACGACGAGAAAGAAGGTCGGGATGAGCACCGACAGCGCGGCATATCCGCCGTGGAACCCGTCGAGCGAATGCATCGCCGTGCCGCCGGCGCGGAGGGCGCGGGCGGCGCGCAGATTGAGAACGTACCCGATCACCACGGCGACGAACAGGATCAGAAAGGCGATGAGCGTCATGGGAATGCCTGCCGTTTCAAGTGATGACGCCCCCGCCACTGCGGGAGGGGGCGTCAGGGAGGCGCGTCGCGCCGCGCCCGGTCAGAAGTATAGCCGTATCAGCTCTTGGGTTCCATGGAGGCCGCGTTGATGACGGCGTCCTGGGTCTTGGCGCGCAGATCATCGGGCAGGGTGACCATGCCGCGCTCCTCGAGATAGCCGCCGGGGGCCATCGCGTCCTCGGACATGTACTCTTCGATGAATTCCTGAAGGCCGGGAATCACGCCGCGATGCGCATTCTTGACGTAGAAGAACAGCGGGCGCGCGATCGGGTAGGAGAAGTCACCGATGGTATCGGCGGTGGGCTCGACACCGTTGATGCTCACGCCCTTGAGCTTGTCCATGTTCTCGAACAGGAACGAGTAACCGAAGATGCCCAGCGCATTCGGGTCGGCCTCGAGGCGCTGCACGATCAGGTTGTCGTTTTCACCGGCTTCGATGAAGGGGCCGTCGGTGCGCATGCGCGAGCAGTTTTCCTTTACCCACTTCTTGTCGAAGTCGCCGTTCGCGACGTAATCGGTCTCCTTGCAGCCCTCGCGCATCGCCAGCTCGACAAAGGCGTCGCGGGTGCCCGAGGTCGGCGGCGGTCCAAGCACCAGGATATCGGTGTCGGGCAGGTCGGGATTGACTTCCGACCACTTGCTGTAGGGGTTTTCCACCCACTCGCCATCGACCGGCACCTCGGCCCCCAGCGCGAGGTAGATATCTTCCAGCGTCAGATCCCAGGCGAAGTCGTTGGACCGCGACACGGCCAGCGACAGGCCGTCATAGCCGATCATCGCCTCGGTGATGTCGGTCACGCCGTTTTCCTGGCAGGTGGCCCATTCCGAGGCCTTCATCGCGCGCGACGCGCCGGTCAGGTCAGGATGGTCTTCGCCGATGCCTTCGCAGAAAATCTGCATGCCGCCACCGGTGCCGGTGGATTCCACGATCGGCGAAGGGCGGCCGGTGGTGTTGGCGAACTGCTCGGCCACGGCCTGCGTGTAGGGGAAAACGGTCGACGATCCGACGATGCTGATCTGGTCACGCGCGGCGGCGGTGGTCGCGGACATGGCGGCCAGCGCCAGCGCCGAGACGGAAAGTTTGGTGTAGGACATGATAGCTCCTGCTGTCAGGTTTAGGTTTGGACAACCACGCGTCGAATAGGCGTCTCGGGTGACATCAGTGCTACGTTTTTGTAACATTTATATGAAGCACGGCATCCGGCGCGACGTCTTTGCGCGACGTGTGGGATCGCTTCTCCGGGGTCGGGCGCTTACCCACGGACAACGGTGCTATCTTGAGCCGCCGAACGCGGACCATGACACACGGAGCCACGCTCCGCAGAAGCCCCGGAT